>NZ_QAFW01000062.1 GCF_003057615.1 Metalysinibacillus jejuensis
CATCAAATTCTATAACAACGAACGTTACCAAGAAACATTAAACGGCTTGAGTCCTTTAGAATTCAGGTCTCAAGCCGCTTAAAGCATTTTTATTATTTCCGCTGTTTACTTGACAGGGAGCAGTTCATTTTATTGTTTTTTTAGAAAATTCTGTTGACATATGATTTCACAAGGTTTATGATGTAGTCAATTACAAATTAAGCGTTGAAGAAGAAGAGTAACACGAACTTTCCATTTAAGAGAGTCAGCGGTTGGTGCAAGCTGATAATGCGAAAACGTGCGAATGGGCTTCTGAGCTTCTAGTCCGAAATTAATAGTAGGCGCTAGCGATTATACCTTATCGTTACACAAGGTAAACTGTTGTTAGACAGTTTTGAGTGAGTCTTTTTAAGACTAATTAAGGTGGCACCACGGCATTCCCCGTCCTTTTGTAGACGAGGGATTTTTTTGTGTTTAAATAAAAATCAATGACGAAGAGAGTATGTATAGCACGGGGCTAATTAGCGAGCTGGGATAGTGAAAGCCAGCAAGCAACACTATACAGAAGTGGACTTTGGAGAGACCTTTTGAACATTAGTAGGGAGGTACGGCTCGCGCCCGTTAACACGCGTTAAGAGGAAGTGGCAACACTTCAACTAAAGGTGGTACCGCGGTATATTCCGTCCTTTCGTAATAATGCGAAAGGGCGTTTTTTAATTTAAAGGAGGAATCATTATGCATTATAAGCTACATACGATCGCAGGCGACACAACGACACCTATTGCGCTATTTCACAACATTACAGGCAAAAAAGTATTATTCGAAAGTTCGGCGAAGCATGAAGAAAGTGGACGGTATTCATTTATTGCTTTTGATCCTTGTTACTCGGTTACAGGCGACGAACATACGACAACCATTACTAAGCGCGATGGCACAATCACAACAGAAACTACACCGATTATTGACTATGCAAAAGCTGCGCTACCTAAATTAGATGGTGACTTCCCTTTTCCGTTCTTTGGTGGTGCCATTGGCTATATTGGCTACGAGACCATTTTTAGCTATGAAGCAATCGGTGAGAAGTTACCAACACACGACCATTTACCAGATGCGCATTTATTATTTTTTGATACATTTATCGTGTTTGATCATCGCAAAGAAACAATTACGTTTGTTGCAACGTCTTTACAAGCTACAACCGACGATGAGCTGGACCAAGCGATTGCTAATGTAATGACCGCTGCACTAACACCACGTGCTTTACCTGAAGCAGTGGCTAGTTTAACTTTTGAGCCGAGTATGACGGCACAGCAATTTAAAGCAATTGTTACAGAAGCCAAACAAGCGATTAATGCAGGCGAAGTTTTTCAAGTTGTATTATCTCAAAAATTTACTGCGTCTTTTGCAGGCGATGCGTTTAGTTTATACCGTAAATTACGCACAGCTAACCCATCACCCTATATGTTTTATCTCGATTTTTTAGACTATACCATTTTAGGCACTTCCCCTGAAAGCTTAGTGAAAGTAACCGGTGATACAGTAATTACTAACCCTATTGCAGGAACGCGCCCACGCGGAGCTACAACAGAAGAAGACAACTTACTTGAGCAACAATTGTTAGCAGACGAAAAAGAATTAGCTGAGCATCGTATGTTAATTGACTTAAGCCGTAATGATATCGGGAAAATTGCGAATATTGGGACAGTTGAAGTATCACGCTATGCGCAAATCGAAAAATACCAGCACGTGATGCATATCGTTTCAGAAGTGCGTGGCCAACTACGCCCTACGCTCCATGCACTTGATGCATTAATGGCTTGCTTACCTGCAGGCACAGTATCAGGCGCGCCTAAAATACGAGCGATGCAACTCATTAATACACTCGAACAACAACGACGTGGTGTTTATGCAGGGGCTGTCGGTTACATTTCTTACACCGGAGCTATGGATTTTGCCTTAGCTATCCGCACGATGGTCATTCATAATGGCATCGCTTGCGTTCAAGCAGGAGCCGGTATTGTTTATGATTCAGATGCACAAAAAGAGTACGAAGAAACATTACACAAAGCTAAAGCTTTACTGGAGGTAGTACGATGATTTTATTACTCGATCACTATGATTCATTTACGTATAACTTATATCAATTAATGAGTGAGCTCGGAAAAACGGTGCGTGTCGTGCGCTATGATGAGATTTCTATTGCGGCAATTGAAGCGATGGAACCAGAAGCAATCGTACTATCACCTGGTCCTGGCTCACCGCATGATAAAACCGCTTCACTAGAAATCGTACGCGCACTCTATCATCGCTATCCGATGTTTGGTGTATGCTTAGGGCACCAAATTATTGCCGCTGCTTTTGGTGCTACTATTGTACCTGCTCCTACGATTAAGCACGGAAAAACATCGATGATTACGCATGATCATACAGGACCTTTTGGCGCTTTTGATCAAGCGATTACTGCAATGCGCTATCACTCGCTCGTAGTAGATGAGCATTCACTCCATGATAAACTCGTCGTTTGCGCACGCGCTGTAGATGACGGTGCTGTAATGGGCATTCGCCATACGCAATACCCGATTTACGGTGTGCAATTTCATCCTGAATCTATCGGTACACCAGAAGGAAAGCAGCTGCTCGCTCAGTTTTTCCGTTCCTATAAAAAAACCGGACATTTACGTAAACAACTGATTGCCTTAAGTCGTAACGAAACCATTACAAAAGAAGCAATGCATGCCGTTATGGACGATATTTTACAAGGTGAAGCTTCAGAAAGTGAAATTGCTGCGCTGTTAATGGGATTAAAAATGAAAGGTGAAACAGCCGAAGAAATTACAGCGCTCGTTGAGGCATTAACTGCTCACGCAGCACCTATTACTGTAACAGGTACTATTATTGATAATTGCGGTACTGGTGGGGATGGTTCGAAAAGTTTTAATGTAAGTACGACTTGTGCATTTGTGTTGGCCGGAGCGGGAGTAAAAATCGCAAAAAACGGTAACCGTAGCGTTTCTAGCCAAACAGGCAGTGCCGACGTATTAGAACACCTTGGCATCCCACTCGACTTAACGCCTACAGAAGTACAAACCCTTTTAGCAACGCATGGCATCGCCTTTATGTTTGCGCCTCACGTGCATCCTAAACTGAAACATATTATGAAAGTACGTCGCGATTTAAAAATTCCTACGATTTTTAATATGATTGGGCCTCTAACAAACCCTATCGCTTTAGATACGCAAATTATGGGCGTTTATCGCCGCGATATGATGCCTTTAATCGCTGATGTTTTGCATCGACTAGGCCGCAAACGTGCCATTGTCATTAACGGTGCTGGTTATGTAGATGAAGCATCGTTAGCTGGTGATAACCATATCATTTTACTCGATAACGGCGTGCAAACTACGATGACCATTCACCCTACAGACGTCGGGCTATCATGCGCCCCACTCGAAGCAATCCAAGGCGGTGAAGCTGTAGAAAACGCTGAAATTTTACTGCAAGTGTTACAAGGCGAACGCGGGCCAAAACGCGATACCGTACTATTTAATAGCGCGCTGGCAATGTTTGCTTACGGTAAAGTAGCTACCGTACAAGAAGGTGTGGAGCTCGCAAAAATGAGCATTGATAGCGGACAAGCATTAGCGAAGTTACATGCAATTCAACAGTTTGCCAAACAACGAAAGGAAGTAACGTCATGACCATATTACAAAAAATTTTAGCGACAAAAGAACAAGAAATTGCCGAGTTCCCTTCCACTTTTCCTAAGCGCACTGTGCCGCTTGTACCTTTTTTCGACGTCGATCATCCGAAGCTTGCTTTAATTGCGGAGATTAAGCGTGCATCACCTTCAAAAGGTATCATCAACGGCGAGATTGATCCCGTAGCACAAGCGATAAAATACGAAAAAGCAGGCGCTAAAGCGATTTCCGTGTTAACAGACGAAACATATTTTAAAGGTACAATGGCGGATATGGCAGCAGTAAAACAAGCTGTGCATACGAGCGTACTCAATAAAGATTTCATTATAAGTACCCAACAAATTGACCGTGCTTATGCATACGGCGCTGATATGATTTTGCTCATTGTTGCAGCACTTAATGATGCGTCATTACACCACCTTTACACGTATGCGCGCAACTTACAACTCGATGTTTTAGTCGAAACCCATACTGCGCAAGAATTTGAGCGCGCTTGTGCGTTAGGCGCTCGCATTATCGGTATTAACCATCGTGATTTGCATGATTTTTCTGTAGACATTACGCGGTCAGGTGCTATCTTACAAAATCAACGCTTTGCTGACAAAATGATTATTGCAGAAAGTGGCATCGTGACACAAAAAGATGTTTTAACGCTTAGCACGTATGGTATCGATGGCATTTTAGTCGGCGAAACATTAATGCGTGCACAAGACGCACACGCCTTAGCCCAACAACTGCAGGTACCGCGCCATGCTCATTAAAATTTGCGGGATTACGACACTAGAAGCAGCGATAGCCGCCGAGCGAGCAGGCGCTGATTTTATCGGTTTTGTGTTCGCTAAAAGCAAACGTCAAATTAGCATAGCGCAAGCCACAAAAATTGCACGTCACGTGAATATACCGATTGTTGGTGTCTTTGTTAATGAAAGTGTTGAAACGATGAATAAAATTGCACGTGAAGTGCCACTTGCTTATATTCAACTGCACGGTGAGGAAACGATAGCTACAGCACAGAAACTTAACTTCCCTGTCATTAAAGCTTTTGCGCATGATGCAATTACACCTAACTTCCCTGCAGCTTATACGCTAATTGATAATACGACACCCGGCGCTGGCATTGCATATTCGTACGAAAAAGTGATACTACCACCTCGTTGTTTTTTAGCTGGTGGGATTTCATTAACTAATGTCGATCAAGTGCTACGCTGTCAGCCGGCAGGTATTGATGTATCAAGTGGTGTCGAAACAAACGGTCAAAAAGACCCGGAAAAAATACAGCAATTGATTGCTTATGTGAGGAGCCAAACAAATGTATAACGAACCTAATGAACGCGGGTACTTCGGCGAATACGGTGGACGTTTTATTCCAGAAACGTTAATGCAAGCCGTTAAAGCGCTAGAAGTAGCCTATGAAAACAGTAAACAAGACGAAGCATTTCAAGCCGAAATCCGCTACTATTTGCGCCAATATGTAGGACGTGATAATCCGCTTTATTTTGCCGAACAGCTTACAAAAAAATCAGGTGGCGCTAAAATTTATTTAAAGCGCGAGGACTTAAACCATACCGGTGCACATAAAATTAATAACACCATTGGCCAAGCATTGCTCGCAAAAAAAATGGGCAAACATAAAGTGGTAGCCGAAACTGGCGCAGGTCAACATGGTGTAGCTACCGCAACGGTGTGCGCGCTTCTTGATATGGAATGCATTATTTTTATGGGAGCGGAGGATGTTAAACGTCAAGCGCTTAACGTCTTTCGTATGGAGCTTTTAGGCGCTAAAGTTGTAAGCGTAACGCAAGGTAGTCAAACGTTAAAAGACGCGGTCAATGAAGCGCTGCGCTACTGGGTCGCTAACGTGGACGATACCCACTATGTAATGGGCTCTGTGTTAGGCCCTCATCCTTTCCCGATGATTGTACGCGATTACCAAGCGGTTATTGGTAAGGAAACACGCGAGCAAATACAACAACAAGAAGGACGCTTACCAGATACTATTATCGCGTGCATTGGTGGCGGCAGTAATGCTATGGGCATGTTTTATCCTTTTTTACAAGATGATGTTACATTAATCGGTGTAGAAGCTGCAGGGCAAGGTGTAACGACAGATCGTCATGCGGCTGCTATTCACCAAGGCGATGTCGGCGTATTACACGGCAGTAAAATGTATTTAATGCAAGATGACAACGGGCAAGTGACAGAAGCGCACTCGATTTCAGCTGGCTTAGATTACCCAGGTGTCGGACCTGAACATAGCTTTTTACATGATAGTCAGCGCGCAAGTTATGTACAAATTACAGATGCCGAAGCGCTCGAAGCTTTTCAGCTGTTGTCGCGTACAGAAGGAATTATTCCTGCGCTTGAAAGTGCACATGCTATCGCATATGCTACGAAACTTGCGAAAACGTTACCTAAAGATCATATTATCGTCGTTTGCCTATCTGGACGTGGCGATAAAGATGTGCATACGGTGAAACAATTACTGCGAGGTGAACAATAATGAAAGCTCCTTACATTATGGCGGGTGACGGTGGTATCGAAACATTGCTACCAACGATTGAATTTTTACAACAACACGGTGCGACGATGATTGAAGTCGGCATTCCTTTTTCTGATCCCGTAGCGGACGGGCCTGTCATTCAAGCTGCAGGACTGCGTGCCTTAGCTGCAGGCGTTACGCTTACTAAAATTTTAGATGAGCTACTATTGCATCGCGAACGCATTACGATACCGCTTGTCATTATGTGTTACGCCAACCCAATTACTCGCTTCGGTATCGAACGCTTTGCTAAAGTATGTGATGCGATCGGCATTAAAGGCGTCATTATTCCCGACGTACCAATGGAAGAAGAACAACCTTTTACATCTGCCTTAGCCCCTTATGGCATTCCATTTATTCGCTTCGTTACATTGACGAGTGATAACGCACGGATTGAGACGACTTTGCGTGATGCTCAAGGCTTTATTTATGCCGTGACAGTAAAAGGTACTACAGGCAAGCGTGCAAGTTATGACCCTGCTATTTTCACGCTATTACAACAAGTGACAGCTAAAAGCCCTGTCCCTGTGTACGCAGGATTTGGCATCTCAAACCGTGAACATATCGCTAACTTTTTAGCAGTTTGCGACGGTGTCATTATCGGTAGTGCTATCGTACAAGCGCTCCACGAAAAACGCTATGATGACATTATGGCATTGCTAAAATAAAAAATAAGCAGAAGCTACGAACAGCAGCTTCTGCTTATTTGTATTACATACAGCATGTTCTTTTATAATAAATGCCAATACCACGTTATGATATGTTCACCGTAAAAATAAAGGATTATCGCTGCTAATGCGATTGAAGGGCCAAAAGGGACAGGTGTTTTTCGCCCTTTCTTTGTCATGCGCAACACGATTATACCGATAACTAAGCCAATAGCAGAGGCAAACGCCAATGTTAACAACGTCTTTACTGTACCTAAGACGATACCGATGACAAAAAATAACTTAATATCACCACCGCCCATGCCACCACGTGATAGTAATGCTACGATATAAAGCATACCGAAGCCGACAACTGCACCGAGTAAGCTATCCCACCAAGGGGTAAGCGGCGAAAAAATTCGTCCCACTACTAACAATGGTAAAAAGAACAGTAAAATTTTATTAGGAATGAGCATATAGGCAATGTCAGATACGGTAATACAAACTAACATCGAAATAAACAGCAGTGCAACGAAAAATTCTGCCGTTAGGCCAAAGTGCACATATGCAAGCGCAAAGAGAATGCCTGTTAGTAATTCCATTAAAGGATAAATGGGCGACACTTTAGCTTTACACGTGCGGCATTTCCCTCGCAATAAAACATACGATAGTACAGGTAGTAAATCAATTGCTGTTAATTGACGCTCACAACTTGGACAGTGTGAAGGTGGATAGGCAATTGATTGTTTTTTAGGTACACGTAAACCTACTACATTAAAAAATGAACCGAAAACAATACCAAAAATAAAAACAACAACCGTATACATAATTCCCTCCTAAAAAAGCAGGTCGCACAGTGCGCCTGCTTACTCGTTATAAAAGAACGTCGTTAATTGTAAGGAAGCTGATACTGTATAATCCACGACTTCTTCAAATTTTACTTCTTCCCCTGGCTGCGTTAATTGAATCGTATCAACTTTAACAATGCGCTGTAACCCTTCTACCTCACGAATAAACGTACGTAATGTTTTATAATCTGGTGTTAATAAATCCACTTGGTACGTAATAATTTGTAAACCTTCAGGCGCTTCTGCTAGCGCTGCATTATAAACTACCTCATCTTCCTCATACGCTTCGTTTGCTAACTTTGCATCTAGCTCTTCTTCAGAAGTTTCTGTGAGCCCGAGCTTACGTTCAATCATCGGTGCATCATATTCACTAAACGAAATATTTTCAATACGTGAGCGCGTTAGCATTTCAATATCTTCTAAATCACGTAAAATATATTCCACACCGCGTGCTTTAGGTACTTGTTTTTGCAAACGTGCTACAGCACCTGCATCAATATCGGTTTCATCATATGCTGTAATCGCTTCAGTAGTCTCGCTTAACGTTGTCTCTAATTGTTGAATGGAACTTTCAAGTGCTGTAACCTTTTCTGTTTTAGGTAAAATAACATAATAATAAAGTGCACCAAGCAAGGCAATGACCATTACGGCTACTAAAATAAACGTATTACGTTCAGAAGAGGCCATCACTTTGCACCTCCTTTAAGGTAAACATAATCAATAAGTGCTGTAATCGTAACCGTATAGCGTGGGATAAAATTAAATTTTTCGCTCGGTTTTTGTTCTTTTTCTGTTTCACCTAGTTCAAAAGCGCTAACATCTGTAATTTGTGCATCGACAAAATAGTCGCTTTTCACGAGACGCTCTATATAAAAGGATACGTCACGCATCGTCTCTAAATCTACGGTAAGCGTTACAGCTTCCTCTGTAAAATTATACTCCCGTAAATACGTATTAGGCGGTAGTTGCTTCGTCACTTCATCCATTAATGGCGTTACGGCATACGCTTGCTCTTTTACAAAACCTACTGCGCCTTCTAACGTGCCTTTATTGCTTTCTTCGAGTTGCATAAGCGTAGCAAGTGCTTCATCGACTTCAGCTTGACGCACTGCTTCTTCAGCTGTTAATGTTGTAATTTTACTACTCGCACTAAAATACGCATACGTAAAGTAAGCGAGCAGTAAAATGGCAACACTTGTGAGCACAAAATATGGCACTTTGGACTTTACATCATCTTTATGGTCAATTTTCGGGAGCAAGTTAATTTCTGGCGTCATGCTTTCGCCCCCTTTAATGCAAGTCCTAATAGCGTCGTATCATCATGTGTAAACTGCAGGAAATGTTCGGCAATCACTTCATCTGTAATTACCGTAAGCGGTGTCGTTAAATTAGCCGATAAAAAATCACCGACTTGCGGCAAAATAGGATTATCACCTAGGACGATAATTTCTTCTACTTCTTTTTCACCCTTATGCAATAAAGCTTAATCAATCTATCAATATCCAAAAATTAATTATTGGTGCGAATTACGATTTAACATTCGACCTACAAGGCAAAGATTTAGATATTATAATAGATAACTTAAGTATGCCACAAGGCCGATTACATTTTATCAATGGTAATGCTAACGTATTTGTAAAAAGTGATTTAACTTTAGGCGGTGACTCACAGATTAACCCTCAACAAAAATCTAATATCAATGTTTTCTATAGTGGTACATCTAGTGTCTCTATTGAGGGTAACCAAAAATTTTATGGTAATCTATTTGTGAAAAACGCTGATGTTAAAATAACAGCAAGCGGTGATTTATTAATTTTTGGAAAAAATAACTTAGAGTTAAGTGGAAGTACAGATAGCATCGACCGCCTTTTACTTGCTCCTTATAGTAAGGTGACTCAAAGTGGGAGCGGGAAAGTTTATGGCAATATTATAGCAAATGATTATAAAATCAGTGGAGGAGCACAGGTATTCGCTCCTAGAAATACTTCTACTTCACCTAATGTACCACCACCTACCACTGTTGAACCAGCTAAATTAGATTTAAATCGTAAGCCCGAATTATAAAAAATAGCGCACCTGTACGGTACGCACGACGAATAGCCAACTGACCGGTATTTTTTTCGGCTAGTTGGCTTATTTTGCACATGTGGCCTGGATATTTTCAGACCATGGTA
>NZ_QAFW01000063.1 GCF_003057615.1 Metalysinibacillus jejuensis
CATTTACGAGCTGTATCTTCAAAACCATATTCAACAAGAATTTCGTTGATTTCTTCCTGTGAAATAAAGTTTTGAAGTAACATGAAAATCGTGGTATTCTTAGCCATGAGAGATTCCTCCTCGTAAATGTTGGTGTGGTAACTTACATTTTACATGGAATCTCTCTTTTTTATTGCATTTTATTGGTAAAAATTAGTTAATCAACAGACATGTTATAATATATCAAAATATGATAGTTCTATATTATTAAATAAAGGATTGAGAGAAATGGTTTTAACAACGAATGAAAACGAAGTCTTATGGACAGATTCAGAAATAAGCCAATATTATAGTGCAATTCAGATACTACAAAATTGGTTATTAGATAAGCAACCTACTAGTCAATTAGTCGAAAACGCAGAGAAGGAAGTAGTAGAGTTCTTAAAAGCTGGCACGAAAGGAAAACGTAAAAAGATATTCAAAGATTATTTTAGTCAATATGATCTTGAAAAATTGAAACAATTAATAAGTATTTTAACTTACACAGAAGATAGCGCAATGCAAAAGAAAGCCAAGTTAATCGAGATGGGGATGTTAATAGTGACGAAAGACTACTTAGAAAAAGTTGTTTCTCCTATTAAATTGGAGTCTGTTTATGTTAATTGGCTTCAAGGGGATATTAAATCTGTGTTAGAGAAATTGAAAGAAGAATATGAAAATGACAAACTTTCCGAAGAATTAGTCAAAACATTTACTAAAGCATTCCGAAAATTTAACGGTAAAAAATTATTTCTTCGTATTACAGAAGTAACCAATAAATTTGTTGGGGGGATTCCAGTTGAATTAACAGAAGATGGTTATAAAGATATGCAGCATCCATTTTTAGATATACCATGGGAAGTATCCGCGCCTGCTGAAAACGCTTCCTTCGAAATTGGTGAAATTGTTGAAGCGTATTATAACGAATCACGAAACGAACATTATCGCCATCTATTAATCTATGTGGAATTTAGAAGTGCTACTTCAATAGCCCAGTCCCTTCCAGATATTCTTGAAGTAATATTAAAGCCAGCAAAAAACGAAAATATTCGTGAAATTTTAGAAATCCCAGAAGAACCAACATTGCTTGAAGATTATATTGTAAAGCGATTAATGGAACGGTCTGAGCCTTTAAAGAATCATGTGAACCAAGAATTCGAAAACCTTAATAATCAATTGCAAGAAGTAGAGCGAAAACAGCAGCAACTTCAAGACGAACAAACTAACTTAGATGAAGATTCGAAACGATGGTTAGAAATTATGAAAAAAATTGAAAAATATAAACGTGTAGATCAAGGTGAAAAAAATTTAACAGATGAAGAATATGAGATTTATAACTATGAGCGAGACTCGTTCATTAAGACATTACAATCACTGATTTATCACAATGATGAGCAACAACTTATCTATCAAGAAGACATTATACGTAGTTTTATGTATTCCTTACAAGCAAATGTTCTAACGGTATTGGCAGGACCATCTGGAACAGGGAAATCAAGTATTGTGCATGCATTCGCGCGTGCACTCGAAAATGTGGAAGTGCGTATGGTGCCTGTTCAATCGAGTTGGACTGATACGCAAGATTTGCTTGGTTACTTCCACCCAACGGATAAAGCTTTTGTACCGACGCCATTTATGGAAGCGCTAGCTGAAGCCAATAAGGAAGAAAATGCACAAAAAATATTTTTAATTTGTTTAGATGAGATGAATTTAGCACATGTAGAGTATTATTTTTCTGAAATTCTGAGTGCGCGAGAAGGACGTACGAAAGAAATCCATCTTTATCCAAAACGTCATTGGGAAACAGCAAAATTAATTTTAGAAGAAGGAAAAGTAGATGTGGAGAGACTACAAAGCGCAAGAGAATTAGTAGAAGATTATCCACCAGTCTTTGAAATTCCAACAAATGTGCGTTTCATTGGAACATTAAATATGGATCATACGGTTAAGCCACTAAGTCCGAAAGTAATTGATAGAAGTTTTATTATTGAAATTAATCATTTAAACATACAAGAGAAAAAAGAAATCTTGGCCTCCCTTCAAGAAATCGAAGGAAAAATTGCGATGAATTATCAAACATTTACTAAAACCAATTTTGAAGAAAATAGCGTGCAACAATATATTGATAAACTTCAAGAAATATCAAATTTATTTGAAAGTTATCCAAATGCACCGCTTAACAGTCGAGGTCTAAAACATTTAAAAACGATCTTAACGTATTGTCAGCAACAGATAGAAATGGAGGGTTTAATCGACCGCCTTATTTACGGTAAAATTTTACCTCGTTTGGAAATCAAAAAAAGTGATTTTGTGCAGCAGGAAAGTATAGTTTTTAATCAAATGAAACACTACCCTAAATCTTTTGAAAAACTTCAAAAAATGAATAATAGTAAACATACGATTACATTTTGGTAGGTGTTAATAAATGAAATTATTTAATATAGTCGTGAATGATGAAGTAATATGCAAAAGTGAATTGCAGTATGACGGTAAAGAGTATTTTTCATGTGAATATAATAAAATACAAGGCGAAATGACTCAAATTGGTGTAAGGGTGGAAGCAGCAGAGGTTGTTGTACAGCAATTTGGACAATCTATTCTAGCGCTTTTTTATAATGAACAAGCAGATATGTGGTATCAAGAAAGTAATTCTTGGGTTGAAAATAATTTTAAACATCGAACTGATGGCATTTTTGGTATTAATGTTGGCGGTAGTTTTGAAGTTGTCGCATTAGACAAGCAAGGCTTGGAGTTGGAGAAAGTTTGTGTGAATATTACACCAGGTACGATGTCAATTGAAGAATATAAAATCATGCAGCAAGAAGTGCGCCATTTATTTGAAATATTTTCGTACGATTTAAAAGATGACATATTTCAAGAAAATAACTTGTTACGTCGTGTCCAAATGCCATTGTTTCCATTAGAGACTTTTCAACAGCTCATTTTAAAGACAGACACTGTTTTTAATGAGTTAAGTGAACGGCCAGAAGTCGAATTACGTCAAATTACGAAAAAAGTGCATGTGAAGGATGTACGCAAATGGACACCAGCACTTATCATTGAAGATGCGATAAAACAACAAGGAAAAGTGTCAGCTATTACGAATGAACGAGTGACAGACCTTCGAGAAAATCGCATGATTAAATTTATGATGGATGAATACTTGAAGCGCGCAAAAAATGAACTTGAAGCAGAACAGCGCCAAAAGCAAACGTTTCAACTAGAGATGGACGAGTTGCATGTCATGCTTGTTCAAACATCCGGAGAGCTAACGGTTAAACCAAGGCAGTTGCTAGGGGTATTACAAAAAGATATTGCTTTATTAGATGATCGTCTAAAGCAATGGAAAACAATTATTCAAACAATAGAAGATAATATACACAATCCACTACTAGAAGTTGAAAGTGAAGAGCCAGACGAAACTCATTTATTTCGGATGCATCCGCTTTATAGCGAACTATATGATCAGTACTTGCAATATGAAAATCTTCTACCTGAATTAACCGATACTTTTCGTTTATTTATACAAAGCTTGTTAAAATCGCCGACACTTTATGAAGTGTGGATGTTGTTAAAAATCATTCAACAGTTAACGCAATGGGGACTAGACACCAAAGAATTTATTACAGATCTCGAACAAAATTATAGTCAACTTAATACGCATGTCATTAGTGGGTATCGCAAAAAATTTCATTTGAAAGATCGACCTTTTGATATAGCGATTTATTATGATTATACATTTGAAGAAACAGGATATCGGCCAGATTTTGTAATTGGTTTCCTCAATAAACAGACGCATAGGTGGACCTTCCATACGCTAGATGTGAAATACAAAAATTATTCTGTGATGAAAAACGGTCGCGCAAATTATTTGGCAGATTTAAATCGTTCAGCGTACCGCTATTTACAAGAACTACTGCGCCCACAACATATTGTACAATCAGCGACTCTTGTTCATTTAGACGATGCGGCAAAAAATTGGAATGTAAAACCAGCTAATTTATTGCCACATACGGCGCATCATCAATTAGCTCATTTTATGCTATCACCATTTCGTAGCGAAAATTTACACGTCTATTTTAAACGCTTATTACATGAAGGCAGCCAGTATGAAAATTGTTGTCCTTCTTGTGGTAAAGCGAGAAAAGGTGTACAAAAAAATATTAAAATAATTAGCGGTAAAGGTAGAAGTGGTCGTAATAAGCATAGCTGGAAGACGCAATATACATGCGATGATTGCAATGAACTGTGGGTGGCGAATTTTTGTAGTGATTGTTCGTACAATAATCGCAATAATCTGAGCGCAAATGGTGCCTTTGATTATCCAAGGCCTCTTTATAAATATCCGACAAATAATTACAATATTCAAGTGAGAGATGAATGGGAAGTGCATTGTCCGACATGCAATAAACTAAGTTATCCAGAAAGACCTTATACATTAACAGATGACGATTTTTTAGGACCTACTGTAGTGTATCATACGAGGAAAAATAGGAGGCGAATAAAATGACTCCGGTAGTCTAGATTGAATAATAATGATTGTGCGATTTATCTCAATTGTTGATGTAATTTCATGTAACTATTATTCGCCCTTTGAGTAGAGAGTATAAAATATTATGTGTAAATGAAAAATTCCATGTAAAAAGGAAGACCCTTTCTTGGTAGAATTAAGTCACCACAACCAATCCTAGAAAAGAGGTCTTCCCTATGAATCAGTTTACAACAGAAATTGTCGATGCTACTTACAAAAAAACAAGATATTACCGAGGTTTTTCGTTCGCACTTGGAAATGGCGATCAACTCGCTGTTGGCGACAGAACTAACGGAATTTTTGGATTACGAAAAATACGATCGTATCGGGTTCAACTCAGGCAATTCTCGCAATGGGTCTTATTCGCGTACACTTCACACGGAGTACGGCGATTTAACGCTTCAAATCCCGCGTGATCGCAATGGTGAGTTCAAGCAACAGACAGTGGCACCGTATAAGCGCTCGAACGATACGCTGGAAGAAACCGTGATTCACCTGTTCAAGAAAGGCATCACGATGTCTGAAATCGCCAACCTTATCGAGAAAATGTATGGGCATCATTATACGCCACAAACAATTTCGAACATGACAAAAGCGGTAACAGAAACGGTTGAAGCGTTTAATAAACGTCCACTACATGATCGATATGTGTGCGTATATTTAGACGCAACGTATATTGCCGTACGTCGTGATACAGTGTCGAAAGAAGCCGTTTATATCGCTGTGGGCATTCGTGAAGACGGTTCAAAGGAAGTGCTTGCGTACACAATTGCCCCAACGGAATCGGCTTATAACTGGAAAGAGCTGCTTGAAGAGCTGAAAGACCGTGGTGTAGAAGACGTGCTATTATTTGTATCAGACGGCTTAAAGGGCATGGCTGACGCTGTGTTTACCGTGTTTCCAAAGGCAAAGTATCAGGTGTGTCTTGTCCATGTGGCGCGTAATATTATGCATAAAGTCCGTGTAGAAGATCGTAAGGAAGTGTGCGAGGATTTTAAAACGATTCACCAGGCAAAGGAAGCCGAAGCAGCGAAAAAAGCGCTCGAGACGTTCTGCGAAAAATGGGGCAAATCGTATAAAAAAGTCACACAAGGCTTACTGGAAAACCCGTATTTCCTAACATTTTATCAGTTTCCAAAAGCGATTTGGTGAAGCATCTACTCAACAAATCTGATTGAATCATTCAATAAACAAATTAAGAAATATACAAAACGTAAGGAACAGTTCCCGAACGAAGAATTGTTGGAGCGCTTTTTAGTGACGCAATTCGAAGATTACAATCAACGTTTCGCAACGCGTTGTCACATCGGTTTTAATCAGGCCCGTGCGAAGCTGGAAGAAATGTTTGAGCAACTAAATGAACCGGTAAAATAAACCGGACGCGCCAGCGCGAAATTTGGATGTCTAGGAAAGGGCTAGCCCTTTCCTAGACATCCAAATCAAAGCTTCGAACAAGTTAATTTGAATACAAAAGTGACGAACTACCTTAATCGGGTGAAAAGTCATTTACACAAAATTATTGACAGTACCTAAAAGGTTGAAGTGTATAGGAATTAATTTACAATATGTTAAGATAGTTAATAGTAAGAAAATATAATTATAAACAGAGGAGAAAAAATTAATGAAATATGAAGATGAACAAATTGCTAATTTAATTCTTTCTTTAAAGAAACTTAAAGGAATAGGTAATAAAACAATTCAAAAAATGTTGAAAACTAATAAAAAAGAATTAGAAACGACAACTAATTATACAGAAACATTTTTACGAAGTTTGAAAAACAATAGCATTATAAAAGGATTAGATAATTCCACTGTGAGTTGGGCAACGCTTCAAAAAAATGCGGCAGAAAGCTTAGAAATAGCTTTCAAAGAGAACATTTTAGTATTACATCCATATATGAAAGAATATCCTCAAAGGTTATTAGTAAATGAAAGTTTTCCGCCACTATTATTTTGCAAAGGAGATATCAAAATTTTAAATTCTTCAAAAATTGTTGCAATTATTGGTACACGTGAACCGACTGAATTCGGTAGCAAAATGGGCCTGCGTTTATCTAGTTTATTAGCGGAAAATGGATATGTTGTTGTTAGTGGACTTGCTGTAGGGTGTGATACTATTGGGCATTTAGGTGCTCTTGAAGCAACTGGAAAAACAGTAGCTGTATTACCAACACCTATTGATGCATCAGTGTATCCTAAGAACAATCAAAATCTTGCAGACGAAATTGTTGAAAAAGGTGGTTTACTAATTTCTGAGTATGAACCGGGGAAAAAGATGCAAGGAAGAGAATTAGTTGCAAATTTAGTAGCTAGAGATGAGTGGCAATCCGGACTAAGTGATGGTGTTATTGCAATAGAAACTAGCTTGAAGGGTGGTTCCAATCATGCTATTAAGCATGCAATTAGAACAAAAACCCCTTTAGCATTATTTGATTACTCTTCGCGTCTAGGTGAGGAATTTTTTAAAAATGATAGATACAGTGGAAATGTGAAGTATATCAAAACTGGAGAAGCAATGCCTATATTTTTACCGGAAACTATTGAAATTTTTAGAAAATCTATGGATGAGTATTATTCTAATCTTACTTTCAAAAATTGGATATTTAAGAAACGCGAAAAGCAACAAGAAGCTAAACAAATTAAATTATTTTAAAGAGAGGAACTAGAAAAATGGCACAGCGAATAAAGAACAAAATAAGCTACGAAAAAACAATGAATCATTATAGATTTAAATTTGAAGGTTTAGAAGAACCCGTATTTTATTATGATTTATATCCAACTGCCAAAAAAAATTATTATACAAATAATGATATGCGTTATAACTTTGGTCAAGGATTAAAATATAAACCAAATATTCATTCAAATAATTGTTATGAGGCAACCCAATGCTACCAAAATTATTCAAAATACCAAAATATCTTACGTGAATTTATAACTACTTTTAGTAATGACAATTTAGGTATGAAAATTGGTGTTGTTACCATTCCATCAAGTAAGCAAGAAACATTAACATGTGTTACGCAAGTTGTCAGAGATGTGATAGGAGTTCAAATAGATAATCAAAATATTTATGATTTAACGACAAATTTAGTTCGCACAAAAAATAAAGAAGCCGCACACGATGGTGGGACTAGGAATATTTTAATGAATATGAGGACACTGGCGTTTCTAAATCCTGGTTTGTTGCATGAAATGGATGTTTTGTTAGTGGTTGATGATATTGTTACTTCAGGAAATTCTTTCAGAGCGTTAAAGAAATTACTTACTAAATTAGAGTTTTCAGGGGATGTTGTTAATTTTGCCTTCCTTCATTCTATGAATGAAAACGCACATGAAAACTATGATGAATGGAATTTAAGTAAAAAAGGCGAATGGAATAAGGGAGAGTATAAAAAAAATACCAAAGTGGATGCGATTATTTTCGACTTTGATCAAACTTTAGTTGACACAAGTAACCGAAATGAACTATTTGAAGAAGAAATTTTTAAACTTAAAGTAGGTAATAAAGATTTCAAGAATCATGAAGTAAGAGAGGAATTTCAGGAGTTTTTAAAGCGTTATTCGGATGTATATTCTATTTATGATCCAGAAGCACTGAGAATCCATCAGGAAAAGAATATACCCTTTGCAATATTGAGCAATGCAAGTTGGAGAAAAGTATTTTTATTAACACAAACAGATGCAATTCAGCCATCATTATATCCGGACATTTGGAAAAGTCATTATCAAACAAACGGATATAATGAGGAAATATATACTAAATATATGGCAAGTAAAAATAAAAAATATAATGGTTTAAGTTTTAGATATTCTTTTGATAAACAGAAAAATATTTTTAATATTCCTCAAGAGGAAGAATTTTTTTGGCCTAAACCGAGTGAGCGAGGTGTTATTAAAGCAAAAAATTGGTTAAAGCAAAACTTTGAATTATGCGAAAATGCTCGTATTATAGGGGTCGGTAATACTCCAGAAGATATAATTGCGTACCATAAAGCTGGTATTGAAAGTGTGTTAGCCCTGTGGGGAGTTCCGGAATATGCGAGAGAATACGCAAAGCAAAACTGGGGTGCAGAATATTCTTTTGATACATTAGCAGATTTTCTAACATGGGTAGAAGAATCTCAATTTAATTCTGATTATTTAAAAGAAATTGAAAATAAAATTAATTATGAAGAAGATAATAGTACATATATAATTTATGAAGAAAAACAGGATTATTTGTGGAAATTAACGAAAAGTAAAAAAACCAAATCAGACTTTTATAAAAATAGAAAAGATGATTCTAAAATTAATTTTTTGGCAGAAGTTATTGGACAACAACAAGCCAGTATATGTCTTTTAGCGCAACTAACAAAAACTGAAAACATAGGGCGTTATGAAAATTTCAACTTCAATATCTATTCAATTGTAGAACATTTTAAAGAAAAAAAGCATTGGGAATTACTAAATCATTGGAGTAAAAGAGCAAATAAGCCTATTCAAGTTTCAAATCGCTTATATGAAGCATACTGTGCAGATGACTTAGAATCGTTTGATCCGGGCAATGGTAAGACACGAGAACGAAATATTATTGCTTACGATACGTTAAGAAATTGGAAAAATCATAATTTACCTTGGCCTGGAATAGCACCTACAAATTAAGTAGTTTATAGAATAAAAACCCCCAAAGAGAAGAACCTCATCTCTTAAAGGGAGTGATTTCGTTGAAAAAGTTATGGACGGTCGTCATTATGCTGTTGTTTTTCGTGATGTTACCGCTTCAAAGTTTAGGTGCACAGGCAGCAGCGGCGCCAAAGATTTCGGTTAAGTCGTATAAGACAGAGCAAATTCAATATGCGGTTATTCATGGGGACAAGTATAAAGCAGTGAATGCGAAGATGTATCAGGAAGCAAAAGAAGCGTATGCAACGCAAAAGGACTTAGATAAGCAGCTGAAAGAGGACCGGGAAAATGGTAGCATTCCAGATGGTATTGACTATGTGATTGGATTGACACCGATTGTAAAATATAAAACTTCAACGAAAATTAGGTTCTGTCTAAAAACTATTTCCACCCCATGATACAATGGTGTAAATCAGAAAATGGGGTGGATGAAATGGCGCCAAGTCGTTACGAATTAACAGATGAACAGTGGAAACAAATTGAAGGGTTCTTCCCACCGTACACAACCGGTCGTCCTTCGAAACGAAGTAACCGTGAGATGTTCAATGCGATG
>NZ_QAFW01000064.1 GCF_003057615.1 Metalysinibacillus jejuensis
AGGGCGATTCTTACCGTATGGAGGAGAAGAAAAAAGCGGGAATTTTCCCGCTGCCTCACACGGTTAAAACAGAAAAGTGAGGAATTTTATTCCGATATTTTTGGGGAATTTTAAGCCGATATTGACAATTAGTGTGGAAGTTTTAGGTTAACTGACGATACTATACATATAGAACTATATAATACAAGGATGTAGGGGGTAACGAACATGCGAATTTCATCGCAAGCGTCGTCAATGGATATGACGGCAAGCGTGTCAAGTGCCAGTAAAAACACAGCTTCAACGAACACAGCAACAAATGCACAGCGACAAGCAACACATCAGGCGAGTAAGCCAAAGATTGTAGATCGTCCAACGGTTACAGAAGCAACAAGCGCACAAGCTGCAGAGGGTTTAGCTAAGTCAGCAGCAAACAAAGAGAAGTTACAGCATGCTGTAGAGTCACTTAATGAATTTATGGAAGACCATATGCCAAAGCCAATGTCTTCAAAATTTCGCTTCCACGAAGGGTTAGAGCGCTATTATGTTCAAGTTGTAGACCCACAAACGGATGAAGTAATAAAAGAAGTACCACCAGAAAAACTGTTAAACGCCTTTTATGAAATGCAAAAAATGGTCGGTATGATTGTAGACGAAAAAATTTAATTTAAAAGGGGGACAATCCACATGGTAATGCGTGTAGGTGGTTTAGCGTCAGGTATGGATATCGACGCACTAGTTGAAAAGTTAATGAAGGCTGAACGTATGCCTTTAGATAGAACATTTCAAAAGAAACAAACGTACGAATGGCAACGTGATGCGTATCGTAGTGTAAATGCTAAGCTTAAAACATTTGATAGCTACCTTTTTGATAACATGATTTTATCAGGTAAGATGAATCAAAAAACAGCAACATCTTCTAACTCAGATTTAGTGAGTGTAACCGCTAAAGGTAATGCATCAGGCAATATTTCGATTGGTGGGGTATCGCAACTTGCGACAAGTGCACAAGCTGTAGGTAGCCAAACAGGTGCAAAAGGTCAAACGAAACTAAGTGAGTTAGGTATTACAGATAGCTCAATTTCACTGCGTGCAATTGGCGCGGATGGTAATTTAGCAGAGAAAGCAACGACGATTAATTTTAATCCTGCTACAGATACCGTAAATGATTTAATGAAAAAAATTAATGAAAGTGGCGCAGGTGTTACAGCAGTTTTCGAGAGCGGTAAACTGTCACTTTCGGCTAAAAATATGGGTAAGGCAGCAGATGGTGCTGGTGAAATCATTAACGAAAGTAACAATGATGTCTTTAACAAACTAGGCTTTGGTTCAGATAATGTTTTAGCTAGTAATGGACAAAATGCCAAATTCGAAGTGAACGGTATTCAAACGGAGCGTTCTTCTAATACTTTTACAATTTCGGGTTACGAACTAACGCTTAAACAAACATTTAACGCAGGCAATGTAGCGCAAAAGCAACTAGCTGATGTTAACGAAAAGTTAGCTAAAGCAAATGACCGTGTTACAGCGTTTGAAGCGGATGTTGTAACAGCAAATGCAGCTCGTGATAATGCGCAATTAGCTTATAATGGCGGGCGTACGACAGCTTTTGCTGGTAAGCCAGATTTAGAGACATTTTATGATAATGCAGATAAAAATGTGTTAAAAGCATTAACAGATGAAGATATTATAGCATTAGCATTAGGTAATCTAGCAGGTAAAATAGGAGCAGGTTTAACTGCGGCAATTGAAGCGATGACAGACGGTCCCGCAAAAACAAAATTAGCGGCTATGGATGTAGCGGATGTAGAAAAGTTAGCTACTCATAGCGGCGAACTACAAGGGTTAAAAGATCTTGCAGAAAAAGAGCAAGCATTTAATGTAGCAGATACAGCAGCTACTGCAGTACAAGCAAACCTAACGGCAGCACAAGCAGATGTAGTAGCATTAACATCGCAACAAGCGGAAGCTGAAGACTTTGCGGCTAAAAACCCAGCAACAGGCACGACAGTAGCACCTGTGACGATGAAGGCTTCTTCTGATACAAAAGCAGCAGTTGAGCAAATTACAGATTTTGTTGATAAATACAATGCGATGATTGAAGAATTTAACGGTCAATTAAAAGAAACAAAATACCGTGATTATAAACCACTAACAAAAGAACAACGTGAAGATATGTCAGAGAACGAGCAAAAGCTTTGGGACGAAAAAGCGAAAAGTGGTATGCTTCGAAACGACCAAATTGTGCGCGATGGCATGGCAAAAATGCGTATGACATTTATGTCGCCTGTAGGTGGTTTAGGTGACGATAGCATTAATTCACTCGCTAAAATCGGTATTACAACTTCTAGTAAGCTATCAGAAAACGGTAAGCTAGTAATTGATAAAGATAAATTAGAAGCAGCACTGGCTAAAGATCCTGATCAAGTGCACCGTCTATTTGCGGCTTCAGGTGAAGTGAAAAAAGACGAAAACGGACGTACAGAAGATACACGTGGTATTGCATGGCGTTTACGTGATGCGATGGAAGATATGACGAAGCAAATTGAGAAAAAAGCGGGTAAAGATGGTGCAACTGACCAGTCTTATGGCATTGGTAAAAAAATCGTTGAATCGGATGACCGCATTACTAAATTGCAAGCAAAAATGAAAGACATTGAAGCGCGCTACTGGAAACAGTTCACTGCAATGGAGAAAGCTATTAATAAAGCGAACGAGCAATCAGGTATGTTTGCGCAGTTCGGTCAGTAATACTAAAAAAGGAGTTGTCGTAGTTGGTAGCACAATCATCAGCACATAATGCATACAAGCAAAATAGCGTAACAACTGCATCACCAGGTGAGTTAACATTAATGTTATACAACGGTTGTTTAAAGTTTTTAACGCTTGCTAAAAAGGCGATGCTAGACAAAGATATTCAAACGAAAAATACGAACTTACAAAAGGCGCAAGCGATTATTACTGAGCTTATGGTAACGCTTGATATGAATGTACCGATTTCTAAAGAAATTCAACCTTTATATGATTATATGAATCGTCGTCTGCTTGAGGCTAACATCAAAAATGATCCAGCGATTATTGATGAGGTGGCTGGGCTTATGACGGAGTTTCGTGATACGTGGAAAGAGGTTATTCGTTTAAATCGCCAACAGCAACATGCTGGTGGCGGTGACCAAGTATGACACAAGTGGTTGTAAAGGAATTATTGGCAACGTCTGCCACATTATTTCATCATTTAACAACTGTACCTGAAGGCGATGCGCGTGACGCCTATATTGCGCGCATTGACGATTTACTAGATAAGCGCGGCGCACTACTTGCTCAGTTGTCGCCCGAGGAAATGAAAGGGCATCAGCTTTTGCCCCATCTCCTCGAGCTCGACGAAGGCATCCGTGCGCGACTGGCAGATGTAATGACTATCGTTAAAAAAGATATTAAAAACTTCCAAAAGTCAAGGGAAACTGAGCGCCAATACACAAATCAGTACGATTCTGTGAGAAATCTTGATGGTATGTATTATGATGGTAAAAAGTAGGGTATACTATAGGTGATAGCGACTATACGCTGTCACCTATTATTTTTGACAGAAAGTAGGTATAAATGACTAAATAGAGGGGGACTACACATGGTATATCGACGCAATGAAGGATTTCGCTACGCATTTTGCGATGATGTGGCGATCAAAGGCACGATTAAATCCGAAAACACAACATTACACGGGAAAACGTGGGAAGGGCTTATCTTAGACATTAGCCCACAAGGTATGAAGGTGCAAACGAATTTGCAATTAACATCGTCAGAGCGCCAGCAAGTACAACTAGAAGTTAATTTTTGTTTGGATAAAGATACGATCCAAGCGTTTAGTGAAGTGCGCTGGGGACGCGAGCTAGGTAGCCAAAGCTTATACGGCTTATACATGCACAATCAACCTGCTGTTGAAGGGCAAATTGTAGAGGAGTTAAAAGCTCGCCGCCGTAAAGAAGTATTAAAAGGTGAGTAATTGTAAATTTATTTTACGAAATAAGAAGGAGTTTTTACATAACGTATCGAATGTAGTAGTAAGTTGTTATTTAAAGGAGGAGTTTATATGTTAGACTTTAACATTCGTGGCGAAAATATCGAGGTTACGCCAGCCATCCGTGAGCACATTGAAAAAAAGGTTGAAAAGATCGAACGTTACTTCAACGAGGACATCAATGCTACAGCTCATGTAAATTTAAAAGTTTATAATGACAAACAAACAAAAGTCGAAATTACAATTCCGATGAAAAACTTAACACTACGTGCGGAAGAGCGTCATGCTGATATGTATGC
Organism: Metalysinibacillus jejuensis; assembly: GCF_003057615.1. Taxonomy (GTDB): domain Bacteria; phylum Bacillota; class Bacilli; order Bacillales_A; family Planococcaceae; genus Metalysinibacillus; species Metalysinibacillus jejuensis. The sequence continues at coordinate 4,294 of NZ_QAFW01000064.1, forward strand.
AGCGATTGATTTAATCGTTGATAAGCTAGAGCGTCAAATCCGTAAGCATAAAACAAAAGTTAACCGCAAGTTCCGTGAGCGCGAGGGTGCAGGCTTATACTTCGCAGCAACAGAGGCAGCCGCTTCACCTGAAGCTTCTTCAGAAGAAGAATACGAAGTGGTACGTACAAAGCAATTTGATTTAAAACCAATGGACGAAGAAGAAGCAATTTTACAAATGAACCTATTAGGTCATGATTTCTTCATCTATACGGATGCAGAGACAGATGGTACGAACATCGTCTACAAACGTAAAAACGGTAAGTACGGCTTAATCGAAACAAATTAATATAAGTAAAGTGCCTAAGCCCACTGCGGTTTAGGCATTTTTTGCGAAGTGCAGATAAAAAGTGTTTCTATGCAGTTAAATGTGTGGGACGTGCGCACATAGAGTAGTTCTATGCAGGTAAAGTAGTGGAACGTGCGCACTTAGTGTGTTGCTATGTAGGTAAACAGGCGAGAGGTGCGCACTGAAGCGAGTACTGAAGTGCTTAGATGGTTGAAAGCCATTTCCTGAAGAGAGGAAATGGCTTTATGCGTAAAAACAAACGTGTATTGCAGATAAAAGTGTGGAACGTGCGCACATAGAGTAGTTCTATGCAGATAAATGTGTAGGATGTGCGCACTTAGGATGTTTCTATGCAGATAAACTGGTGGAACGTGCGCACAAATAGAGTTCTATGCAAATAAACTAGAAAAATGTGCGCACGAAAGGAAAGGAGTGGAAAGAGATGTTGAAATCGATAGTGCTAGCGACAATGTTGTTAGCGACACCGAGTTTTACAGATACCGAGCAATTGCCAAAGCAAACGCAACAAGAAATTAATGAAGCTGTTGCCCTTGGCTTTTTTAAAGACGGTACGACCTTTAACCCGGGGCGTACGATGACACGCGGGCAAGTCGCGCTAACGATAGCGCGCGCGATTGCCGGCGATCAAAGCCCTCAAGCGTTCGTTTTAGCGTTTGGTTTAGAGCAACAAGTTACACCATTTTTAGACGTGCCCACGTCTTTTAAAACAGGAAGTGAAAGTGAGCGCGAACTTTACTATGCGTCGCTCGTCGTTAAAGACGCAGGGGCATTTACGCAGCCGACTTTACAAGCGAGTAAGCCGATTACACGCGGTCAATTAGCCAAAGTGCTCGTACGCTCTTTTGATTTACAACGCGGTACGGAAAAAGTGGTGATTACAGACGTGACGACGGCAGAAGAGCGCACGTATACCGAGGTGCTCGCATCGCTCGGTATTACGCGCCCGCAAGGCACATTATTTAAGCCTGCCGCTCACGTAACGCGCGCACAAATGGCGAGTTTTTTAGTGCGCACTTCTACCATGTTAAACAAGTAGTGACAATTTGCGCCTTAGCTAGCGAAAATGGTACTATAAAAGATGAGACTAAATAGGAAGTGACGATACATGTTAAATCTTTTAAACAAGATGTTCGATGTAAATAAAAAAGAATTGAAAAAGCTGAATAAAATTGCGGATGCGGTTGAAGCGCTCGCAAGTCAAATGGAAGCTTTATCTGATGATGCCCTAAAAGCAAAAACAGAAGAGTTTAAAGCGCGTTTTGCAAATGGCGAGGCACTTAATGACTTACGCGTTGAGGCATTTGCGGTTTGTCGCGAAGCTTCACGCCGCGTGCTAGGCATGTACCCATTCCGCGTGCAAATTATGGGTGCCGCTACATTAGATGAAGGTAATATTGCCGAGATGAAAACCGGTGAAGGTAAAACGTTAACTTCTACAATGGCCGTGTATCTAAACGCAATCACTGGTAAAGGTGTGCACGTTGTGACGGTCAACGAGTATTTAGCGAGCCGTGACGCTGCTGAGATGGGCGAGCTGTATGACTTTTTAGGGTTAACAGTCGGCCTTAACTTAAACAGCTTATCGAAAGAAGAAAAGCGCGAAGCTTATTTAGCAGATATTACGTATAGCACAAATAACGAGCTGGGCTTCGACTATTTACGCGACAATATGGTGCTTTATAAAGAAGAGCGCGTACAGCGCCCACTGTACTTCTCAGTTATTGATGAGGTTGACTCTATCTTAATTGACGAGGCGCGTACACCGCTTATTATTTCAGGACAAGCGGCTAAGTCTGTTCAGCTGTACAAGCAATCTAACGCCTTTGTGCGCATGTTAAAAAACAAAGAAGACTACACGTATGAAGAAGAGTCTAAAGGTGTAACGTTAACCGAAAGCGGTATCGAAAAAGCCGAAAAAGCTTTCGGTATTGATAACTTATACGACCTTGCGCATGTGCGTCTGTTACATGCCATTAACCAGTCGTTAAAAGCGCATGTCAGCATGCATTTAGACGTCGATTATGTCGTACAAGACGGCGAAATCGTAATCGTTGACGGCTTTACAGGTCGTTTAATGAAAGGTCGCCGCTATTCAGACGGCTTACACCAAGCGATTGAGGCAAAAGAAAACGTCGAAATTCAAAACGAGTCAATGACGATGGCGACCATTACCTTCCAAAACTATTTCCGTATGTACGAAAAACTGTCGGGTATGACAGGTACAGCGAAAACCGAGGAAGAGGAGTTCCGTAACATTTACAATATGAATGTTATTGCGATTCCTACGAACAAACCAATCGCACGTGATGACCGCGCTGACTTAATTTTTGCGACGATGAACGGTAAATACGAAGCTGTTGCAGCAGAAATTGCTGAGCGTCATAAAGCAGGGCAACCCGTTTTAGTTGGTACAGTTGCGATCGAAACATCAGAAATTATTTCGAATTTATTAACGCGCCATAAAATTCCGCATAACGTATTAAATGCTAAAAACCATGAGCGTGAAGCAGAAATTATTACAGGCGCAGGTGAAAAAGGTGCAGTAACGATTGCGACGAACATGGCCGGTCGTGGTACGGACATTAAACCAGGCGAAGGCGTGCTTGAGCTAGGTGGTCTAGCAGTAATTGGTACGGAGCGTCATGAGTCACGCCGTATTGATAATCAGCTACGCGGTCGTTCTGGTCGTCAAGGTAACCCAGGGGTAACGCAGTTTTATTTATCACTTGAAGACGATTTAATGCGCCGCTTCGGCTCGGATAATATGAAAAATATGATGACGAAGCTCGGTATGGACGATGCGCAGCCATTACAATCAAAAATTGTATCGCGTGCCGTAGAGTCAGCGCAAAAACGTGTTGAAGGTAATAACTTTGATGCGCGTAAACGATTACTCCAATATGACGATGTATTGCGTCAACAACGTGAAGTCATTTACGGCGAGCGCTACCAGATTTTAGAGTCAGATAATATGCGTGAACTTGTTGAAACAATGATTGAACAAGCGGTAGAGCAAAACGTAGCAATCTTTACCCAGCACGAAAACCGCGATGAGTGGAATTTAAAAGCGATTGAAGATTACGCAACGAATAACTTATTACATGAAGGCGATGTTACAGCAGATGCACTAACAGGTAAATCGGCTGAAGAAATCGTTGCTTATATTTTAGCTAAAGTAACAGAGCGCTACGACGAGAAGGAACAAGAAATGACGCTTGAGCGTATGCGTGAGTTTGAGAAAGTTATTTTACTCCGTTCCATTGATACAAAATGGATCGATCATATTGATGCGATGGACCAATTGCGTCAAGGTATCCACCTACGTGCGTACGGTCAAAATGATCCACTGCGCGAGTATCAGCAAGAAGGCTTCCATATGTTTGAAGAAATGATGGCTTCAGTGCGTGATGACGTAGCGAAGTATGCGATGAAAGCTGAAATTCGTTCGAACCTTGAGCGTGAAGAAGTTGCGAAGGGCCAAGCGGTTAACCCTAAAGAAGAAGAGGGCGGCAAAGTCAAAAAGCAACCGATGCGCAAAAAAGAAGAAGTCGGACGTAATGAACCGTGCCCATGTGGTAGCGGCAAAAAGTATAAAAACTGCCACGGTGCAGTGTAATAACAAGCAGTGTGTACAATTCGTGTATACACTGCTTTTTCTATGGTAAGTCATCAAAGTATCGTTTATAATGAAAGGATAGCAATTTTAACTACGTGGAGGAATTAACTTATGATGGAATTAGCAGAAGTACGTAATACGTTAGACAATACAGCCAAAAAATTGGCGGACTTTAGGGGGTCTCTTTGACTTAGAAAACAAAGAGGCACGCATTATGGAGCTAGACGAAATGATGCTAGATCCAAATTTTTGGGATGACCAACAAGCAGCGCAAGTTGTTATTAATGAGTCAAACCAATTAAAAAATATCGTCAACGAATACCAAGAGCTTGTCGGTACGTACGAAAATATCGATATGACGCTTGAGTTATTACGTGAAGAACACGACGAAGATTTACAAGCTGAATTAGGCGAAGAAGTAAAAGAATTTAAAAAGAGCATGGAAGATTTTGAACTTCAAATGCTGCTGAGCGGACCATATGATGCTAATAATGCCATCTTAGAGCTACACCCAGGTGCGGGTGGTACGGAGTCTCAAGACTGGGGTTCATTATTACTGCGTATGTACACGCGCTGGGCTGAACACCGTGGCTTTAAAGTCGAAACAATCGACTATTTGCCAGGTGATGAAGCGGGCATTAAATCGGTAACACTTGGCATTAAAGGGCATAACGCTTATGGCTATTTAAAAGCCGAAAAAGGCGTGCACCGTTTAGTGCGTATTTCACCGTTTGACTCATCAGGTCGTCGTCATACTTCATTCGTTTCGTGTGATGTAATGCCGGAGTTTACAGATGATGTCGAAGTTGAAGTGCGTTCTGAAGACTTAAAAATTGATACGTACCGTTCGACAGGTGCTGGTGGTCAGCACGTTAACACGACGGACTCAGCTGTACGTATTACGCATATGCCAACAGGTATTGTTGTGCAATGTCAGGCGGAGCGTTCACAAATTAAAAACCGCGAAAAAGCGATGAATATGTTAAAAGCTAAACTATACCAAGTAGAGCTAGAAAAACAACAGTCACAGCTTGATGACATTCGCGGTGAGCAAAAAGAAATTGGTTGGGGTAGCCAAATTCGTTCGTACGTCTTCCACCCTTACTCAATGGTTAAAGATCACCGTACAAGCGAAGAAACAGGTAATATTGGTGCGGTAATGGACGGCGAAATTGATCCGTTTATCCATGCGTATTTACGTTCACAAATGAATTAATAATTGAACTACCCCCACTTAACACCTTATGGGTTGTTTGAAGTGGGGGATTCCTACGAACTCCGTTCTATCGAACAGATATTTAGTAGGCTAACCCCGTAGCCCCTACGGTTAGAAGTCTTATCGCTTCATTTTTAATATTTTGTCCTGCGTTAAT
>NZ_QAFW01000065.1 GCF_003057615.1 Metalysinibacillus jejuensis
TTTACGCAACCACTGATACATACTTTGCACCGGTACATTTTCTTTTGCGCACCAAGCAGCAACGCTTGCTTCGCCGCTTGTGTGAAATGCTTGAATACGAGATTGCCACATCAACTGGCGTTCAGATTGTTTCATAAAAAACCTCCAACTTCATTCATTTTCACGATTGTCTCATGTCCATTGAATTCGTTGAAGGTGTGCTATATTTGGCGCTTACCAATGAAGATTTAAAGAAAAATCTTGATTTCCGAAAGTTATCCACATGTAGATAACTGCTAACGTGAAAATAATGCTGTGGATAACTAAATTACGTAATGATTTTCTGCGAATATACTGTGGGCTTTTTTCGCGTGCGAGTTGAGCATGTTCGGCTGGTGTGAGTAAATCTTCGCCTGCACGCTTACCTATTATAGCGTGCATAAATAAAGCCGAGTGCACCGATTGTAGATAATAATTCAAGCATTGAACTACCCCCACCTACGCAAAAGCGTTGAGGTGGGGGATTCCTACGAACACGGAAGTATCCTTCCATTATTGAGTAGGCGATCCCCGCAGTCCCTGTGGTTTTATTATAGGCTTGCCAATGCAAGCTGTTTTATATTTTTAGATGCATTCACATCCGCATGATCTGTATGCCCACAAGCCGTACAAGTGAACCATTGCCCCTTACGACTTGCTTTATCAACCGCAAGGCAGTTGGCGCATGTTTGCGATGTGTATGCCGGTTCAATAGCAATGAACGTCTTGCCATACCATTCGCATTTGTAGGCTAATTGTTCACGTATCATGCGCCAACTTGCGTCGGCAATCGATTTTGCCAATGGCTTGTGGGCAAGCATTGTGGATACGGTTAAATTTTCAACTGCAATGATGTCATAGTCGCGCACAAGGGACGTCGTCAATTTGTGCAAGTAGTCACGCCGTATGTGATTTATGCGTTCGTGAATATTTGCTACTTTCACGCGTGCCTTTTGAATATTTTTCGCTGTTTTACTGTCACGACCGTCTTTTTTGGCACGTTCCATACGGCGCGACAGCACGCGTTGTGAGCGCGCAAGTTGTTGTTCATATTTACTGAATGCGTGCGGGTGCGCAATATGCACACCGTCGCTTGTTGTGACCAAATGGGCAACGCCCATGTCAAGACCAACCGCTTGCTTGGTTTTTGCAAACGGCTGAATTTCTTCCTCGACAAGTAGGCTTACATAATAGTGCCCATTTGGTCGCATCGATACGGTTGCACGCAGTATGCGTCCTGTTGGGACGCAGGATACCTTCGCGCGCACAAGCTCTAATTTTGGCAGTTTAATAGCTTTGTCAAAAAGCGCAATGTTGTGATTTGTACATTTTGTTGTGTAGCTAAACTTTTTGCGCTTTTTACTTTTAAAGACGGGCTTGTTCGCTCGCCCTGCAAAGAAGTTTTGAAACGCTTCTGCTAAATCTTCACATGCCGATTGCAGGGCGATGGCGTCCACTTCTTTCAAAAAGGAAAAGACAACTTTAAGTGGCGGTAGTGCCTTTTTACAACTTGATTCGGATAAGCCTTTTCCTGTGGACGTATAGGAGGTGTCCATGCATCTAAAAAATGGTTATAGACAAAGCGCACCGAACCAAAGGTTTTAGCCATTTGAACGCGTTGCGTTTTATTGGGATACAAGCGAAAGCGATGCGCTTTGTAGACTATTTTCGACATAGGGAACACCTCCTTTTTATGATTTATATAACTTATATTTTACCAAAACAGATTAGAAGGGGCAATTCATCCCCTACTTATAGAAGTGGGGGATGAATTGCCGAGACTTGATAAAAATAAGTACCATTGGTAATCAATTAGCATAACAACTCTCCTTTAATCTTCATCTTTAATATCAATATCTGGCGGTATCGGGGTGTTTCTCCAAGCTTCAATTTCTTCTTTAATGCGAGCTAATTGTTCGTGATACGTATCAAATTGAGCGCTATTTACTAAATAACGTTCTCCGTCATGCACAGCTTTAATGCGTCCTTGATGGATATAACGCACGACTTGGTGCATAGGCATATTTAAGTCTTGTGCAGTTTCTGCTACGGTTTTATACATAAATGCGCACTCCTATCTATCTTCATTTATACTTTTTCTTAAGGAATTCTTCATAATTGCATGAATAAGTTATTAAGAATTATATTTTACACTATATTATGAGAGTGAGGTGAATATCATGACGAAATTAACGGTGCTTGTAACAGATGATGATCAAGCGATTCGTGATGGTATTGAAATCTATTTAAAAAATGAAGGCTATAATGTCTTAAAAGCAGCTGATGGTGAAGAAGCATTAGCAATGCTACAACAACATGAAGTACACTTAATTATTTTAGATATTATGATGCCCAAGATGGACGGAATTACTGCTACATTTAAAATACGAGAGGAGCGTAATATTCCGATTATTATGCTGAGTGCGAAAGCGGAAGATAGCGATAAAATTCACGGGTTATCTGTAGGGGCAGATGATTATGTGACAAAGCCTTTTTATCCATTAGAATTATTAGCACGTGTAAAATCGCAATTGCGTCGTTACGTTCAATTAGGAAATTATGAAAAAGAAGATAAGATTACAATTGACGGCTTACAGCTTGATGAAGCAGGTAAAGAAGTAATCGTTGATGATGTACCCGTACAGTTAACGCCCATTGAGTACAAAATAACAGAATTATTAATGCGAAATGCAGGACGTGTGTTTTCGACACGAGAAATTTATGAACGCGTATGGAATGAAGAGGCATATAATGCTGAAAATATTGTAGCTGTTCATATTCGTAAAATCCGTGAAAAAATTGAGGCTGACCCTAAGCATCCGCGTTATTTGAAAGTGGTGTGGGGCATTGGCTATAAAATTGAAAAATAAGATAGAACGAATCATTACATTTATCGGATTTTGTGCTGCAGTTATCGGTATTATGTTATTTATAGGGCATACCCTAACGTATATTCAAGCGAATTTTGATAGCGTAGTGCAGTTATTGCGTCGGATAGCCTAGGAGGAAATGAGATGAAAAATCAAAAACGCCAGAAAATAATACTTACATTAGCGGTATGGCTACTTATCGTTACCATTATAGCCTTAGAGCGCTCCGATTATTTTTATAGCAATATTGCTAGTAAATATACGTATGAGCATGTAATGGAGGAATATCTTGCTAATATTGGTCCTTTACAACTTAATCCACCTAATAAAGATGCTTTAATGCGTAGCATAGAAGTTTCTACAGGAGAGATTGACCAGTACCGCTATCGTTACGGCTCGAAAGAAGAGCAAATTGCTGATATTACTTTTCAATATAAAGAAGCTATAGATGAGGCAAATCAAAATGGTAATGAAGCGCGAAAAACTAAGCTTACAGAAGAACGCGATAAAAAAATACAAGATATTAAACAGAATTTTGAAGATGATGAACATGTTAAAAAGAAAATTATAAAAGAGAAAAAGAAAGTAGTGGAAAGTTATTTCGAAAAGCTTGAGGCATTGCGTACAGAGCTTGGGAAAAATTTTTTCTATGTCAGTTATGAGCTAACAGATCAAGAGACTAAGGAAGTTAAACGTCAAGGAGATGTAGGGGCTAAAGCTTTAAAAACGTATCCATATAATAAGGATACTCAACTATTAACGACAGAGACATACGACAGCAATGTGCAATGGGTTTTTCATGATGGCGAATACACGCATTGGCCAATGTTGACGAATACAAAAGACGGGGAAGTCAATAATCGCCCCCATTATTATAGCGGAACGATTATCATTGATGAAAATAAATTTAAAACATCTAGCGACTATAATGCTTACCGTGAAGTACTTATTAAGCACTATTTATTTTTAGCTTTCGTTGCAAGCGGGATTGTTAGTTTATTCATTCTCATTATGATGAAAGCGCGTTTAAAAGATTTATATATGCCTATAACTTTATTTCATAATATGAAGCTAGATGCGCATTTAGCTATTGTAGTAATAGCTGTCTTTAGTTTTATGATTAGTATTTCTCGCTTGTCAAATTTGTTATTATTTGAACAAAATAGCGCGCTAATTCCATCGTTAATTTGGGTAATTATTACGACATGGTTAGTTGTGACGAGTATTAACAGTTTGATTTACCGTGCGCAATTAAAAGGCGATATTGTCACCTTATTAAGAGAAAGTTATTTACGACAAATGCTCGTAGCTAGCTATGATATTTTATTAAACCGCTCATTGTTTTTACAAACGACACTGTTACTATCATGTTCATTTATTGGTGGGATGGCAGCAACAACAATCCTTAATGGTGGTGGCGGTATGTTTATCTTCTTCCTTTGCTTCATTGTAGGGTTTTCGGGCTTCTTTTTATTCCTAGCACGCATGGGCTATTTAAGTCGTATTGTAAAAGATACAGAAGACCTCGCAGCAGGGAAACTAAATCGACCTATTGCTATTAAAGGGCGTTCAGTGTTTGCAAAGCACGCTCAAAATTTAAATGAGCTACGTGAAGGTGTACGAGATTCGATGAATGAGCAGGCAAAGAGTGAGCGTTTAAAGACGGAGTTAATTACAAATGTTAGCCATGATTTACGTACGCCATTAACGTCTATTATTACGTACACAGAGCTATTAAAAAATGAAAATTTAACACCTGAAGAGCGCCGACAATATGTAGATGTGCTAGATAAAAAAGCAGAGCGTTTAAAAATATTAATCGATGATTTATTTGAAGTGTCAAAAATGGCCAGTGGAAATATGGAACTCCATAAGCAACGTTTGGATTTAGCGGAGCTCGTTACACAAGTTGTAGGCGAACACGAAGAAGAGCTAACAAAGAAAAATTTGGAGTTGCGTATGGTAGTGCCAACAGAGCCTTGTTATGCGTATGTAGATGGTCAAAAAATGTGGCGCCTCATTGATAATTTAATGATTAATGTACAAAAATATGCTTTGGAGCATACGCGTGTTTACGTTACATTACAAGAAAATAAAGCTGGACAGGCAGAGCTCTCTGTTAAAAACATTGCAAAATATGAAATAGGCGATAATGTAGATGAATTGTTTGAGCGCTTTAAACGAGCCGATAAATCACGTAACACAGAAGGTTCTGGGCTGGGATTAGCTATCGCGCAATCTATTGTAGATATGCATGATGCGAAGATGAGTATAGCAGTAGACGGCGATTTATTTAAAGTTACTGTAAATATTGAAAAAGTACATTAATTTTACACCGCAAATTAGTAATTATTGTTACAATGGAAGGTAGAGGGATTTTATCTCTCTATCTTTTTATTATAGTAAAATACAAATTAATGTTAGTAGTGATAGGAGGTCGCATCACTTGAAAATTTTGATGATTCAGCCGATTTATGATTCTCAATTTACGGTACGTGCATTACTAGCAAAAGTCGAAAAAATCGTCGCACAACAAGAAGTCGATATTGTCGTTTTTCCCGAAAGCTTTTATCAAGCAGCTACCTATGATGCTGCAATGAAAATTATGTACAAAATGGCTGAAAAATTACATGTTGCTTTATTAAGCGGTGTGTCCTTAGCTGATGGTTCAGAATGGGCACTTTACTATAATCCAAATCCTAGCGATTGGGAAACAAAAGAAACAGCTTTTGTAAAACATTCGACGGCTGCGAAATTAGCATTTGACTATGAGCCACAACTATTGCAGGATAAAAATATTTATCGTCCTATTTATTTAAGAGACTACACATTACAAGCTATTATTAGTCATGATTTATTCTTCCCTTTAATTACAGAGCGTTTAGAACAAGAAGGAATGGATATGCTTATTCATCTCACGCAAGGTAACGTAAAAATGTCGAAGTGGCATAATGTGTTACGCGGGCGATCATTTGAAACGTCAGCTCTTGTTGTATGTACAATGGGACATGATCCTGAGCAAAAGCAAGCTTCGGATATTATTGCATATCGTAAAGGTGTGCGTATTGTACCCGAATTTATGGTAGGCGATAGCTTTGATCATGAAGATGCATGCCACTTGTTTGATTTAGATTGTTTAGAGTACGTGCCAGAAAAGAACCAAAATTATTATAGTGATAAAAAGTATGAAACATTTACTATCGGTAATGATGTTGAAGCCGATGTTTACTTTGACGCGCGAAGAAAGCGATTAAAAACAAAGCTTAAAAAGATAGAACAGCACGAAAATTCATTTGTTGTAGAAAAGAACGGTGAGCGGGTGCATATACATAGTGGAACATTTAAAGATTTAAAAAATAGATTGTACGTGCACAATCAACCATCAACACCAGGGGAGCACCATATTATTGTTTATCACGTTAATAAGTATATTAATAATAAACAAAAGGCTATCGCTTTATTAAAATTAAGGGCTATCGAAAGTCGTATTGCCGTAGTGCTAATTACAAAAAATATGTTTGTGGGTGCTAAAACGACACGCTACAAAGACATCCAGTTATTTAATCCAATCGACGAAAAAATCGGCTTTGACCTCACTTTTATGAAAGGTATTGATAGCGTGTTTCAGCGTAGCAATCGCAAGCTAGGTATTCCTAAAAAATATGAGCAGGCCTATTTAGCTTTAAAGCATGAGCAACGAACTTAAAAAAACAAGAAGTCCATTTACTTGGGCTTCTTGTTTTTTTATGCAATTATTGCCAAACCGTAGTTACAATTTTCGTATCATTAGAAATTAACCAATTCGTTGCAAGGGTACGCATATCATGTAGGCTTTTAGGGACAGCGTGGGGGATGAGTTTTTCGATTTGGCGTAGCTCACGCCCTAACTGTAAAATATGTACGATTTCATGTCGAATGGCTTTGCGTTGTAAAAGTGTAGTAACCTCTCGACAAAACCATAATGTTTCGGCTTCTTCTATTGTAATACTACGGTGCTCTAATGCAGAGATAACACCTAAAATATGTATGACTAAGGCTCGCTCAATAACGGGCTGCTCCTTAGCAGTCATCGTTAATGTATGCATAATAACTCACTCCTTCTTTACTTAGTATAAACTTTTTTTGTTTTTTTGAGAATAATTCATAAGTGCTGTCGTTGTATAAGGTGAGAGCGCTTTTTGTACAAAGGAGATAGCTATGATTACAAAACAACAACTTAAACGTTTAAGAAAGCAAGATGAAAAGGTATTAACCGTCGTGATTGATTTATATATGCCACTTGTTAAAGCGATTGCTTATAAAATATTACAGCCAATTGGGCGCACGGATAGTATGGACGAATGTATTAATGATGTGTTTTTAACTGTTTGGCAAAATGCTTCAAAGTTTGAAGGTGAGCCAGCCGATTTTAAAAAATAGATTGGCACAATTGCTAAGTATAAGGCCATTGACCATTACCGCGTATTAACAAAACGTGCACAGCGAGAGCAAGTAAAAGAGGAACTACCTCCAGTAGCAATATATGACAAGCAAGAGCGTAATGAGCTCTTACTGCTGCTAAGTGGGCTACCTGAGCTAGACCGTGATATTTTTTTAATGAAGTATTATTTGCAACTACCAAATAATGAAATAGCACAGCGTTTAGATTTAACTAAAGCAGCTGTGGATAATCGTTTATACCGTGGTAAGCAAACGCTAGCAGGGCAACTAAAGGAGCGATGGACATGAAGGAACAATGGGAAAATATTAATATTGATGAAATCGAACCTATGGAGGTTACAGACATGGAAAAAGCACGCGTAAAACAACATATTACAAAACAACAACCTAAAAAGAAAATGGGTGCATTTGCAAAGGTATCAGCTGCCGCAGTAATTTTTGTTTCTGGTTTAACTGCAGCAGGCGTTGCCTCACCAGCGTTAGCTGAGCGCATTCCATTTATGCAAAATGTAGTAGCGTTTATTACAAGCCCGCTTGATGCAGCAAAAAGTGAAAATGCAACAGCACTACTGCAAGTAAGTGAAGATAAAGGTATTAAAGTAATGGTAGACCGTGCTATTTTTGATGGTACAACATTAACGATTTATTATGCCGTAGAGTCAAAAGAAGATTTAGGCGATTACCCGTCATTTAGTGGACAACCTATGATTAAAGGTGCAGAAGGCAGTACGGGAAGAAATTCTTTAGAAAAAATTAATGATACTACTTATATCGGTGTTACTACAGCTACGCCTCACGGTAAACAATTTGATGCAGTAGACGTTACATGGGATTTAACTATGCTAACAAAGGGCAATAAACAAGAAATTTCAGGGGATTGGTCGTTTGCTTTTACATTAGATGCCGAACAAGCGACTACGTTGCCATTACAATATAGTACGCAAGAAGAAGGAGTTAGCTTGCATCTAACAGAGCTACGCCAAACGCCTTCTGTCACAACTCTTTATTATTCAACTGCAATGGCTGAAGAGCTAAAGGATACGTACCGCAATGTCACAGTACTTTTCACAAATATTACAGATGATTTAGGTAATGTTTATGAAATTGAAGATAATGGCGCATCCAGCGACGATGAAGGTATAACATTACTAGCTAGTTCAACTTTAAATGCGCTTGATAAAAATGCAACAACGTTAACGTTAACACCAATTGCACTTTATGCAGGTCCAGAAAGCGGGCCATTGGCAAAAGAGCATGAAATGGAACCGATTACGATTCAGCTAAAATAAATCATTATTTTTTAACGGCTTTCCGAAAGAAGTCTCCCATCCTCAAGGAATGTGAAGGTGCGAATAGCACCAATGAGGAGGTGGGAGATGAATTTCGGTTGGCTTTAGCCAACGTTATTTTTCTAAGCCTTTTCGTAATAATTCGAGAATGGTTGCTGTTCTTGTAGCTATTCCATTTTCTTCTTGGTATTTATCTAATTTCTCGATAATTGATTTAGGCATACGAATTTCTACACGTTCTTTATTATTTTTCAAAATTATCACCTCTCACTTGATTGTACGGTATTTCTACGATATAATCAATACATAAGATATTATTCCGTACAAAGCGAGGTGAATTGATATGACTAAACAAAACAAAGCATTCAAATTCCGTTTAC
>NZ_QAFW01000066.1 GCF_003057615.1 Metalysinibacillus jejuensis
CCTAAACGTTTTGAAAGTGTCGAATAGTCCACTGATTTTAAGCCGTGTGCGGGTGCAACATCCGCAGCGTGGCGCATACTTTTCCATTCAAATGTAGCAGCACCAACCAAGTAGTCTAAAAGTGTCGCTACATGACATTTACGAGCCGTATCTTCAAACTGAAACTCAGCTAGAATCCCGTCCAGCTCTTCCTGTGAAATAAAGTTTTGAAGTAATGTGAAAATCGTGGTATTCGCGAGCCTAGAGATTCCTCCTCGTAAATGTTGGTGTGGTAACTTACATTTTACATGGAATCTCTCTTTTTTATTAGTTTTTTATAGGAAAATTTAGTTAATCAACAGACGTGGCCCGAAACATTATTTTATTTATCGGAGATTTAGCTACTCAACAAATGTGTTTTGGATTTTTACACGAAATTGAAGTTCCAAAAGAATTAGAAGATTAAAATCCGCTATACTCACCCCCCCATTAATACTATAATTGGTATAAATAGGGGGGGTATTTGATGGTTGAATGGATTATTAATTTTATCAACTTACCAGTTCAATATGTTTTAATAGTCGCGTCATTTTATTTATTATCAGGTAGAAAAATAACTCGTAAAGAATTATTAAATAGCATAATAAAAGTCTTTATACCCGCTTCTATTATCTATCAATTTGTATACTGGCTTGGTATTATCTATCTCATAATTAGCTTAGTCCTTTACTTTTCTGTCTCAAGAAAAAATGAAATACTCTATTGGATATCTATTGTAATAATAGCTATTATTTCGGACCACCTAGCTACCACTTTTATATATAGTATTATCATACATACTGAAACGTACAGGTTAATTTTAAGGTTAATTTTATTTGTTATCATACATCTCATCATAATCTATCTAATTTATTCACTAAAAACGCGCTATAATTTAAAAATACCTTCAAGTATCTATTGGGTAATTACTTTATTAGTCATAATTACATTAGGTATTTTTTATTTTAATATTTTTAGAATCTATAATCAAACTAGCATTGAAGCATTAAGGGTAAATACCTTATTTTTAATTTTCTACTTTATGCTAACCTTAACTTTAATATGCGTTATCGTGTATATTAATATTAAAATTTACGTTGTTAAACAAAATGAAATTGAATTTAAAAATTTCACTGAATATGTACAATCTGTAGAAAAAGTTAATAGTGAAATGCAAAAGTTTCGCCATGATTATTTAAATATACTTCTTGGCATAAAAGGTTATATAAAAGAAAGAGATCTAAATGGATTAGAAGAATATTTTAATAAAGGTATTTTTAAATTTGAAATTAAAACTCTAGAGAGCAATAAAATTCTAGGTAATTTAAATAACATTCAAGATCTAAGTTTAAAAGGTCTATTGTTTAATAAAGCTAGCAGTGCAATAGAAAAGGATTTAGCAATAACTATAGAAGTACCCTCTCCCATTAAGGTACCATCAAACTCGATTAATTTAACTAGAATATTAGGTAATCTTATTGATAATGCAATTGAAAATTGTATTGAAGAAGGTACAAAGGGAATTAATATTGCCATTATAAAGCAAGATACTTTCACCTTATTTGTTATTCAAAACGAACTGAAAAATACAGATATTAATATTAGTAAGATATTTACTGAAGGGTACACCACAAAAATTTATGGACAAGGATTAGGTCTTGCTAATATTAAAAAGATTATAGATAATTCGCCTGAATTAACTTTAAATATTTGGATAAATGATTGTTGGTTTAACGCAGAATTATTTTTAAAAGGAGAATAAAAATGAAGGTAGTTATTTGTGAAGATAATCTTATGTTTGCAAATCAATTAGAATCATACATTTATAATTATGCGTTTATTGAAGAAAATGGAATACAAGTTATTTTAAATACCGCCTCTGCTCAAAAAGTATTAAACCTCCTCTTAACTGAAAAGGTCGATTGCTTTTTCCTAGATATCGATTTAGGAACAGATGTAACAGGCCTAGATTTAGCAAAAACAATCCGGCAATATCAACCATTTGCTAGTATTATCTTTGTTACAACTCATGAAGAAATGCTATATTTAACATATAAATATCAAGTGGAAGCGCTAGATTTTATTACAAAAGATAGTAATGACATTCACCCAAGTGTAATTAGAGCAATCGTTACAGCCTATAAAAAGTATATAAAAATAGGAGAACAGCCTGAAGTAAACTATTTCCAAATAAAAATAGGGGAGTATATAAAAAATATTAACATAGACGATATATTATATTTTCAAGTTGGAAATCTTGCTCACAAAATCATACTAACTACATTTCACGGTAAATTTGAATTTTATCAATCCTTAAGCGAAATTGAAGACGTCGATAAATCTTTTTTTAGATGTCATAGAGGGTATATTATAAATTTAAGAAATATTAACGAAGTGAATTTACAGACTAAAAGTATTCTAATGAAAAATGGGGAGCAATGTCCGTTATCATTTAGAAAAATAAAGTTATTAAAAGAAAAATTAAAATCAATCGGCTGTATACATAATTAATTCCTTAATGGCTGAACAATTCTAAATTTAAGAAGAATTGTTCAGTTTAATTCGATTCATTCAATAACGTACAACAAAATCCATTGATATTGCTACTAGTAAATTAAGCTCGCTGCACTTTTCTATACAATACTAAGAATAGTCCGATAATAATTACTCCCAACAATAAGAATTTACTTATCATAAACCGATCCCATAAAGGTGTTAGAAAAATAAATATTCTTGGCCAAGGCATAAAAGTTCCTTGCGTCACTACTTCAATGACTGTGTAAATGCAAATAAGTGTTAACGTCACTTCTATACTTCCAGTGAAAAAAATAAGAAAAGCACCTGTACACAGATAAAATATTATTAATAATGGTAAATATAAAATCGTAATTATATTCAAATAATCGTATTTCAAAAAAATAGTTAGCACCAATGCCCCTGTCAATAGTACATGAATAAAACCATAACTAAGGAAATCATACGCTATCCATTTTTTATAATACGGTAATAACGTATCTTTTGCGCCATGAATAAATATTTCACTGTATCGAAAGATAAGATGCCAGCAACACATTGGAATGAAGATTCCTTGTATCATAATATACGTTGTATAAATACTGTCTGAATCAAATGTAAAGAAAATGAGTACAGTAAAAATAATTGTCCAAACTACATAGGGAAGGTAAAATATTTTCCCCATTGTTTTACGATCAAAAATGAACATTTCTCTAATATATTCCATGCTTTTCACCTCTAACAATTGCTAAATAACCGTCTATTAACTGAGGTTTAACGATTTCCCCTTCTTCTGGCTGCGTGGAAAATAATCGAACTGTATAAAAATCACCATTCTCTTTAATCTGTACAACATTTTTTAAAAGCATAAGCTCATCTAACTCTACTTCTGCAACATCCTTTTCATAAACAAAGCCTTGCGCTTGTTTATTCAGTTCCTCAGGTGAGCCTTCAAAAACCATTTGCCCCTCTTTTAAAACACCAATCTTCGTACATAAAAATTCGATATCTTCTACGATGTGAGATGAAATAATGATCATATGAGATTTAGATAAGCTTTTCAGCAAGTTTCGGAATCTTATACGTTCTTCAATATCAAGACCTGCTGTTGGCTCGTCAAATAAAAGAATCGATGGCTTTCTCATAAGAAGTTGTGCAATCCCCACCCTTCTTCTCATACCTCCAGATAGCTCATTCATTTTTTTGTACTCATGATTCAACAAATTTACTTTCTCTAGCACTTCCATAATTAGTTGATGCCGTTCTTGTTTTTGTCCAATTCCTTGTAAAACCGCAATATGATTCAGTACATCATAGACCGTTATATCCGGATACACCATAAATTCTTGTGGTAGATAACCAATCATCGAATTCGATCGGATATATTTTTTAGTTAAATATTCTTCTCCATTAATCAAAACTGATCCGTTTTCAGCTTTTATTAATCCCGCTAGAAACTTCATTAATGTTGTTTTCCCAGCTCCATTTGGTCCAATCAAACCGTATACCCCTTGTATATTTAATTGAATATCATGTAATATATACCGTTTTTTCATACGAATAGATACACCTTGAATTTCAATTCGCATCAGTCATCGCCTCCTCTATAAACTGGCCGATTAAAGTCCAATTATTGTCCAATATCTCCCTATGCTGATACCACTTTTTCAATAATTCCTGTTGAGTATTTCTATCCACTTCAAATAGCGTTGAATATACTTTAGTGGCTATTGCATGCTCTTCTTCTGATAACGAAATGAACGACATTGGATAGAGATCTCCACCTAAACCAAGCTCGTATTGATCTACCAAAATATTCGCTACAATATTTGCCCACTCATAATATACGTGAGCATCTTCTACAAATGCTTCCACTAATTTCGGTGGGGTTAGATAGGTCGTATAAATTGAATCGATTGGATAAAGCGAATCAGTTGGATATACTAATGTTCTTTCGTATAATTGCCCTAATCCCGTATTTGATTGGAAGATAAATTGTTCAGGCATCCGTTTTACATCTAATCCTAACTTGCTCAAGTCGCCGTGCACCAACTCTGTTAATTCAATTATTTTATTAAATTGTTCCTTATTTTCAGACCAATCTAATGGATAAATTATCGTATATTGATTAAATTCGTACTTATTCACATCGGCTTGCATGACAAATAAACTATTTGCTTCACCTTGATAGAAATGATTAGAAATTTTATTGATATTCGTAATAACATCATGCTCACTATATACATTGAATTTAAATGAATCTTTAGTAGGTACCAGAGGAATTAGCTTTTCTCTCTGTTCATTGTATTGATAAATCGGACCTTCATACGGTTTTGGATACCAGCCCATACTGCCAGTCAAAAGCAGTCTATCTCGTTGAATAGATGGCTCTTTTATTTGATAAAAAAATACCAATTCATTTGTACCACTCGATTTTATATGTACTAGATCGCCATCACGTTCAAACTCAACTGATTCTCCTTTACTATCTATAATTTTTTCAATTACATAAGCATTACTCAATTGAAAACTTGGCGTAGTTGTATCCATTTCTTTAAAAGAGATTTTTACTTCTATTGGGCTACCTAATTTAATCTCATATTCATTGATTAAATATCCGAGATCTGCAGGCTGTTTCTGCTTGTACCCTTGATAAAACTGATTCTCTTTTTCAGCATCTGCAAATTGAAAAGCCATTGAATTCGTTCTCGCCATTATAAATACACTTGTTAAAAATAAAACAAATGTAATCATCAACGTTCCAATCGTATATATTCTTTGACGTGAGATACGACACCACTTCAAACTACATAATCCAATCACAAATATGCTGAGGAAAACCCAAGCTAAAGCCTTCCATAGCGTTCCATAAGAAAAAGCAAAACCTAAATAGGACCGATAAACATCACTGATATTTTGTACCGTCACATAGAAAAAAGACTGAAAACTAGCAGCAGGTATTTCTCGAAAATAACTAGAAAAAATTGTTGTATTCAGTGGTCCTAACAATAACCACACAATAAAAATGACGACAAAGCTGATTTTACTTTTATTCAACATCATTGCGATAATAATTCCAAGGACAAACGCAATAAAAATAGTCGTTATATAATAGATATATAGAAACTGTGCTGCCTCTAAATAAAACGACGTGTATGGCACCCCAACACGCCAATAAAACACCCATAAGCAACCAATTTGTGATGTTATAAATAGTACTTGAACTGTTACATGAACAATGGCCTGAGCGATTATTTTTTGTATTAAAATAACATACGAATCTGAAAAGAAATTTTGAACATTATAAGCCAATTCGTTAGAAAATGAACGATAAAAAAATACAATATAGAGTAAAAATGCGATGCCTATTGGGACAAAAACTTCCCCGACCAAATTCCCATAATCCGACATACCAAAATCATCCGTTATTCTAAAAATAAAACGGAGAATAAATGTAACAAAAAATAAAAAGAGCATTCCTAGATAAAGCTTACTGGTCATCATTTCTTTAAAATAAAATAGACATAAATTTAGTAACCTCATAATATAATAATCACCTCAAATCTTCTTTTTTATCATTCTCTTTGACATTTATAAAATAGACTAAAAAGATGTATCAGTTAGATGGTACATCTTTTATTATTAGTATTATCCTACTCACCTCTAACAATTATTTCTAAATCTATATTAAATCAATCCAAAGAATATAAACCGATTTTTCCTAAACGTTGAATTACTATTCATGAATGTATAAATTTCGACTTCTGTAATGTCAAAACTATATTTTATAACTATGATTACAGCCATACTTTTCCACCCTGGAATGCTAAGTTATTTACCGTTAAACTAACCTCCTTCCTTGTTAATCGATCAACTCACTTAGATTGATATCAAGCCTTTACAGGCATGATTCTTGCATCAATGAACCAACTTAATATAAAATCTGGCTCCTTTTTCGTAAGGAGATGTACTACATGCAGCATAATTCCTAGAAGAAAGAATGAACGCTGAACGAAAGAAGAAGTGTGAAGAAAAACTAGCCATTTTTCGATATGCAGCGGATGTATTGTAAGCCCGTAATCAAATAACGCATATAAAACATCAGGCACCTCCGGTACGATAGACGTATCAATCAAAGGAGCATTCCTGTTAGAAGAATTTTCGGGGACTTGAAAACAAAAAAGCCCTCTCGTATGATGTTTGAGTGTCAACCAGACAATTGACTCGCACATCCACAGAGAGGACTTACAATCATGAATTTTAATACGAATGAAAAAATTAATCAAGTTTCTGAAAATACTTTAGTCATCGGCATCGATATCGCCAAGCACAAACATTTCGCTTGTGCAGTAGATGATCGTGGCCGTGTGCTTCAAAAATCCTTTCCGATTTTCCAATCGCGCATTGGATTTGAAGCGTTTTACGAACGTCTACTTGCGCTCAAACAGGCGCATGAAAAACAAGAAATCCTTGTTGGTTTCGAGCCAACAGGTCACTACTGGATGAACTTAGCTGCGTTTCTTACACAGTACGGGATTCCGTTCGTGATGGTCAATCCGATGCACGTCAATCGCTCGAAAGAACTCGACGACAACCTGCAGACGAAAAATGACCAAAAAGATGCGCTCGTCATCGCCCGTTTAATGCGCGATGGACGTCTAGAGCAAAGCCCACCTTAAGTAAAGAAACGGAGGATTCGAGGGTGAACTCTATATTTTTATTAATCATTTCAATTTATGCTTTTTTTATTGGCTATAAGTTTATTAAATCAAATTTTAATAAATCCTTATTTACAACTTTTATTATTCTTCTTATTACAAGTACTTTATTATTCTTCCTGATAGATATAGTTACTTTCAAGCCACAACCAAATAAAGCGGTTTCTGGTAATGGGAATTTAGGTCTTATTGTTCTATACTTCCTAATCCCAATTTTTCTTATCCTTTTATTTATTTTAAGTAAAGGAATTTATCAAGGCTTTCAACAGCAACCACTATCTGAATTAAAAAAACATATCATGTTTGGGGTTATTCTACTTGTAATGGGGACTATATTGCAAATAACATATGTTTCAAGTACATTAAGCGCTTTATCAAATCATCCATATAATCCATTCGAAGAAGGATATAGTGGAAATATCGTAAATCAGTACACGAACACCTTGTTTTTCAATGGGAATATATATGGTATTTTTATTGCAGCAGTAGTTATTGGAACACTTTTAACTCTTTGGTTTAAAAGAAGAAAAGACTACTCTAAAATCTAGATACCATAGTAAAAGGGGTAGCATCACATACCCATCAACCTAAGCACATCAATACCCCCAACATAAAAAAAACGCTATTCTTTCTTTAACATCAGTAGTTTACAAGAAAGGATGGCGTTTTTCATGCATCAAATCCTATCCAATGAATTGAACCTTTTCGCACAAGAATTACGCGATTGTTTATCTCCAACCGTCTTACAAGACATCGCAAAACGCGTTGGCTTTGTCAAGCGTGCGAGTAAGTATCAAGCGAACGAACTCATTGCCCTTTGTGTCTGGCTTAGTCAGGAGGTTGGGAGCACATCTCTTATCCAATTGTGTAGTCGTTTAGAGGCTTCGACGGGTGTGTTGATGAGCGCAGAAGGCTTGAATCAACGCTTTAACCAAGCTGCCGTTGCTTATCTTCGCGAGGTCTTTCAGGCGCTTCTTGCACAAAAGCTCTGTGCCAACCAATCACTCCCCGACACCTTGCTGTCTTGGTTTAAGCGAATCCGTATTTTAGATGCGACCATCTTTCAACTGCCAGATGCGTTCGCTCATGATTATCAAGGATCGGGTGGCAGTAGTAACACGGCAGGCGTAAAAATCCAATTGGAATACGACTTACTAAGTGGTCAATTTCTGAACGTACATGTTGGACCAGGAAAAAACAATGATAAAACGTATGGAACCATCTGTCTTCAAACGGTAGAGGCCAGCGATTTATGCCTGCGCGATCTTGGCTACTTCGATTTAGGCGACTTACAGGCCATTCATGAGAAAAAGGCGTACTATATTTCACGGTTGAAGCTCAATACAAGGATTTATATTAAGAACCCTGCGCCAGAAATGTTCAAAAACGGGACGTTAAAAAAACACACCGAATACATTCAACTCGATATGGTAC
>NZ_QAFW01000067.1 GCF_003057615.1 Metalysinibacillus jejuensis
TTTTACTCAAATGTCGGAAAGATTCAACGTGCTGTCCAAGGCTTTATCCAAATGATTAATCAAACACCTGAAAATACGGTGAATAGGCTGTGCTTGAAACTCTAATTTTCTTTCACCGTATATATAGAAATAAGAATAAAGCAAAACCTATCTTATAAATGAAAAGCCCTTGAACTTTTACATTGTTAAAATTTCAAGGGCTTTGACTTTTTAAAAGGTGATTCAGATTCAATGAAAAAAGGAAGGCCAAGGTTTCCCTTTACCTTCAGCTACCGAATCGTCGAAATGAGAAATTTTAGTGTGTCGTTTTTGGGGAATTTTAACCCGATATTGACAATTGTATTTCGTAAGTTAAATTTGAACCAATTGTTATTAAATGAAGCCTTCTTACATCTTCCTGCTGTACCACAGGAAGAATAAAACTATCTTGCTTAATGTTTACTCCAACGCTACTCGCTCTCACTTTAAGTATAACTAAAGCTACTTTAAGTGAACTTTTAATACTGTATATATCAATCAACATTAATATCTGCTATCAACCAATCAACCCACGCTTCTTGGTAGGACACTTTTTTATATTTCTTCATTTGTTCAGCTACAGCTGGCAGTATTGTTATGGATTGCAAGTTGGACAAACGCTTTGCTGTTAGCTCACCTGTCATCGCCAAATGGTAACAAGTTTCATCCATACGCCAAAAATGAACTCGTCCACTATAGCGATTATTAATATTTTGAGCAATACGTAGTCCTTCTGGATCTAAATCACCTGAATAATACATTTCAATGTCAAAGTCTAATAAATCCAACAAGCGCCAACTTGCCATACGTAACTGCCCATGCGTACAAATAATCGGAGCCGTAGGGTGAGCGTCCATTAAAGTAGATGCAACACCTGAGTTCTCTACAATATAAACGCGTTTACCAATAGCTGGTCTCACTTTAGTAATAGAAGTTAAGTGTCGCATTGGCATATTTAATGCATTCTTTGTCGCTACTGCGGCTTGCCACAGAGGATGCAACTCATGTTGTTCATAGCCTATAAGCCCTTGAAATGTAACGAAATTCCATAAATCGTCTTGAATAATTTTCAAGTTTGCTAATAAATCAACCTGCTCTTCTCTCGTTTTTGGATAACTCTCTGGTTGTTCACTTAAACTATACACTGCATGCACCAATAGTTTGCCTACTAGGTTATTACCATCAAATGCGTGCGGATTTCCTGTTACTTGTTGCGCTAAAATAGGTAACCTAATAAAATCGTTGCATTTAAGTTGTCTGTTAACAGCCTGTGCTACTAATTGAATAGCAGGAAGTATTGCTTTTTGCTCTTGCCAAATAAACTTCGAATCCCCTGCTTGTTTATTAATTTGGTCGTACCATTGTGGTAAATCACTCAACACTTCCTGTAAATCATTGGTGAATTGTTTTTTTGTGTCGTCTTTAAGGCGCTTCTCGTCTTCTTTTGAATGGAGTTTTTCTTCCAACACCTGTTCTATTAATGCTTTCAAAGTAAACTGGGAGAAAGATGTTGTTGCAAGTTGGGTTTCAAATTGCTGAAGTGATACACTACCTTTTTGATTAAGTTGGTATTCGGAAACGCCTAAAAAACCAGCAATTTCTTTAACTTCATCAGCTGTAAAATCCTGCAAGCTTACATTACCTCTCATACGTCCAAAGGAATAATATTTCCGCTTAAATTGCTTAAATAACTTCAAAAATGCGGGATGTCTAAAAACATTTATCTTAGTCAATTAGCTCACGTTCCTTACCATTCCAACGATAGTTAAGTACAGTAACATAGTCTGCATTTTTAGGTCGTACTAATTCAGCAATCGCCAAGTTAGATACGGTATCATAATCTCCCCAAATTGCTTGGGAGTTCATAATGTAATTGAAACCGAGTTGCTCTACTACTTCAAACATATCTCTTATATTTTGTTCATCAACACCTGCAAACGCTTCATCCAATGAAATAATAAATGGTGCCATTGCGTCCGCCTCTTTATAACGAGAGTAAGCTGCTGTAAATAATGGGATGTACATAGCCATCGCTTTTTCTCCTCCACTGAATTTATAAAAAGCGTTATTGGTTAGTTCTTTCTTCGTTTCATTTTGACGTGTGTAATATAAAATAAATGAAAACCATTTACGATAATCAAGCACTTCTTTAAGTACTTGGCGTAATGTATTACCTTCATTTCTTACACTTACTATCTCTTTAGCGCTTTCAATACGTGAACGGAAATGTTTAGTGATTTTCTTTAAATCAACTTCACTTAAAAAACTACTTTTACGCTGCAATAACTGCACTAATTCCTTGGTATCTAATTCATCTTCTGCCTCTGCTGTACGCGGCTTCCAGTTTACAGAAAAAATTAATCCAGATGAGTTATCTCTAGTCGCCATAATATTATCCATCTCTTTTACCCATTGTTGAGCACGAGCAATGCGTTGACGTAAAATCCTCCCCACTGAATTAACAATAATATCCTCATAAAGCTCTCTATCTTGCTCATCTAATAACTGATGATTATATGTTAGTTCATCTTGTAATACACTATCAATATGATACGGGCTAACATATTGCCCTCTGTACTCCAACTCAATAATATGGCGATTACGTAATTGTTTAAAATTTTCTATTTTATCATCATTAACTGCTTCAAACTGTGACAGTAATTTACTTTTATTTATATAGCTTTTACTATTGTATTCTGCAAGAACTATTAATTGTTCATTTGTAATACGCGTCAAATTTTCTCCAAGCTTGACACGGTCTTGGTTTGTTTTAAACTGCTTTGTAAGAGCTTTAGGGCATGTGTCTTCTACTGGTATAAATTTAAAGTTTAATTCTTCCTGTAACGCTTGCTGCCATTGCAAAAACATTAGGTTAGCAAAAT
The DNA here is from genome assembly GCF_003057615.1 of Metalysinibacillus jejuensis. Taxonomy (GTDB): domain Bacteria; phylum Bacillota; class Bacilli; order Bacillales_A; family Planococcaceae; genus Metalysinibacillus; species Metalysinibacillus jejuensis. The sequence goes on from NZ_QAFW01000067.1 coordinate 2,901, forward strand.
GTTCCTGTTGTTCAAGTCGCTGAAGTTCTTCTTTCATATATTTATATTCAGTCTCTTCTTTCGGACATATTGTACGAATTTCCTCAAAGCGTGTTTCGTTTATTAACTTCTCTTGCTGAACTTCTGCTATTCTTTGCTGTACATCTTCTGCTCCTTGTAATTTCAGTTGATATTCTTGTGCATGTATTTCTTGCTCAAATACTTTTTCTGCATACTGTTCATCAATTATTTCACTATGAATATCGTCAAGTATATCTCTACTATTTTCTACTTGCTGCGCTATTTCTTGCAATCTATTTTTTGTTACTTTTATTTTGTCAAAAATTCGGTGTAAATCATTTAATTGTGCTAAGTACTCATCATGAGCTTGTACTACTTCCTTTAATTGGTCAGTATTTTTCGGGATATTTAGCATATTTTCTTCAAGGTTCAACTGCTGTTGAATTTTCTTTAGTTGCCCACGTATATCCTGCCACTTTTGCTCTATTTCTTGTTGTTGAAATTGTCGATTTTTTTGACTTTCTTGCTGTGTGTAAACTTCCATACGAAGATCATTTAATGCTTTATCTGTTGGGATTGTTGATTCCCAAGACGCCATTTCTTCTAATTTTTCGCTTAATAAACTATGGGAAACTATTGTGGCTTGGAGCTGTTCATTAAGCTGCTCAATTAACTGTTTTTTACGTAAAATTTGTTCCTCTTGATAGCGTTTACGTGATGTTCTACCAATAAAACGAGCAGGACCATGACTTGGAGCATGTCCCTTTATTAGCCCCATTCTATAAAAACCTTTAGCATCAATCGCAAATTCGTTTATTGTCGTCTCTACTGGAATACTACGTAAAATTTCATCAATTAGCGCTATCGGTACACTTTCATCTTCTACATCAGGTTGTAAAAAATCCGCTAATGTAAAATCTAGTAGCTTTGGATTTGTTAGTAAAACAGCATCTTCTTGTACGATAAAATTATTTGGTGAAATTAAACTATCCAAAATGCCTGTAGTAAGTAAAGCGTCTTCAATATAACCTTTCTGTTGTTCTGTAACGTGAGATTGAAATTCTACTGCTGCATAAAATGGTACGTAAGATATCCCTTGTGCAGTAAGTTGCTCACGAAACGCTATTTTCCCTTCTTCTCGCTGAGGCTCTGCTAATTTTGTAGCTTTCAATTGTTGAAGATGTTGTTGTTCTTTTATAATTTCTGTTTTTAGATGTAACTGAGACTGCTCATTTGTAGCTAAATTCGCCATCTTTTCAGCACGCAATTTATTTAAGGATCTAGTTAAAATAGCCGTTGCCTCGCTGTAAACTGTATCTTCATAAAGTCGTTCGATAATTGACGAAACTTTTTGTTGTTCTTCAACAGTAAAAGGCAAAGCATCATGATTATCCATCCAATTAGAAAGCGCCATCTTTAGTTTATGCTGTTCTTCCCTATACCAATGTTCAGATTGTACTAATTGTGTTTGACCTATATCTAATTCACTGGTAATTACGGAATACGCTTGCTCAGACACTTTCTCTTGTTTATGCAAACTTTCTTGGGTTGCTACTAATGACGCTATATTTCGAATTTTCTCTTTATGTGCACTCACTTCTTTTTTCCAGTAATCAAAATAAGGTGTCCCTTTGTCATAGCTCTCTACATTTATTACGTGCTGAGTAAAATCTGTTTCCTCCGCTAGAAGCTTCATATTTAAAAGAAGTTCTTGCTTTTCATATTCAATTTGAATCAGTTTTTCTTCTTGTTGTTTAATTGCTTGTTCATGTTTTAAATAATTAGTATTTTCTTTATCCTTACGCATTTGTAGTTTAGTTAGTTTTTGTTGTACTTTCATTAAATATTGCTTGTTTTCTTCAAGCTTTTTCGTAATCGCCCATATTTCATGGTTATTCAGAGACTGTTCTTCATTGTTTAATATCCTTAAGGCTAATTTCGTTTCGTCTAGCTCTTGGTGTAGCCTTTCAATATACCGTTCTTTACTCTTCATATCTTCTACTAAATCTTTTTTACGAGATGAATAGTTTGAAAGCTCATCTTCTGCTAGCATTACACGTTCAGCGCATTCCCCTAAAATATACTTATTGTAAACATCATAACGCTCTACAATTTTTTTATTTGCTGTATATTCTAGCGTTAGTTGCTCCAACTGTTGCTCTGTTTGGTCCATATTTTCAATAACATCTGACAAATGACTCAGCTCATCATCTGTAATCGGTGGCAAAGCAGATGTTAAAATATCGTATAATACAGTCGGTTTAAAATCTTTAGATAACTTAGGTGCGCGTAATTGAATAAGTAATTTTACTAAATCCTCATACGCTTCCATTGTTTCAAAGCCAAATATATATTTATTTACAAGCGCTGCGTAATCTTTTTGACTATCCGTTACTATACCGCCAGTACTTATGCGATTCGTTAGTTCTTTTTGAGAAAACGGAATTAACTCCTTTTCGCTACGGTGCGCTAATTCAAAATCAATTCCAATACGACGATTATCTGTAATAACGAAATACCAAGATTTTAAATCTTTATGACGCCGTGCTTGCATACCTATACCGGTTGTTATATATTGCTCTGTACCTAACATTTTATACTCTATAAACAAGTAGCCCGTTCTCTCTTCTCGATTCGAAACCCCTTCTTCACCTAATAAATAATCGCTCATCTTTCTCGCCTTTGACCCAAATGGATCTAAACGATCTGGCGATTTTTTACCGTCTAACAACACAGGGATAAAACTTTGCATCGTAACTGACTTCCCTGAGCCATTCGTTCCCCTAAGTAATAGCTTACCGTCTGCAAATTCAAATATTTCTTCATCGTAATACCAAAAGCTTAACAAGCCAGCCCTATTAATTTGCCACTGTGTCATAATTTCTCCTCCTTGCTATAGTCTGAGGGATAGTTTCCTACAAATGCGCCTAATAACGAGTGAATATAAATAAAACCTGGACTAATTGAAGCCATTCGCCAGTAGATTAGTTCATCTATAAGTTCTTTTTGTACACTGGCTATTGATTTGTCTCGATACAATTTGGCCCATCCCTCACCTAATTGCTCTTTAAGTTGTAGTAAAATTTCCGTTAGCTGATGTTCCGCCAATGCAATAATGCCATTTTCTTGGCTGTTATAATTAGCAATATGTTGATGAAGATATTGTGATAGTTGCAAAATAATATCTGTAATCGCTTTAGTGTTCGGAAAGCTTTGATAGTATCGCTTAGGCTCTGTTACCGATAAGAACGCAACATTTTTAAAAATATGCAATTTAAAATCTGTATACTTTTCTATATCATCATTAATGCGATTTCTATAGTTACGTACATATAAAAAATCTTGGTCTTGATTACTTTCTCTATAAAGCGCTGGCGTTAAGAGTAATTGTCGATAAACTCTTTTACGCCTCTCATCTTCACTCATTAATTGATGCTCTAGTTGCAAGAGCTCTTGCGCATTCTGTAGTTGGGTAAAAGCCTTTGGGTGTGCCCTCATAAAGTAGCGGCTATAGATTGTAACTTCGTACAATACCTCTTGCTCTTCATGATGGTCAAAGCGTTGGACATCACCATCTATAATTTCAACCAAGTGAAACTCTACAAGTACCTTCATTACACGAATTAATGATTTACGATGATGAAATAACGTCCAATCTAAAGCGATTTGTGTATAACTCATGGCTTGAATTTCTTCTGTTAATTCTGATAGTAAAAACTGTTCTTCAATGCGCTTTCCTTCAATAAATGCTAAAGTATAGCAGAAAACAATGTAATCCATCGGTGTTGTAAATTGCTGAATCCCCATCCAGCTTTCTGCTTTAACAGGTAGTTTATCAAGTTTTATAAAATGTTGGTGAACATGCAGTTGTAAACCGAGCTTATTGGAGACATAGCGTTGTAATACTTTTTGCCGCTCTCTAATTTGTCGATACATATTTGCATTATCTTTTCGTAATACCCATAAATGATGCAATAAATAATCCAAACCTTGCACAGCTTTCTCATCAAATACTTCCTCCATACTATGCCTCCTTCACATATTCAAATAAAGCATCTTGAATTAATAGATCACCATCTTGCGCCCTTAACGTTGTTTTTTCTTCAAGCATCGTTATACGTAGCAGTGTACCAAACTCTGTAGTTACTAAATTCTTGTCATTAGTTCTCGCTTTTGACATCCACGTTAATAATAGTTTTCTCATAAAAGGTTCTATTACACTGAGTTTTGATAATTGCACAGTGCCATGCTTAAAGTAATTTTTCACTAACAATTCTTGTTGCCTACGCTCAGATAAGTATTTTTCACGTTGAGCTCTTTTTTCCGTTGCCTTTAAATCAATACCTGTCGCTTTTGTTTTTTCACGGTACCGATTAGTGCGTGGTTTAATTACTATTTTTTCTGGCTTCTCAGACCATGTGTCACTATACAAATCATCCGTCGTATCTGTTTTCAGTTGCACATGTTGCGTTTGCATAGCACCAAACACTATTGCGGATATTTCATGTGCTTCTACTATTGTTGGACATTCACTAAACCACTTTGCTAACTGTAAATAATCATTTTGTCTACTTTTAAAGTAGTGCTGACGCTCTCCTAAACGTTGTACATAACGTGTGACTCGTCTAATCATTTCATTTGTTTGCCATTGTAGCATTTCTAACTCACTCTTTTGACCGTCAGTTTCCAAAAACCATCTTTTAATCGACTCAAATTTTGCTTGATAGCTTTTTAAACGACTCTCATCAGAAACGATGACTCCTGCTATTTGATCATGTATTTTATCTTTAGTCATAAGGCTGTCAAACACGGCTAACATTGTATGTTCTATACTTTTGTTTTGTAACAACTCTATAATTTGTAAAGAAGTTTGCTGCAATGAAACAATAAAATTTCTCAAGTAATGGCTAAATTGAGTTTTATACACTAAAAAAGCTTCTGTACGCATGCGCTGATCAATCTTTTCACTATTAATATACGCAATATAATCTGCTGTATTTTTTCTAATTTCATTAAAGTAGTGAATAATATCTTCCCAAATCTTCACTTGTTGCTCAATGTTCAATGATTTATCTTCTAAATTTTTCAAAGTCTCTAACAACCGTTCAAATTGCGAAGATTCAAGAGAACCACTAAAAGTATTATCTACAATACTTTCAAGCTTAACTAACATACGTTCTATTTCGATTGTATATGGTGTAGGTTGGTAACGAAAACGCTTCTTTTTATACTCTTCTACTGTACGTGCCTTAGTCATATCTTGCCGCGCAACTAAATTATTCCACAAAACGAGTTGTGCTAAATTTTGGTGGAGCTGTTCTTCATCAAAATTTTCAAATTGATTGAAAGTGCGCATATGGTGTAACACTTCTTCTGGAGCTATATAGTCTCTCATTCGCTCATGTTGCTCATAAAAAAATCGCAAAATAACTCGATATTGCGCTGCAGAAGGTGCTGTTAAATAGCTTGTTTCAATCACTTGCTTAGTCAAAACATTCATTTGGCAACCACTCACTCTCTTTTTCTTACATTATAATCAAACGACTACAACTTCTCTACGATTTAATAATCTTATTTTTCTCAATTTAAAAGCCCTAAAAACACTTAATATGGTATTATTATCTAAAAAAGGGCTCATCACCATAAGTTGGGGTTGACTTACTAATAAGACCTTAATTTTCCAATAGTGTATAGAATAAAAGCGAAAACTCGTGTATCGTAATTGTTGATGAGACAAACCACGATAGGAGTTTTCGCT
>NZ_QAFW01000068.1 GCF_003057615.1 Metalysinibacillus jejuensis
TTACACGCCTGTTTCTTTGGCATGCGCTCGATCAACAATGGCAAACGTATGTGGAAGAAACTCTGACCTCAGCTCGATTCATTTATCAAGAAAATGATACGTGAATTTCGCTAATCAACACGTGTGTAATAAAGTAATACTTGAAGATTTAATAGTAAGAAAGGGAATGTTATTAACTAAATTAATTTTATAGTATGGTAATAAGACTGAATGTTGAAGAGGTGGTAAAATGTATAAAATTTTAGTAATTGAAGATGATGAAACAATTTTGAATGAGTTACAGTTTCTATTACGTCTACATGGTTATGAGCCGGTGAGTCATTTACCCTGTGACTTAGCGCTTCTTGATGTAAATTTACTCATTGTGATTTTTAAATAAAAATTGTAAGCGCTTAAACAGTAAGCCCGACGGAATATGCGGGAAGACTTTGTCGCGGAATGTGGTCGCAAAGGGGCTTGACCACTGCGCCGCCCAACCGATTTGGCGCGATAGGCGTACGACTTTTTTCGTGTGCGCGACGCGTTCCTTTTCGTAACGGTGTAGTGCTTCTTTGCGATTGTACTGCGCTATGTTTTTCGCAAGCGTGATCGCATCCTCAATCGCTTGTCCCGCACCTTGTCCCATATTAGGCGTTGTGGCGTGTGCGGCATCGCCAAGCAGGACAGTGCGCCCAAACACGAAGCGGTTAAGCGGTTTAATATCATAAATATCGTGATGTAACGTTTGGTTTTGTGCGGTTTTATTAATTAAGGCGCTAACCTCACTCGGAAAATTGCGGAACTGGTAAGCGAGCTGCTCATTAGTTAGCTCGGCATAAAAAGCGTTGTCTGGCTTAGTGTTCACACACGCAAACCAGTACACTTGACCGTCTTGCATCGGCGCAAAGCCAAAGCGTCCTTTGCGCGACCATACTTCACATGATACGCCCGCTTCCACAAGCCCATCATTCGTCGTCAGCCCTCGCCAGCACGTGTAACCTGCATAGCGCGGGTCAGCATTTGGGTAAAACTGCTTGCGTAAGTTCGAATGAATGCCGTCCGCCGCAATCACTAAATCCCCTTTAACGCTCGTGCCATCATTAAACACCGCAACGACGCCGTCATGGTGCTCAGATACATGGACGCAACGCTTAGTAAAACGCACGGTATGACGGGGGAGGGCGTCAAATAATGTTTGGTGTAAATCAGCGCGGTGAATGGTAATGTTTTCGTGACCGTACTGGGCTTTAAATTTCGCAAAATCAATCGTATTTAAAATTTTACCTGTGGCATCTTTAAAAATTTGCGTATGAATTGGCGTACCTTGTTTGAAAATTTCATCACCAATGCCAATATCTTTTAAATCTTGCATCGCGTTCGCACCAAGTCCGATGCCCGCGCCTAACGGCTTAAACTCACTCGCCGCTTCGTATACTAAAACCTCTGCATGTTGCTTATGTAAGGCAACCGCGGCAGTTAATCCGCCGATGCCACCACCAATTATAATGACTCTCATAAAAAACACCTCTATACTAAGTATAGCAAACAAAATTTGCGGATACCAAAGAGGAGGTTTTTTTATGTTGAACGAAGAAAGAGATGCGGTGTATAAAGCGATTTATAATCGTCGTGATGTACGAACCTTTTTACCAACACCGATTGAAGAAGAAAAAATTTCGCGTATTTTACATGCGGGGCATCACGCGCCGTCCGTTGGCTTTATGCAGCCGTGGAATTTTACACTCGTAACAGACGAGGGGCTAAAGGATAAACTGGCCTGGGCAGCGGAAAAGGAAAAGCGTGCGCTCGCTATTCACTATGAGGAAGATGCCGAAAAAGAACTGCGCTTTTTGGATTTGAAGCTACAAGGCATTAAAGAAGCCCCGCTGACGATTTGTGTGACGTGCGACCCAACGCGCGGCGGCTCACATGTGTTAGGGCGCAATTCGATTCCTGAAACAGACGCACTTTCGACGGCGTGCGCCATTCAAAATATGTGGTTAGCCGCTTATGCCGAAGGGCTTGCGATGGGCTGGGTGAGCTTTTATAAAAAGAATGATGTGCGCGATATTTTAGGCATCCCGCCACATGTTGATCCGATTGCGCTACTATCGGTCGGCTACACTGAAAACTACCCGCAGCGCCCGATTTTAGAAATGGAAAACTGGGCAACTCGTCGTGACCTTGAAGGTTTAATCTTCACTAATACATGGGGAACAAAGTAAGAGGAGGGGATAGTAATGAAACCAACGATTTATATTGAGCGCGCGCTTTATGACGAGCCAATGGCGCTTGTGCAACAGCACTTTACTGTAGTCGATAGCTTACAGGAAGCAGAGGGCTATATTGTGCCAATGGGCAAAATTGACGAGGCGTTGCTTGCGGCTAACCCAAAGTTAAAAGTCGTCAGCAATATTGCGGTGGGCTATGATGGCTTTGACCTTGAGGCGATGCACAAGCACGGGGTAGTAGGTACGCATACGCCGCACGTTTTAGATGCCACAGTAGCAGATTTAACGGTGGCGCTAATTTTAGCAGTAGCGCGCAAAATTCCGCAAATGGATGAGTGGCTACGTGCTGGTCATTGGCAAGGCAGTGTAGCGGATACGTATTTTGGAATGGACATTCACCAAAAAAAGCTAGGCATTGTAGGGCTCGGTCGCATTGGCGAACAAATTGTCAAGCGCCTGCATAACGGCTTTGATATGGAGGTGTACTATTATAATCGCTCACGTCATCAGGATTTAGAGGCGACGTACGACGCAACGTATTTGTCACTTAATGAGTTATTTGCGACGTGTGATGTCGTGCTAACGATGGTGCCACTAACAGCCGAAACAACAGGTATGATTGGGCGCGAACAGCTGGATTTATTACAAGCGCATGCCATTTTTGTAAATACGGCGCGTGGGCTTGTAGTAGACGAAGCGGCATTAGTCCAAGCTTTACAAAATAAGCAGTTTTTCGGCGCAGGGCTAGATGTTTTTGCGCAAGAACCAATCGGTGCAGACCATCCGCTTTGTCAGCTAGATAATGTGGTGCTCACGCCGCATATTGGCTCCGCTACGGAAGCGACGCGTAAGGCGATGCAACTGCAAGCGGTGCGCAATACAATCGCCGTACTGAAGCAACAAGGCGAGGCATATATCGTAAAATAACAAAAAGGCTATGCGCTAAGTCATTGACTTTAGGCATAGCCTTTTTTAGGTGGAGAAAAGCAGCGTTCGCTTTTAGCTGTAATTTTGTAGGAGGGAAGGGGGATTTGCTTCTTAGGTGTTGAAGTGAAGTCTCTCGCTTCTCTCACTGTTTCAATCAGCCAACGGAAAGTAAAGAACACTTTCCGTGTCTGCTTTCCAACTGCGTTGAAGTTGAAGAGTCGTTTAGACATTTAAGGGCTCCAGCGCCTACGTCGTTAAGCGCTTTGCTCAAGCTTTTTGGTTTAATCCAGTTTCGAGGGCTAATTCCTCAGGTCGTTTCACTTCAGCAGTCAAAGGTAAAAAGCACCTTTGCCGCTGAAGTTCCAACGCCTATCGGAATTGACCAAGCCCTCTCAAGCTTTTTGGTGTAATCCAGTTTCGAAAGGCAGCTTCTTGTGTCATTTCGCTTTTGTGTCTGAACGCAAAAAGCGCGTTCAACCCAACTGTCTAGCTAGCCCGACTAACTTCTTCCGCTGTTTCAATCAGCCACTAGAAAGCAAAGAACGCTTTCCGTGTCTGCTTTCCAACTGCGTTGAAGTTGAGCAGTCGTCCTAGCTTTAAAAAGATCCAATGCCCTGCGAAGCTTAACGCCTTTCTCAAGCTTTTTGTTGTAATCCAGTTTCGAGACGCATCTGCTCGCGTCGCTTTGTCTTTTCGAGCGGAAACAAAAATCGTTTCCTCCTCAAAGACTCCAGCGCGTGTCGCAGATAAACGCGTCTCTCAACTTTCTGTTTTAATCCAGTTTCGCAAAGCAACGACTTGGTCACTTCACCCGTTCAGGTAAAGGCAAAGTACGCCTTTCCTTCACGTGTTCCAGTGCCTACGTCGTTAAGCGCTTTGCTCAAGCTTCTTGGTATAATCCAGTTTCGAGACGCATCTGCTCGCGTCGCTTCGTCTTTTCGAGCGGAAACAAAAATCGTTTCCTCCTCAAAGACTCCAGCGCGTGTCGCAGATAAACGCGTCTCTCAACTTTTTGTTAGGGTTTTGCCGCTCCAGCCAAAGGCGATGGTTAGGATAGGGCCAAGTAGGCAGAAGAAGGCGAACGGGAAGTAATCGACCGTAGCAACCCCCAGCATATCCGTAATAAAAATACCGCACACACTCCACGGCACCAGTGGGTTAACGACCGTACCCGCATCTTCCATCGCACGCGCAAGGTTTTTCGGCGCAAGCCCGACCTTCTTGTACTGATCGCGGAATGTTTCGCCTGTTAATAAAATCGCCAAGTACTGCTCCCCGACAAGCGTATTAATCCCAATGCCTGTAATCGCTGTACCTGTAATGACCGAACGCGCCGTTTTTAGGCTGCTTTCAATCTTCGCAAAAATACTTTGCACGATGCCGAGCGTAAACAATAAGCCGCCCATGCTTAACGCTAGTAGCACGAGGGTAATCGTAAAGAACATGCCCGCAATGCCACCGCGTTTTAATAATGCATTGACTTCTTCATTTGGCGTATCAGGCGTGTAGCCACCGAACAATACATCTAAAATCGCTGTCATTGACATCGGATCGTGTAAAAATGATAATACAATACCAAACACCGTACCAATGGCGAGCGTTAATAAAGCCGGTACTTTTTTAATAGATAAAATCACTAGCAATACGAGTGGTAAAAACGCATACCAATGCACTAAGTTCGTATCTCGTAAAGCCGTTTGAAACGCGCTAATGTCCATCACCGCGCTATCTACTTTCGTCGGTGATAGTAGGGCATACGCCACAAACGAAATCACAAAGGCAGGAATGGTCGTCCATGCCATATTTTTAATATGTTCGAATAAATCTACCCCGACAATGCTTGAGGCGAGGTTTGTTGTATCGGATAACGGTGACATCTTATCGCCAAAAAATGCGCCAGAGACAATGGCCCCGGCAGTTAGTGCTAGCGATAAATCCATCGCACTTGCCATGCTGATAAAGGCGACGCCCACCGTTGCGACTGTCGTGAGTGAACTGCCGATCGTTAAGCCAATGATGCACGTAATGACAAAAACAATCGCAAAGAAAAAGCTCGGTGTCACAAAGGAGAAGCCGTAGTAAATTAATGTCGGAATCGTACCGCCGATGAGCCAACTACTCACTAATGTGCCAATAAAGAAAAAGATAAAAATCGCGCCGAGCCCAGATTGCGCGCCGCGTATCATACCTTGTTGTAAATCGCTAAATGCCACTTTTTTACTCAGCCCGTAAACAAGTAGTAGCGTAATAATGATTAAAATGGGCATATGGGGTGGTGCGCCAAATGCGATAATACTCGCACTCATAACACCAATAATTATCGTCACTATCGCCAGCGCTTCAAGAAAACCTGGCGTTGTTTTTGCTTCTGCGTGAAACATGGAGAGCCTCCTCTAAGTTGTCAACTTTGTTACTGCAACGCGTTGAAGTAACGAAGCTGATTATAGCATACGCCAAATAGTAAAGAAATGATAAAATTACGTAAACGACAAAATCCGGCTGATAAAGTAGGAACTAGGAGGAAGACAAATGACACAATCGATTTTACTCGTAGAAGATGACCAAGCTATTGCGCGCATTGTCAAAGATACATTAACGAAAGAAGGCTACTTTGTGACGTGGTCAACGACGGGTTTAGAAGGTTGGGAAGACTTTCAAAATGGCGACTACGATTTAGCGTTAATTGACTTAATGTTGCCTGAGATGGACGGCTTCACGCTATGTAAAAACATCCGCTTCAAAAGCGATATGCCGATCATCATCATCTCAGCCCGTAAAGAAGATGTCGATAAAGTAGAAGGTTTTACGCAAGGGGCGGACGACTACCTCGCCAAACCGTTTAGCTTAGTAGAACTGAAAGCACGCGTCGCTTCACAACTTAGACGCTGGCAGCGCTATAAAGGCGAGACGCTTGCGCAAAATGAAGTGCGCTATGACCATGGCTTAACGATTCATTATGATAACGAAAGCGTGATGCTTGATAGTACAACGCTCGCCTTAACTAAAACGGAATGGGAGCTACTGCGCTTACTCGCCACGCATGCCGAGCGCGCTTTTTCGAAAGAAGAGCTATACGAACACGTCTGGCAACAAGCCGCTACCGCTAACGACCTACATACCGTAACGGTACATATTAAAGGCTTGCGCGAAAAGCTCGCCGATCCCGTGAAAACGCCGCGCTTTATCCAAACGGTGTGGGGTAAAGGTTACCGCTTTATTGGAGAAACGCTATGAAGCTGCGCACGTGGTTACTCGCTACGTATTTACTCGTGATGCTCGTGCCACTTGTCGCCGCTTACGTATTATTTGCGTGGATTAGCGACTACAACAAGGAGCGTGCCGTAGCCGACCGCTTAGAGACGATGTTAGCTTTGCAAAACATTCAGCGTATTACTGAAAAACCCGCACTTTACCGCCCACAGGCAGACTATAGAGCAGTGAAAGCACTCGGTGACGAAACGAAGGCCATTACGCTTTACGATGCGAGCGGTAAGGTGCTCTATACGACGAACCCTTTTTTAGCGAAGACGACAAGCGCCGAGCGTTTTCATCGTTTAAATGAATTGCAGCGTGATTTTCGCACGTATACGTACCGCGCACCTGTGCTAGAAGAGCGCGCCATTATTGGCTTTTACGAAGTGGTTTTTTCGCGCAAGCAGTGGCGTGACGGCGTGGCCAATCGGACGACGACCGTTATTGTCCTATTTAGCCTCGTGCTTCTTATCGTGTACGCCTTAGTTATCGTCATTACGAATCGCAAATTTACGAAGCGGCTATCGCTACTCGGTAAACAAATGAGCGCTTTTGCGCAAAACAAGCCGTTCGCGCTAGCGCCTAAAACATATGACGAAATTGGCGAGCTAACCGAGCAGTTTTATGCGATGCAACGAGAAGTGATGCGCACGCGTAAAAAGTTAACGCAGGAACAAGCCGAAAAACAATTTATGATTGCGAGTTTGTCACATGATTTAAAAACACCGCTCACCGCTATTCGCGCGTACGCAGAGTCCTTGCAGGGAAATCTCAGCGCAGCCGAACGCGCCGAGTATGAGCAAATTATTATAAGTAAATCGCATTATATGCAACAAATGTTAGATGATTTAACGACATATACGACGCTACAATCGCTCAATTACGCGCTAACGAAAGTAGCGGTAGACGGCGAGGAATATTTTGAGATGTTATTGTCGGACTACCAAGCGCTTTGTGCGAACCGAGGCATTCAGTTAACGACGCATAATGCAGCGTATGGCACGTACTACCTTAACCCTAAACAGTTGATGCGTGTGATGGATAACGCCATGATGAACGCCATTCAACATGCCGCTACGAAGGTCAGTGCCTTTACAGCAGAAGCGGATGCGATGCGCACGCTCGTCTACGATGGCATCGCCCCTTATATTACCGACGGCGCGTTATACATCGTCGTACAAAATGACGGCGAAGGCATTCGCGAAGAAGATGCAAAGCACGTCTTTGATCCACTATACCAAGCGGACGTCGCGCGCACGAAAGCAGGCGACCGAGGAAGCGGGCTAGGACTTAGCATTACTAAACAAATTATCGAAAAACACGGTGGCACCGTACAAATTGTATCGGCCAAAACAATAGGTACAGCACTTATTTGTCGCCTACCACTTAAGGAGGAAACCCCATGAAATTTTTAACGGCTTTCCGAAAGAAGTCTCCCATCCTCAAGGAATGTGAAGGTGCGAATAGCACCAATGAGTGGGTGGGAGATGAATTTCGGTTGGCTTTAGCCAACGTTATTTTTCTAAGCCTTTTCGCAATAATTCGAGAATAGTTGCTGTTCTTGTAGACAGTCCGTTTTCTTCTTGGTATTTATCTAATTTCTCGATAATTGGTTTAGGCATACGAATTTCTACACGTTCTTTATTATTTTTCAAAATTATCACCTCTCACTTGATTGTACGGTATTTCTACGATACAATCAATATATATGATATTATTCCGTACAAAGTGAGGTGAATTGATATGACTAAACAAAATAAAGCTTTCAAATTTCGTTTTTTACCAAACAAAGAGCAAGCTGTACTATTAGCTAAAACATTCGGCTGTGTTCGTTTTGTCTACAATAAGATGTTAGCTGAACGCAAAGAAACGTATGAAAAGTTCAAAGATGATAAAGAAGCACTTAAAAAGCAAAAGTTCCCTACACCAGCTAAATATAAAGACGAATTTCCATTTCTAAAAGAAGTAGATTCTTTAGCTTTGGCAAATGCACAAATGAACTTACAAAAGGCTTATAAGAATTTTTTTGAAGGCAATGCGGAATTTCCAAAGTTCAAAAACCGTAAGTCAAAACAGTCTTATACAACCAATCGAGTGAACGGAAATATCGAATTGCAAGATGGTCATATCAAATTACCTAAACTGAAATTAGTAAAAATCAAGCAACAT
>NZ_QAFW01000069.1 GCF_003057615.1 Metalysinibacillus jejuensis
TTTGGGTTGTGGAAATGGTGGGTTAGACTGGCGTCAAGTAAGACCAATGATAGTAGAGGCATTCCAAACCTTAGATGTAACAGTTCATTTATATGAGCCAGCAGGTGCACCACCACTAGAAGAAATGATTGTGCGTACAGCAAAGCCTAAAATGACACTAGGAAGAGCTCAATTATTAGCAGCTATGTCTCGTTACGCTGGTCCAGGTTATCGCATGTCATTGCTAGAAGTACAAAAAATTGCTTACTTTTTGTATGAAATAGGCGCTTTGAATAGGCTTCAATTTGAGAAACAGCGATATGGTCCTTATGCAGAAAATCTTAACCATGTACTTCAAGCACTTGAAGGTCATTACATCAGAGGTTATGGTGATCGAACCCAAGGGGCTGAAATTTATTTACTAGACGGTGCAGCAGAAGAGGCTGAGAATTTCTTAAGTCATGATGAGGAAGCATTAAACAATTTACAACGGGTAGCGGATTTAATGTATGGTTTTGAAACACCTTATGATTTAGAGTTATTATCAACCGTTGGATGGGTTCTGAAAGAACAGCCTTCAAAAGCAAAAGACAAATATTTTGTGGTGCAATCGGTTCAAGACTGGAACGAACGTAAAAAGAAAATATTTCCTGAAAATCATATCATTCAAGTTTGGGATTATCTTGTCAATGAAGTGAATTTTTCTTAATGGTAAATGTGTGATCGCCCTTAGTTGGCGATCACCTTTTGACCTAGCATGTATAATATCGGTACTAGTGGTATAGCGGTACACAGTTATTGGAATAGAATTTGAAGGTCTATAAGTAAAATTTTTTTTATTTTACACAATGATATGTAAAAGTGTCATGAGTTTCTTCCTATTATATAGGGTATAAATCACTTAGTGATCAAATGAAAGTAATGTAATTATAGATTGAGCAATTGAACAGCTATTTTTGATTATGTATTGAACTCCTACATATTGGAACATTTACTAGTGATTTTGTATTGAATAACTTTTTTTACCAACAAGCAATGCCTAAATTTGTTGGTATCATTCGTTTAATAAGTTTATAAATTTCTCGTTAGCTTTAGGCGATTAACGAAACGTCTGTAACTGTTGAATTAGTAGAAGCTCCAGCAACAGAAGCAACAGCTGGTTCTTTCGTTGTTTTAGCTAACGGAGAAGCTGTTGAAGTAACTGAAGCAACTAAAGTAGCTTCAGATTTAACAGGCAAAACTTATAAGTTAACAATTGCTTCTTTAAAAGGTAAAGAAGGTACTTTATCTGTAAATGGTGCTGAAAAAGCATTTGACTATAAAGCTCCTGAATTATCAAAAGTAGAAGTTAAAGATAACAAAACGGTTGTATTAACATTTAATGAGAAATTAAATGCTAGCACAATTGCTAACATTGAAATCTATAAAGAAACAGTAAAACTTGATAAAGCAGCTACTGCTTCTGAAGTATTAAGTGCAGATGGTAAAACAGTTACTATTACTTTAAAAGCTGATACAGCAGCTAATAAATTAACAGTAGCTGATTACAAAGTAGTATTAGGTGCTACTGGCACTGAAGTGAAAGATGCTGCAGGTAACCCAATTTATGCAGGTACTGAAGTATCATTCCGTCCAACTCAAGCTGAACTTGAGCAAGTAAAAACTCCAGAAGCAGTAAGCGCTTCTTATGATAATTCACGTGGTAAGTTAACAGTTACTTATGATGCTGTAGGTACAGTAACAGATGTAACTAAATTATCAGTAAATGGCGTAGCATTAACAGCAGCAGATACAGCTCAATTAAATAATAACGTTTTAACAGTTACTCTTGGTGAAACTTCTAAAGCTGCAGTAAACGCATTAACTGAAGCGTTAACATTAACAGTTGCTAAAGATGCTGTTAAAGTTGGAGAAGTAGGTTCAGCTGAACATACTGTTGCAGTTGAAGCAATTACTCCGGCAAAATTATTAACAGCTTCTTACAACGAAGAATCTAACATTTTAACTCTAGAATTTGATCAAAAAGTAAAATCTCCAGATTTAGCTAAAATTAATTTTGGTACTGCTGATGGTACAGCAACAGCATTAACAGGTGCTACTGATAAAGAAGCAACAGTTACTGAAAAAGCTGTTTGGAATTACGAATTAAATAATGCTGGTGTAACAGCAATTGAAACAACTTACACTGACAAAGCAGCGATTAAAGTAATTCTTGCTGACGAAGCTGTAACGAATGTTTCAGATGCAACTGTGAAAAGTGCAGCTGTAGCTTATGAAAAAGGCATCGCGGTAACTTATGTTAAAGATGAAACAAAACCAACTTTAGAAAAAGCTTCATTCAGTAGCGTTGAAACTGATATTAAATTTAACGAAGCATTACAAACAAAAGCTGGAGATATCATTATTGATACAGCAGAAACAGCTACAGATAATCGTGTAACTATCACAGCAGATGATTTAACTCAAGATCTTACTGACAAATCTCTTTACACAATCGCAGCTGGTGTAAATAAAACTAAATTAACTGCTTTATATAACTCAGGTAAAGAAATTAAAGTATGGTTTGCTAAAGATGTATTTACAGATACAAACAACCTTAAAAACGATGCTTTAACATTCGCAACAGGTTTAGCATTTGAATATGCTGATTTTGACCGTCCTGAATTATCAGCTGCATATAGCTCAGCTAAATATAAAGTAATTGATAACACTCACTTAGAAGTTAAGTTCAATGAAGTAGTAACTAAAGAAACAGCTGAAAACGTTTCTAACTATGTAATTGAAGGTCCAAGTGCACAATTACAAGTGGTATCTGCACAATTACAAGCAGATAATCAAACTGTATTAATTACGACAGCAGCTTCAGTGAACAATGTTGATTATAACGTTTCAATTTCAGGTGTTAAAGATAAAGCTGGTAACACAATGAATAAAGATACGTTCACTTACAAAGGTACATCGACAGTTGTTGATACGAAAGTAGAAGTTGCTTCAGTAACAGTTACTGCTCCAAAATCAGCTAAGGATGATACAATTGCTGTAACATTCACAGTTGATGCTAATGCTGGATTATCAGCGTCAGCAACACAAGTTGCAAACTACCGTATACTTGAAGCTACTACTAACGATACATCTGGTTGGGATGCAGCAAAAGAAATCTCTTTAACTGGTGCAGAAATCACAGTAGCAGGTAACATAGCTACAATTAAATTAGCATCTAACTTAACTGATGGTAAGTTCTATAAAGTAATTGCATCAAATATTACGGATACATTAGGAAATGCTATTGATACAGACCCAACTAAAAATACAAAAGTATCAGCAGCACTTTCAGCAACTGCAACAGCATTGACTGCGATTGCACAATCAAATACTAAGGAAGTAGTATTATCATTTGATGGTGCTTTAAATCCAACAGAAGCTGCTAAAACTACTAATTACACAGTAGCAGGTGCTTCAATTCAATCAGCAGTATATAGCTATGATGAAACAAAAGGAACTTCTAAAGTTACTTTAACTTTAACAGAAGCTTTAAAAGCATCAGCAGCAACAACAGTTAACCTTAAAAACTTAGCTAGCAAAGCGGTTACTGGTACACCAACACCTGTATTCACAGATACTGTAGCTCCTAAAGTGAAGTCTGCAGAGGCGAAAATCGTAGCAGGTAAAGAAAATGATGAATTAGTAATTACATTTGATAGCAATGATGTATCTAAAGCAGCATTTGACGCAGGCATTGGTTCAATCACATTAAAGGATTCAAAAGGTAATTCACATGTATTGAAAAACGATTCAGATTTAGCGACTGTAGCATTTACTGATGAATCAGATGCTGATAAGGTTGACAGTGTGAAATTCACATTCAATAAAACTGGCGAAAAAGCACTGAACTTACAAGCTAATGAAACTTATACAGTTGATGTAGCAGACTTTGTAGATGCTTCAGGTAATGAATTAGTTACAACAACAGTGAACGTAGCATTTACTGCTGATTCTGATAAAGTTGGACCAAAAGCACAGGTATTAGCAATTACTTCTGGAACTCAATATACTCTAACATTTGATGAAGTAGTAAATACTAAAACATCAGCTGTTCGTGGTAATTATGTACTTGAATATTCTGCAGCAGGTGACTTTAAAGATACAGTTACATTACAACCAACATTCTTAACAACTACAGATGATACAGTTGTATTTAACTTCGCTACAGCACCAACATTAAATGGTGGTAAAGTACGAGTTAAATTTGTAAATATCGAAGACTTAGCTGGTAATAAACAAGCTGAAGAACAAACAGCTGAAGTAGCATAGCAGTGAAGACAGTAACACCTGTAACACCACCAGCACTTTCTTATACTAATATTACAGGGACTAAAAATTCACCAATTACATCTGTAACACCATTAAATTCAAATTCTACAGTAGTGACAAACTATGCAGTAAAATCTGAATCAACATTACCAAATGGATTAACTTTAAACACATCTACTGGTGAAATTTCAGGTACACCAACAGTAGATTCTACTACTCCAGTAACAATTGAAGCATCATATGATGACAATGGAAAAACTAAAACAGTAGATGTAACAGTAAATATTACTATTAGTTAATGCTTCTTGATAAAATCAAACGAAACGTTACTCAATAAGTTAGATTACTAGCGAAATGAGTGGAACTTAGCCTTGTGACTTAAGACAACTTAGATAATCTCAAAGATTTCTAAAATGTGTTTAAAAGCTCACAAGGCTTTTTTCTAACTGTTAGAGCGTATTAATAGGTGAAATTCCTATTCATGAAATATCAGGTGCCTGGCACCCACACAATTCAGACACTATTCTGACAATTCATTAGAAGTTGGATTGGAAAGGAGGAACTAACTTTCTGGTTGGTTCTTTCTTTTTGTATATATTCGGGGAGGGGTAAAGGAATGAGTATTGAAAAGCAACATTTCACTGCGGAAAACTATATTTTATTTGAGATTAAAGGCTTTAATAATGTGATTTTAAACAATCCTCAAAAAATAGAGTTGGATGATTCGATATTTCGAGAAATCTTGATTAATGATAAACTGAGTGAAATTACACTATATTTTGATGAGGACACAAATAAAGAAATAAAGGAAATTACACAGTATGCTCATTCAGTTATTTTTGAAATTGTAATTCGGTTTATATTGAATAGCGAAATTGATGTATCTTCCCCCGACTATAAAGTAAAACTAATTCGATTTGATGGGAAAGATCAAACAGAAATCACCTTAAATGATCGAATACCTTTGCGTGAAGAATTTAATTTCATTCGAAGCTTCGACTCAATGGATTTTTTGAAAGAAGTATTAGCAGGTGGAAAATTGATAAACTCATCGAACGCGCTACTCTATCGTAAACTTTTTAGTATAATGAAGAACACAGATAGAGTAGTTAAATACATGGTACTATATGATTTTCTTATGGAAATTGTATCTGAAGGTAAAGCTAGAAAAGAGCAAAAAAACGTATGTGATTTTATAAAAGCTCAAGGGTTCGATAGTGGATTTAATTCAATTGGGTTTAGGCAAACACGTCGAACTGGAATGAGTTTTGAAGAAGATGACTTTACCTATTATAGAAACGAAATAGCTCATGCGGAATTTGAAAATGATTTTAATAAATATGAGAGTCTTTCTTCATCCATAACGAATACTATAATTAATAAATTAATAGAAGTAATTCATTGTGCAATAAAATGTTTATAGCATTTAATATGAAGCCGCTGCCACCACTCAAAATATGCCGAAAATATCGGGTGCCTGGCACTCATACAATTCAATACAATTCATGAAAATGCATGATGTGGCGGAACAATAAATACAGGGTGCCTGGCACCCACACAATTCACTACAATTCATAAAAATACAGAATATCGGGTGTCTGGCACTCGCACAATTCACTACAATTCATGAAAATGCATGGTATGGAATATCGGGTGCCTGGCACTCACACAATTCACTACAATTCATGAAAACGCTTGACGTGGTGGATGAAAAGTGGGGAGTCCTTCGTGGGAGCAATCTTGCGAAGGACTTCTTTTTGTATTTACAGCAATATAAATCCATTTTACTTGTCGAATACAACGATAAACAGCATGTTATCATAATTGTGCTAATTTCATCTGCTGATATTATAATGCTTGACACTTTTCTTTTTACAAAACACAAATGCCGAGCGAGCGGCTTTTTTACTTGGTTTAATACGGTCTACCGATTAAAATATAAGTAAGAAGGGATTGATAAATGTGAAGAAATATTTACTTGCTTTAGGTCTAGGTTCAGTATTACTGTTAGGGGCTTGTTCAGAAGATACTGGAGAAGAAGAGAAGGAAGGCACAACGACATTAGTGCAACAAGAGCAAAAAAATGAACAGGCAGAAGAGCATTTTGCCGTGGTTGAAAAGTTTATTAAAATCGCTTACTTTGACGAAGGTACGTATGCTGATTTTGTAGCGTTACATGCCGATCCTACGGCAGCTAATACAGAAGAAGAGTTTACTACTTTCCGTGATACTACAACGGCTGAGGATCAATTCCCTGTGGATTCTGATAGCGTTGAAAAAATGATGAAACACCTTGTTGCTGTACCGATTGACGAGACACATGCCGAAGTCTATTGGGTGGAAGATAAGAAAAAAGCAACAAAAGCCGATGCTACCTATGTATGGCAACTTGTTGATGTGAATGGTGCTTGGAAAATTGGAGAGTGATATCAGGTGCTTAGCACTGGCATAATTCACTACAATTCATAAAGATACATGACGTGGTGGATGAAAGTGGAGGAGTCCTTCGTGGGAGCAATCTTGCAAACGACTTCTTTTTGTTTTCATTGCCAAAGCTAGTTTTGGCAATGTAGCTTGGTATACAGTTGGTGTTAGCCATAGATGATTATTTAGATTAGAGAGCATCCTCTAGATTTAGTACTGAGGAAATGTAACAATAAAAAATTCAAGCATATATTATAATCATGAAGCCAAGTAACTATCGGTAACGTATAGCGCTCATTCTCTTACAAGGAATGGGCGTTTTTATGTTGCCTAAAAAATATGGAGATGGGCTTTTTATGTATACTACGATTCAACCTACGCAACAACTGCAATTACCTATCGGTGTCAAAGAGGAAATCCTGCCACAAGCTCGTAAACGTGTGGCAATTGTTTCAGTAAAGTTAGTCAAAGAAGCAAGTCTTTATTACGCTAACCGTACCATTCGTAATCCACGTGACGGGCAACTAAAGGAACGTCCCTACGACATGTCACATCCTGTGACGTTAGGGACGCAATAGCATCCTGCTACCGGAGAATTTCTAGGAGATGTGGACCGTGAACACTTTGTCGTACTTTGTTTAAATGTCAAGAATCAACCGACACATATCAACATCGCACATATCGGAAGTTTAAATGCAAGTGTCGTCCATCCTCGTGAAGTATTTAAGCCTGCTATCTTAGCTAATGCCGCAAGTATTATGGTATTTCATAATCATCCTTCTGGTAACCCAGAACCAAGTCCAGAGGATATCGAAGTAACCCACCGCTTACATCACGTTGGAGAGTATGTCGGTATTCAAGTAATCGACCATATTATTATTGGTGAAGGTGACCGTTATACGTCATTACGAGAGCGAGGGCTATTACATGCTTGATTACTTCTTAACAGGACTTGAAGCTCTCGGTTATGATGCGGTGGATGAACGAATGATTGGATATGAATGTTTACAGCTTTATGCTGAGGAGATTGATGATACCATCTTTCCACTGACATTACTGACTTCACTTAGTAGTCCACTTACTACATGGAGTTTTACCTATGTTCCTGAAGGGACAGCCCTTACAATTGAATTATTTTTGATTGACCGTAGTGAATATGCCTTAGCGCCTTTGATGCGGTGGTATGTGAACGGCAAGGCGATCCTATGCCCAACTCGTGACAGTTCTTTACGGTAACTCACGCCAGTAGTTGGTCTATCATTTTGCCTGCCACAAAAACTGATATAGCACATGGAAAGGTGGTGATAACCCCCTTCATAAACTCACGACGGTATTTAATAACTGACGTGAATCGCAGCGTTTATGGCATCTTGGGCACATAACCGTTAGCACTCACCTTAGGAAAAGGAGGTGACACACATGGGCTGGGAAAAGATTATTTTAACGACGATTATTACGGTAGCAACCGCTATCGTACAAGAAATGGTGGATGACTGAGTACATTATGATGTAACGTGTGCCTTTCCTGTAGGGAGAGGTAACACGTTATTTTTTTAGGAGGCAGATAAAATCGTAAGACCAGCTGACTTAGGCAAAGCCATAATTTCTCCTTATAATTGGGGTATGGTAAAATAACCTTTATAGGTTAAAAGTGAGGTGACAAGTTTGGCAGATACTATCCTACTCTACCATTTAACACACATCAATAATTTGCAGTCTATTCTTCAAAGAGAGAGCTTATGGTC
>NZ_QAFW01000006.1 GCF_003057615.1 Metalysinibacillus jejuensis
TTTTGCTTGACGACACATATTGTTTTACCGATAGCATGGATTTGGCTATCGAACCTCATACAATATCTAGTTATCAACGAACGAGAATGTTTTAGAGACTTTTACTTGTCTATAGAGCAAGTGTACCACATTTACAAAATATTATTCGTAATAATAGTTCGACAGCGCGTCTCCGTCAGACGTTAACGGAGCATATTAAGCAAATATTTACGGGGCGGATTGATGAAGAGTACATCTCTGTACGTCGGAATGTAGCAAGAGTCCATGTCCGTATCGGTTTATATCCTAAGTGGTATTTGGCTGCATTCCAACGTCTAGAGGTGGATGTCCGCAACGTCATTTTACGTTTAGACGAAGCGCTCGACATCAAACTCCAACTTATCCATTCATTAGGTAAGCTTTGCAACTTTGAGCAACAGCTCGTATTAGAAGAGTATGACAAGTTTTCAGAACAGTTAGTCAAAAATAAGCAACAAGAAGTCAACCAGCGCGTGCGCGAGGAGCTCGGCTCGGTTTCTGGTCAATTAGAGGAGCAGTCGCGTTCTACAGCACATGCGGTTGCCGAACTTATGCAAAACACGTTAGAAGTAGAAGGCAACGTTAAAGTGAGCATGGGCGAAGCGGAAGAAACAAAACGCGCGTCTGAACAAGGCTATACGCAAATGCAACACTTAAGCAATCAAACGTTATTAATTCACGATAAAACGCAAGAGATGTCGGCGATGGTGCAAGCGCTTAACACGTCATCTTCAGAAATTAAAGATGTTATCGAAATCGTTAAAACAATTGCCAATCAAACGAACTTGCTGGCATTAAACTCAGCGATTGAAGCGGCGCGTGCGGGAGAGCATGGTAAAGGCTTCGCTGTTGTAGCTGACGAAGTGCGCAAACTAGCGGATCAAACGAAATCATCCGTTGAGCAAATTGCCATTTTAATCGAAGAATCTAACACCGTAACAGTCGGTGTAGTAGATGCCATTCGCGATATTCAAACATTAGTGGACGAAGGCAAGGCAGAAAATGAAAAGCTTACGTCGTCATTTGAAGTTATTTCAGAACGCATAACAAAAACCATTAACGATTTTGATGTCGTAGCAGAACAAATTACGAGTTTGTCTGAAGTCATTACGACGATGAACTCATCATCTGAAGAATTAGAAACGTCAGCCTCACGTTTAGACGAAACGATTCAAAATTTTTAATCGTTTGACGTAAATATTCCGACAAATTAGCCGATATATAAGAAGAATAGTGTCAACCTCTAATAGCGTACACGTTCTATTAGAGGTTGTTTTTTCGTAGGAAGGGAGAGACAAACATGGTAACACAACAACAGTTCTGGGACGAGATTTTGCCAGAACTTGCGAATAAGTTAGACCAAGTGTCACAAACGATTGCTTCTAATACATATATTGGCGAAACAAAACGTCAACTACGTAAAATTATAGAAGATGCACGCAGCGAAACATTGATTTTATTTATTGGCAATCGTGAAACAGGCAAGTCGACGATTATTAACGGCCTCGTCGGCAGAGAGGTTATTGCAAGAAAAGGAGGCGAGTTTGCGACGGCGAACACTTTTATTCGCTACGGTGAACAAGAGCAAGTGACGGCGTACTTTTACGATGACGTCGAAGAAACATTCGACCTTGATCGCCTACCGCTGCTTACGAGTTCGGAAAGCTACACGTCAAAATTATTACAAAGCCATATTGATTACATTAACGTTTACTTACAAGAGCCGATGCTACAACAAATGACGCTAATTGATACGTTGTCGGTAGAGCAAGAAGATGAGCTACCATTTTTATCACCGGCACTCCTTAACCGTGTGGACGAAATATTTTGGGTGTTGCGCCCAGATAAGCCGATCGGTAAAGAAGAGCTACGCGTCATTGAGCACTTGCGTGAGCGCGATATTCGCCCGTACTGCATCATTAACGAAATTGACGACCAAGCGCAAAATGCGGCTTTTGTGACCGACGTTAAAAACACATACGGTCATTTATTTGATGAAGTCATTTATGTGGCGGCACTAGAAATGGAGAGCTATTTAGCGACAAAAGACCCGATTCATTTAGAAGCGAGCCGTTTCAATGTTTTGCATGAGAAGCTTGCGCAGTTTGCGGAACATAAAGAAGCGCGCACGCGACGCATTTTACTACGCTTTATCGAATGGCTTGAGCGCTTCGAAATCGAAACATCGCTACTACCAGAGCGTGAGCCGCTATGCACAGCTGTCGAAGTGTTAAAACAATACGAACGCAACGTCATGCTCGCAACAGCCCAGGCGCAAGAAAGTATTGCGGCAGTCGAAATGCATCAGCAAGGCTATGAAGAAGTGGCGCAAATTTTTACAAATGTCAACACATTGTACCAACTGTTACAAGCGCTACATGAAGCGCCTTACTTATGCGATGAAGTCGTAACAGAGTTTATGATGAAGGCAGAGGCTTATTTAGATACGGTAGGGGCTTACCGTAAAGCGCATAAAGTGTACGAAGAAGCGCGCGAGGCGTTTGAGCAAGAGAAGGCACAACAAGCGGAGTCACTGCAAGCGGCGTATACGTATGCGGAAGAATGCTATCATAAAATGATGGTTAACTATACGGCGATTGCAGAGGCGGAGCAACATGTAACGAGTCGCTGGGAAGCGGTAGAAGAGCGCCTGCAGTATAATCACCGCATGGAGCTAGCGCATCACGAAAAAAGCGCGAGCCATTTAATTGCAACGCGCCAAAAAGAACTAGCGGCGTTAAAACTTAGCGTAGTGAAGATGGCGGAGTTTACGTGCTTAATTGAAGCGCAAGGTGTGCTACGTGATGTCGTATGGCGCTATATTAAAACGACTGCACTACCGTTAAGCGATAAGGAAAAAGCGTATATGGATGAGCTCATTCAAGCCATTTCGCGCGTAGACTTATCAGGCAATGGCATCGTAGCGCGCAGCGGGGCGACAACGGTCATCAATCAAAAAGTGGCGGATGCATCATTTTCGCGCTATACAATTGTGCCGCTACAGCTTGAAGAAAACGGCTTGAAATCAGCCGATATTCCACCAGTACCCGAAAAAGTGACGTTAGAATGATTTTTCGCTATACTAATAGCGAGGTGAGCAAATTGTATTGTAGTGAAGCTAAAGTAGAAGTACGTTACGGCGAAACCGATCAGATGGGCGTGGTATACCATGCCAACTACATCATTTATATGGAAGTCGGCCGCGTACAATTAATGAAAGATTTAGGGTTTGTGTATGCTGATTTAGAAGACATCGGCTACGTTTCCCCTGTAATGGATTTACAAGTGTCGTATAAAGCCGCGCTTCGTTACGGTCAAACTGTCACGGTACGTACGTGGATTGAAAAGCACGAGCGTGTGCGCACGACGTACGGCTACGAAATTTTACATGAAGATGGCACGGTTGCTGCAACCGCAACATCCGTACACGCACTCGTTACAAAAGATGGGTTGCGTCCTGTAGCTTTACGTAAAGTAGCGCCTGAATGGGACGCAGCTTACGTGAAGGCGGCAAAACAATAACGAAAGGCCGGTAAGCGATTGCTTATCGGTTTTTTTGTCTAGTTGCTTTTCCGCTACGTATCGGTGACAATAAAATGACAAAGGGGGAAGAGCTATGCGAATTGTTTCGATTTGTCCAAGCAATACGGAGTTGATCGCTCATTTAGGATTAACCGATCAACTTGTCGGGGTGGATAATTTTTCAGATTACCCACAAGAGGTAAAAGAGTTGCCGCAACTTGGCTCAGATTTAGCGATTAATATTGGACGGGTAAAGGCGTTAGCGCCCGATGTTGTCATTGCTTCATTAAGTGTACCAGGGATGGAACGTAATATTGCGGCGTTAGAAGAAGCCAACTTGCCACATTTAATTTTAAATGGGCAAAGCCTGAGTGACATTCAAGCCGATTTACTCGCTGTCGCACAACTGTGTAACGCCACGGCGCGCGCAAAGGCCATCAATGCACAAATTGACGAAAAAGTAGCGGAGCTTGCGGCAATTGCACAGCTTATTACACCGGTTAGCGTCTACTGGGAATGGTGGCCAAAACCAATTTTCACACCAGGGGGTGGCAACTGGTTAACGGAAATTAGCGCACTAGCAGGCGCACGCAATATTTTTGCCGCCAACGAACAGGCGAGTGTGCAAGCAACATGGGAGGAAGTTGTAGCGCATAACCCCGAAAAAATTTTAATGGCTTGGGTTGGCATTGCGCATGATAAAATGCAGCCGGCACTTATTAAAAAACGCCCACAAGCAGACGAGGTACAAGCGGTTGCACAAGATGCCATTCATTTACTAGAAGAGCATTTATATTGTCGCCCGTCACTGCGTTTACTTGAAGGCGCCATTCGCCTCGGTAAGCTACTACATCCGGCAGCTTACGCACACGTGACGCTACCTGAATTTTTACAACATGATTAAGCAAAACGCATGGCCATAAATTGCGCCATGCGTTTTTTTGTTAGCCGATTGCTACGTCTTCGTGCGGATAGCCAATTTTAGCAGGCTGTGCCTGTCCGAGTGCAAATAGTAAGGTTAACGGCCCAACTTTGCCGAGGATCATCGTCGCCATAATGAGTAATTTACCGATGATGCTTAACGAAGCGGTAAAGTTAACGGAGAGCCCAACGGTACCGAAAGCCGATACCGTTTCGACGACAAGCGTCAAAAACGGGGCATCTTCTGTAATGGTTAAGCAAAAAATGACAAAGCCAATCCAAAGTAAGCTCGTCGTCGTTAAGGCAAGTGCTTTACTAACGACGTCGCTACGAATCGTGCGGTGTAACACGACAACTTCTTTACGCGCCCGTAAAAAGTGAAACGTCGTCGCTAGTAAAATAATAAACGTCGTCACTTTAATCCCCCCAGCGGTAGAGGCGCTTCCTCCTCCGATAAACATCAATAGCACCATAATAACGAGCGCGCTATCAGGTAGGCTACCCATATCGACGGAGTTAAAGCCTGCGGTACGCGTAGTGACCGCTTGGAAGTATGCCTCGTAAAGCTGTTCGCTAACGCTACCTGCACGGTAAAGGAGCGCAAACAATAAGAGGGTAGCACCCACTTGTAAAAAGAGCGTTGCGCCAATCATTAGCTTACTATGCAAGCTGAGGCGTTTATGTGTTTTGTAATGCCAAAGGTCAACGAGTACGGTAAAGCCGAGCCCGCCGAGCGTAATGAGTACGCTAATCGGAAAAATGACGAGCGGGTCATGGGCAAATTGTACAAGGCTATCATCCCACAAGGCAAAGCCGGCATTGTTAAACGCTGAAATTGCGTGGAAGATGCTATAATAAATCCCTTTGCCAACGCCGAGAAGCGGGATAAAACGCACGGCTAAAAAGCTGGCAATTACCGCTTCAACGAGCAAACTATACACTAGCACGACGCGTATTAACCGCACCATGCCTGTCAGTGACGTTTGGTTAAACATAAACTGAATAGCGAGCCGCTTCTTTAAGCCGATTTTTTTACCGAGCAATACAAAAATAAAAATCGCAAACGTCATAATGCCGAGCCCACCTATTTGGATTAACAGCATAATAATGACTTGCCCAAAGTACGTAAAATCATAAGCAGTGCTTAGCGTAACGAGCCCTGTTACCGTCATCGCAGAAGTTGCGGTAAATGCCGCATCTAGCCAGCTAATAGGCGTAGTAGTGGCAATAGGCAACTTTAGCAGTAGCGTTCCTACGCCAATGCCGATTAAAAACAAGGTGATAAGTGAAATTGTGGGATTAGGTGTGTGTCTTTCCACCGCGCCGCCTCCTTTCGTGTGCGAATATGTATACGGTGTACCCGCTTTGCTTAAGCGTAAGCGTAAAAAAAGTGAGTTGTGTCAAAATTGTTATATTACAAAAGAAATTCACGGGCATATGATAAATGTCACTAGGCAAGGAAGAAATGGCTGTGTATAGTGGATGAAATAGGATAAAATGGCTAGCTTTGAAATTAGAGGAGTTGTCAGCATGACGGAAAAAATTGCTTGGGTTACAGATACCGCAGCATTGTTAGATCAAGCAACAATCGAAAAATATAACGTCCACGTGCTACCATTGCACATCGTGTTTACTGATATGGATATTCGCGAAACGATTGATATAACGAGTGAAAAATTTTACGAAAAACTACAGCAGACGAAAGAGCACCCGAAAACATCGCAGCCGCCAATTGGTGAAGTGATTGCTTTATACGAGCGCTTAAAAGAAGAAGGCTATACGTGCGCAATTGCGGTCCATACGTCAAAGCATTTATCAGGTACGTACCAAACCGCGTTTGCCGCAGCAGAACAAGCGGGCTTTACCGTTTATCCCATCGATTCTAAAATCGGTTCATTCCCGATGCAAAAAATGATTGAAACCGGCTATGCTTTAGCAGAGCAAGGCGTAGCACCACAGCAAATTGCCGCATCATTAACTGATATGGCAGAGCGCACGCGCTTATCCTTTATTCCGACGAGCTTATCGCAACTGCATAAAAGCGGGCGCGTGTCAGGCACGCAATTGTTTTTAAGTAATTTACTGAATATTAAGCTAGTCATTAGTTTTGAAGACGGCGTGGCGACGATGAAAGAAAAGGTACGTGCCGATAAACGAGCGCGCGCTTACGTCGTAAACCAAGTGGGCGAAGATATTTTACACCACGGTGTAACAGAAGTGGCGATTATTCATTGCAATAACGAACAAGGCGCAGAAAAATGGCATGAAGAATTAAAAATTGCTTTCCCGAACGTGACATTTATTGTTACGGAACTGAGCATTTGCGTAGGTGTCCATGCAGGTGAAGGTACACTTGGCTTAAGTTGGGTACAAGGCATATAAAAAAGACTCGTCTCCTATTAGGAGCGAGCCTTTTTTCGTTAACCGAGCGTTTTCGTACGAAGAAAATCTTTTAACGCAGCGCGTGTACGCGGTAGTGGCGTAGGTGCACCTAGCGTAGTAGCTACGTCAAACACCCAAGGTTTTTCAAGATGTGCTTTTTGAAGCAAGTCATCTTGAGAAAAAATATCGTACGGGTTGCCGTCATAAATAATCGTACCTTCATGTAGTACGACGATGCGGTCAGCCCATTCATACGCCAGTTGTGTGTCATGCGTAGACAGGAGCACCGTGCGCTCTGGCGTTTCGAGTTGCCGTAATAACGAAAATATTTGATTCGCATAATAATGGTCGAGCCCAGCGGTCGGTTCATCTAAAATTAATACGGCAGGTTGCATTGCCAGTACTCCAGCAATAGCGACGCGCTTTTTTTGCCCTAAGCTTAAAAAATGAATCGGTTTATCGGCTAATGAATCGATTTCAGTTTGCGCAATCGCCCAGTCAACGCGTGCCTGTACTTCTTGTTGCGTTAATCCTAAATTGGTCGGTCCAAAGGCAATATCTTGTTTTACATTGCCTGAAAATAGTTGGGCATCCGGATCTTGAAAGACGATGCCCACATGTTCACGCACACGTTTTAACTCTTTTTTACGATAGCTCATCTTTTGGCCATTGAACAGCACTTCACCTGTAGTTGGCTGTAAAATACCGTTTAATTGTTGAAATAATGTGGATTTCCCAGCACCGTTATGACCAATTAAGGCGATGCGTTCCCCGCGACCAATCGTGAGTGATAAATCGCGTAAAGCGTGCGTGCCATCAGGGTAGCGGTACGAAATATTAGCGAGCTCAAAATAATTTACCATTGTCTACCTCCTACATAAACCGCAACAATCGCACCGAAAATAACCGCTATACCTAGCCAGTTGCGCTTACGAAATTGCCACTGTTCTTCAAAATAGAGCGGCGTCGTATTGCTTGGGTCATAACCGCGCGATAGCATGGCGCTCGTTAGCTCGGTGGAGCGTTGCAACACCTCAATAAATAAAGCAGAAACAAGTAAGCCGACCGAGCGTAGCCATTGCCGCGGAGATTGGTAGCCGAGGCGTGATTGCTGCGCGATATAAATTTTTTGTGTATTTTCTAAAAAGATAAAAATGAAGCGGTACGTCATCTCACACAGTTCGACAAAAAGCGGTGGGATGCGCCATTTATACAGCACGTAGCAAATAGCTTGTACCGACGTCGTTAAAATTAAAAAGTACAGGGCGCTAATGCTCGCGAGCACGACAAAAAATAATTGCTTAGCGACTGCGACACTCGCTACGCCAATAAACAGCTGAAAGCGCGTAAAGGACAACGCAAAAATATGCGGTGGTAAAGCGCTCGTAGGGCCGGCAAATGATACGAGTATGGCAAGCAAGCTCGTCAGTAAAAAGAAAGAGGGGAGCAACAGTAATTTCACGTAGTACCGCCATGGAATTTTTGCCCCAAAAATGATAAAAGCACTCATCACAATAAATGTGATGAGTGAGATAAGTTGGTCCCGCACCGTTAGTGAAAATAACAGTAATAAAGCGGTGAACACCATTTTTTCCATAGGGTGTACGTCTTTTAATCGATTGATATAAGCATATTTATCGATTAATAACATTACAGCTCTTCTTTTTTACGATGCTTACCGCGTGTAAAGCCTACGAAATAGCCGATGAAACCTGCGCCAATCGCTGCTTGTAACACGAATAATAAGCTTTCAATTTCGCCGCTTGGTGGCTCCCAAAATGACTCAAACCACGGTTCGTAGCCTGCGTTAATTTCACCAATCGCTTCTTCAGCCTCGCCGTCTGCGCCTTCAAACTCTGCATCTTTTAACATAAAGATCGGAATGATAGCTAATAAAATAACAATGGCAAGTAACAGGATGTTTTTCTTCATTACTGTGCAACCTCCTTACGTGGCAACACACGTAGTGATTTTAGTTCTGCAAAATTGTATTTCTTTAAGAAATTCATCACGATAACCGTTAAAATCCCTTCGCTAATTGCGAGTGGAATTTGTGTTAAAGCAAAAATACCTGCGAATTTAGAAAATGAAGCGAAGAAACCGCCAACTTCAGAAGGGAAAGCGAGTGCTAATTGTAGGGACGTTACGACATACGTACCAAGGTCACCTAAAAACGCTGCGAAAAATACCGCAAGTGAGAAAGATAAGCCCATTTTAAGCGCTGCTTTATACGTAAAGTACACTAAAAACGGTCCGACAACGGCCATCGAAAAGGCGTTAGCCCCAAGCGTTGTTAACCCGCCATGTGCTAGCAGTAAAGATTGGAATAACAATACGATAGAGCCGATAACGCTCATCGCAAGTGGGCCAAATAATACCGTACCTAAACCTACACCAGTAGGGTGCGAGCAACTGCCGGTAACAGAAGGAATTTTTAAGGCAGATAAAACGAAAGCAAAGGCACCAGAGAGCCCTAAAATCATTTTTGTTTCGGGATTTTCTTCGATTGTCTTTTTAATAGAGCGTAAACCTAAAATAATAAATGGAATGGTTAGCAACCACCAAAAGATGGCCCAGCCAACAGGAAGGTAGCCTTCCATAATGTGCATAGCGTATGCACGCTCGGGCAGTAGCAGTAAAATCGCTGCGAAATAGCCGAGCTTCGGTACAAATTTCAACATAACAAAATCCTCCTAATAAAATTTATGGATGAGGACATAAAAAAAAACACTCTTGCTTAAGAGTGCACATGACAAAGTAAAGCAAGTCATAAAGACCGCTTTGTTTCGTACACCCATCCTCGTAGGTTGAAACGTTCACAAGTATTGTGGTAGGTCTCCTGGCTCGACTTCAACGCAATACATGGCCTTCCCGTTTTACCAGTGGCACGTCATGTTTGCTCCATCTTACAGTGGCGGGACCGCGTCGGAATTTAACCGAACTTCCCTGTTACGTTGCAATGGCAACACCAAAATACGTAAGTTGTGATCATTCAAAATAAGCTTAGCACGCAAAATAAATTTTGGCTATATGATTTTTTATTATTCTGAAAATCGGGCTAGGTAGAAAGTTCTGAAAACAGTTCGCGCATAGCATGAGAAAAAAAGTCAGTTTGAAAAATAGTGAAAGTAGTATATGATAAAGAAAATGAATAATGACAACTAAGTTAAAAGTGTTTGCGAGTCGCAAATAAAAGGGAAATTGGTGCAAATCCAATACAGCCCCCGCTACTGTAATCGTGTTGCCATACTAATACCACTGAATAATTATTCGGGAAGGAGTTATGGCGTAGAGCGTAAGTCAGGAAACCTGCTTTTAATTTTTGTTTCGCTAATTTTCGGAGGGAAAATGACGGATAACGAATTGCTATGCTTTTTTGCGTACTTTTTATTTGAAGTCTTGACGCCTCCGACCGTTAAGGCTTTTTTTGTTGTGTAAATTAAAGGGGGAACACGTATGACAACTTGGGATTTAGTAGGAACGTCGCACCATATGTTAATTTGTAATGGTGGCACGTGCATGAAAAAAGGCGGCGAGGAAATAACGCTAGCCATTCGCGAGACAATTGAGGCGCTCGGCTTAGATGAGGCGATTCATACGTCGCGTACAAAATGTAACGGACGCTGTAAAGATGCTTGTGTAGTAGTCGCATACCCAGCAGGTAACTGGTATAACGTACCTGATGAAGCGGCAGCACGCACAGTCGTTACACAATTGATGCAAGATGGTCCTAAGGCACATCGCGTTTATACGATAGAGGACGGTGCGCTCGTTCGCACAGAGGAAACACCTGCTATTAAAGGCATAGCAAAGAATAAGTAAGTTGGAGAGTGAGAGTATGACACAGAAAAAAGGAAAGTTACTCGTTGTGGGCTTCGGTCCTGGCGATTTTAAACATATTACGGCGCGGGCAGTTGAAGCGCTAAAAGAAAGTGACTTAATTATCGGCTATAAAACGTATGTCGATTTAATCCAAGACATTTTAACGCCCGAACAAGAAATTATCGGCACAGGCATGACCGAGGAAGTAGCGCGTGCACAAGAAGCGTATAAAAAAGCGCTAGAAGGCTATACAGTTGCGGTTATTTCAAGTGGTGACTCAGGCGTTTACGGTATGGCGGGCTTAGTGTATGAAGTATTAGTCGAAAAAGGCTGGACTGAAGCGGACGGTATTGAAGTTGAAGTTGTACCGGGTATTTCTGCGATTAACTCCTGCGCAAGCTTACTCGGCGCACCTGTAATGCACGACTCATGTACGATCAGTTTAAGTGACCACTTAACACCGTGGAACTTAATCGAAAAGCGTATTGAAGCAGCTGCAATGGCAGACTTCGTCATTGCGCTTTACAACCCAAAAAGTGGTCGCCGTACACGTCAAATTGTAGAAGCACAGCGCATTTTACTAGAGTACCGCTCACCAGACACACCAGTAGGGTTAGTTAAATCAGCGTACCGCGAAAACCAAAACATCGTGATGACTAACTTAGCAGACATGCTAAACCATGATATCGGCATGCTTACAACGGTCGTTATCGGTAACTCATCTTCTTTCTATTATGATAATAAAATTATTACGCCGCGCGGTTACCAACGTAAATATACGCTAGGTGACGAAAAGCAACCGCTTAAACCGCACCAACGCTTAAAGAAAGAAGCTGAGCCTTGGGCATTAGACCAAGAAACAGGCGAGGCAAGCCTTGATTACTCTAACAAAGATTTAATGCGTGAGAGTGAGGCAGCACCGCACCAATCTGTAAAAGTTGAGCAACAAGCGCCAAAAAAGAGCGCACTTGAAATGGCATCCGCTGCACTCGCGATGGTGACAGGGACTGCACCTAAAAAGCTTGTACAGCAACAAATGACGTCCATTTTCGAGTTAGCGGTCAGTCCTGGTGTGGCAAATAAATTTTTCACACCACAGCAAATGACAACGCTCGCAGAAGTCGTGGGCGAAAAGGGTACGATGGAGTACACACCTGACCATCAGATTATTTTAAAGATTCCTACAACAGATCCGCAAGCTATAACCGACAAGCTCAGCGCGGTTGATTTTTATTTAGAACCTGTAGGTGACGTGCTACGCGTAAAAGCGTGTGACTTCTGTTACGGCGAAAAAACCGAGTCCATTCCAGTGGCGAATGAACTTTATGATAAATTAGCCGGCACTACGCTACCAAAAGAGTTAAACATCGGCTTTAACGGCTGCGGTATGGCGTGCTATAAAGCGACGTTTGAAGATATCGGCATCGTCTACCGTAAAGGTAAATTTGATTTGTTTATTGGCGCTAAGCCAGTAGGACGTACCGGACACGCTGGGCAACCAGTGCTTGAAGGGATTCCTGCTGATCAAATTATTCCGATGGTTGAAGAAATCGTTCAGGAGTACAAGGCAAATGCTCATCCAAATGAGCGCCTGTTTAAATATTTCCGCCGCGTCAAAGAAATTGGCGGCTTTAGCTTTATTGATATGATGTCAAAAATTAAAGTAGAACCTGCACCTTGTGGGGACTGAGGGAGAGAACAACATGAAAGCAATTTTATTCGTAGGACACGGCAGCCGCTTACCAGCAGGCAATGATGAGGTACGTAATTTCGTACAACAAATGACACCGAGCATTTCAGATGAGTATATCGTCGAAACTTGCTTTTTAGAGTTTGAAAAACCGAACATTCCAACCGGTATTAAAAACGCGGTAGAACGCGGCGCAACAGAAATTTATGCGATTCCGATTATCTTACTACAAGCGGGTCACTCAAAAATCCATATTCCGCATGAAATTGACGAAGCTAAAGTGGATTATCCGAATGTGAAATTTACGTACGGTCGCCCAATTGGTATCCATGAAGAAGTTATCGAAATCTTATTATCACGCCTACAGCAAACAGGCTTTGCTATTGAAGAAGAACATAAAGATACAGCGATTTTACTAATCGGTCGCGGTGGTAGTGACGCGGATGCTAACAGTGATTTTTATAAAATTAGCCGCTTATTATACGAGCGTTTACACGTGGCGACAGTTGAGCCAGCCTTTATGGGTGTAGCTGCACCGTTAGTAGATGAAGGGATGGAACGCTGTTCACGCTTAGGCGCTAAAAAAGTCATTATGCTACCGTACTTCTTATTTACAGGCATTTTAATGGAGCGCATGGCAAAAATGAAAGCGCGCTATAACGTTGATTACCCTGAGCTAGAAATCGAGTTAGCGGAGTACTTTGGCTACCACGATAAATTAAAAACAGTACTGCATGACCGTATTAACGAAGCGGTTGCGGGCGAAGTGAAAATGAACTGTGATACTTGCCAGTACCGTATTAATGCAATGGACTTTATCGACCACCATCACCATCATGATGATGACGACCATGACCACCACCACGGCCATAGCCATTCGCATTCACACGATCATGATCATGACCACGACCATGCTTGTGACGGACACGACCACGATCACTGCCATGCGGAGACAAAAAATTGATTTTATTTTTAGCAGGTACATCCGATGCGCGTGAATTAGCGATTCAAGTTAAAGCGGCGGGCTATGAGCCGACAGCAACGGTCGTGACAGAGTCGGCGGAGAAGAGCCTAAAAGAAGCGGGCCTTAACGTTAAAGTAGGACGCAACACGGCAGATGATATGGTACAAATGATTGCAAATGAAGGTTACCGCGCAGTTGTCGATGCGAGTCATCCTTTTGCGGAAGAAGCTTCAAAAAATGCCATGGCAGCGGCTAAAACAGCAGGTGTACCGTATATTCGTTTTGAGCGTGAACGCGAATTTTACAGTCACCCACTCGTAACCGTAGTAAAAGATTACGAGGAGGCGGCGCAACTCGCTAAAGCAAAAGGCGGCGTCATTATGCTGACAACGGGCAGTAAAACCTTACAAACCTTTACTAATGTATTAAACGACGTAGAAGGTGTGCGCTTACTGGCGCGCATGCTTCCGCGCCTCGATAATATGGAAAAATGCGCGGCGCTTGACGTGCCACAAAAAAATATTATTGCGATACAAGGGCCTTTCTCAAAAGAACTTAACGTCGCACTTTACAACCAATACGGCGTTGACGTTATGGTAACGAAAGAGAGCGGCAAGGTAGGCTCAGTTGATGAAAAGCTTGAAGCGGCAATTGAATGTGGCATCGAAACGATTATGATTGCGCGCCCAGACATCGCATATGGGCATACGCATGCGACATTTGAAGGCGTTATTAACGAATTAAACGAAACTTTAGGAGGAACAAACGAATGGATTTCCAAACAGACTTTAAACCACTAACAGTAGACCCAGATAAAATTTACGACTACTCTTTCTCAATTATTGCAGAGGAATTTGGTCCGCATGATTATACAGAAGATGAATGGCGTGTCGTACGTCGTGTTATCCACGCATCAGCAGACTTTGATTTAGGACGCAGTGTTGTCGTGCACCCTGACGCAGTAGCAGCAGGTGTTGCAGCAATTCGTGCAGGTAAACCTGTTATTGCAGACGTACAAATGATTGAGGCAGGTTCGGGTCGCAAACGATTCCAAAAACATGGTGGCGACTTACACTGTCATATCGCAGACCCTGACGTAGCAAAAGCGGCAAAAGAAGTAGGAGCAACACGCGCTATTATGTCGATGCAAAAAGCAGCAAAACTTTATGACGGCGGCATTTATGCGATCGGTAACGCACCGACAGCACTACTTGAGCTTATTCGTTTAGTAAAAGCAGGCGAAGTAAAACCTGACTTAATTATCGGCATGCCAGTAGGCTTCGTATCAGCAGCAGAGTCAAAAGAAGAACTGCTTAAACTTGAAGGCATTCCGTTTATTACAAACCGCGGACGTAAAGGCGGTAGTACGGTAACAGTAGCTGCATTAAATGGTTTATCTTTACTCGCTGACGCTAAGGACGAGTAAGATGAGCATGCAACAACCAAAAAAAGACCCAAAGGAAATGCGTCATGGCTATACCACAGGCTCGTGTGCCACAGCAACGGCACGCGCAGCTTTACTAGCATTAATTACAGGTGAAGCGCAAAAAGAGTCAACCATTTATTTACCTATTGGGCGTTACCATACCTTTACGATTGAAGAAAGCGTCTTTAGTGAAGGTGCCGTACGTTGTGACACGATTAAGGATGCAGGCGATGACCCAGATGCGACGCATTTAGCGGTCATCCAAGCGACAGTAAGTTGGGCGGATACGCCAGGCATTCATTTAGACGGAGGTATTGGGGTCGGGCGCGTAACAAAGCCCGGCCTTAACGTGCCTGTAGGTGAGGCAGCCATTAACCCAGTACCGCGCAAAATGATTTTAACCCATGTGCAAGAAGTATTAGATGAATACCAAATTGAGCGCGGGGTGAACGTAGTCATTTCTGTACCTAAAGGGGAGGAAATGGCGAAAAAAACACTTAACGGGCGCTTAGGCATTTTAGGCGGCATTTCGATTTTAGGCACGCGCGGCACCGTCGTACCATTTTCGAGCTCAGCGTATATGGCGAGTATTGTACAGGCGATTAGTGTAGCACGCGAGGCAGGTTGCGATCACTTAGTCATTACAACAGGTGGACGTAGCGAAAAGTACGGCATTGCCGAATACCCTGAGCTCAAAGAAGAAGCCTTTATTGAAATGGGCGACTTTGTCGGCTTTACGCTAAAGCACTGCAAACGCTTAGGCATACGTAAAGTATCGCTTGTCGGCATGATGGGTAAGTTTTCGAAAGTGGCCCAAGGTGTAATGATGGTGCACTCCAAAAGCGCGCCCATTAACTTTGAATTTATGGCCAAGCTTGCCGAAGATGTAGGCGCAACAGGTGAAGTACTAGAGCTTGTAAAAAATGCAAACACCGCTTCGCAAGTAGGCGAAATTATGGCAGAGCATGGCTTTGACCAATTTTTCACACATTTATGTGAGGCTTGTTGCTACGCGGGGCTTAACCACGTACGCGGCGGTCTTACGCTCAGCACTTCGATTTATACGATGAAGGGCGAGCTACTCGGAAAGGCGGATGACATTGACGAAATCGATGAAGCTAATTGGCATAGGGGATAACGGGATAGCTAGCCTACTCCCGCAATATATAGAGTGGATTAACCAAAGTGAAGTATTAGTCGGTGGCGAACGCTTACTAGCATTCTTCCCGCATTACCAAGGCGAAAAAATCGCTGTTAAAGGCGGCTTAAAAGCATTGGTACAACGACTTGAGCAAGAGACGCGTAACACCATTATTTTAGCATCAGGTGACCCATTATTTTACGGCATCGGCAGCTATTTAGCAGCGAAGCTTCCTATCGAAGTTTACCCGTATATGAGCTCTGTACAGCTAGCATTTAGCCGTATGGGCGAGGGCTGGAGCGATGCGTATATTACGAGCGTGCACGGTCGTCCGATTAAAGGGTTAGCACAGCGTATTGATGGCAAGAAAAAGGTTGCGCTATTAACAGACGAAACGAATAGCCCAAACGCGATCGCAAGCTACCTTAAACAATTCGGCATGACGGAGTATAAGGCGTTCGTAGCTGAAAACCTACAAGGTGAGCAAGAAAAATGCGGTTGGTATACGTTAGACGAGATGGAAGTCGGCAATTTTTCGCCATTAAATGTCGTCATTTTAAAGCAAACCGCACCTGCTCGTGTGTGGCCGCTAGGCATTGACGACGAGGAGTTTTCGCAGCGTAAGCCTGAAAAAGGGCTGATTACGAAAAAAGAAATCCGCGTGTTAACACTGCAAGCGATGCGTTTGCATGAGCGTAGCATTATGTGGGATGTTGGCACATGCACAGGCTCCATGGCAATCGAAGCGGGTAAAATTGCGCGTGAGGGGCAAGTATTTGGCGTCGAAAAAAACGCGCCTGATCTTGAAAACTGCATGGCCAATCAAAAAAAATTCCGTGTGGATATGACAGCCATTCATGCGAAAGCACCAGAAGGGCTTGACACCTTCCCAAATCCCGACAGTATTTTTATTGGCGGTACAGGCGGCGAAATGACCGATTTAATTGCGCTATGCTGTGAGCGTTTAAACGAAGGCGGCACCATTGTGTTAAACGCCGCAACCATCGAAAACCTTTACCTTGCTGTAGAGGCATTTAAAAAAGCTGATTTTAATGTTTCTGTTACGCAGGCGCAAATTGCACGCAGTAAGCCAATCTTACACATGACACGTTTTGTGCCACTTAACCCGATTTATATTATAGCGGCTACGCGAAAGGAAGAAGAAAATTGACAAACTACGGTACATTATGGGGGCTAGGCGTAGGCCCAGGCGACCCTGAGCTTATTACAGTAAAGGCTTTCCGTTTATTACAGGAGTGCCCTGTAATCGCTTATCCTAAAAAAATGCGCGGCAGTAAAAGCTACGCACACCGCATTGTAGATGTGTATATTAACCCTGATGAAAAAGAAATGCTAGGGCTTGTCTTCCCAATGACAAAAGACCCTGCCATTTTAGAGCGCGACTGGGTGAAAGCGGCTGAAGCGATGCACGAAAAATTAGCAGAAGGCAAGGACGTAGCATTTGTTACAGAAGGCGACCCTATGCTGTTTTCGACGTTTATTCATGTGATGCGTATTTTTGAAGATAAATACCCTGACGTACCAACAAAAACAGTTGCGGGTATTTCTTCTTTCAATGGCTCAGCTAACCGTTTAAATTTACCATTAGCGGACGGTGATGACCGCGTAGCGATGATTCCTGCGTACGATGATTACGACGCGATGCGTGAAGCGATCGAAACACATGATGCTATTGTCTTTATCAAAGTAGCAAAAGTGCTTGATTTAATGCTTAACGTGTTAGATGACCTAGGCATACGCGATAAAGCGCATGTTGTTACAAAAGTAACGTCAGATGAGGAAATCATTTGGGATATTAACGAGCTAGACGGTGTAGAACTTAATTACTTATCATTAATGGTGGTGCGAAAATAATGGAAAAATTCATTTATATTGTAGGCTCAGGTCCCGGAGATCCGGATTTGATTACCGTAAAGGGCTTAAAAATTTTACAACAAGCCGATGTTGTGATGTACACAGACTCATTAGTGAGTGAAGAGCTTATTAAAAATGCTAAGCCAGATGCTGAAGTCGTTAAAACAGCAGGTATGCATTTGCAAGAAATGGTGGACTTTATGGTAGCGCGCGTTAACGCGGGTAAAGTCGTAGCGCGTATGCATACAGGTGACCCTGCGATGTACGGTGCAACAATGGAACAAGTAGCATTGCTTAAAAAAGAAGGCATTGGCTATAAAATCATTCCAGGTGTAAGCTCGGTATTTGCCTCAGCAGCAGCTGTTGGCGCAGAGTTAACAGTACCTGATTTAACACAAACGCTTATTTTAACGCGTGCAGAAGGACGTACACCTGTACCTGAATTCGAAAAACTACGCGATTTAGCGAAGCACCATTCGACAATTGCGCTATTTTTAAGTGCAACATTAACGAAAAAAATCGTTAAAGAATTACAAGATGCGGGTTGGAGCGATGATACACCAATCGCAGTCGTGCAACGTGCGACATGGCCAGACGAAAAAATCGTGCGTACAACGCTCGTTAATTTAGATGAGGATATGCGCAAAAACGGCATCCGTAAGCACGCGATGATTTTAGCGGGCTGGGCGCTTGACCCTTCGATTTTAGAGAAGGATGAGTACCGTTCTAAGCTGTATGACAAAACCTTTACGCATGGCTTCCGCAAGGGTGTGAAGGATAATGATTGAGCTACAAGAGGGCATTATTCCAGAAGTAGATAAGCGCCACGACTACGCCATTGTTTCGATTACGAAGCATGGCGTAGAAATGGGACGCAATCTGCACCAAACCTTCCCCAATGCTGATCTTTACTATATGGCAAAGTTTGAGCGCGGGGACGAAAAACAGCGTCATATCCAACTGTTTACAGGCACAGTTCGTTTATTATTACCTGCATTATTTAAGCAGTATAAAGGTTTAATTTTAATTATTTCATTAGGTGCGGTTGTCCGTATGATTGCGCCAATTTTAGTTGATAAAAAGACAGACCCAGGCGTAGTCGTTGTTGATGACCGTGGTGAAAACGTCATTAGCGTACTATCCGGTCACTTAGGCGGCGCAAATGAATTAACATATGAAGTAGCAGCAGCAATGAACGCGCGCCCTATTATTACAACAGCATCAGACGTGCAAAAAACGATTCCGGTTGATTTATTTGGCTCGCGTTTTGGCTGGACATGGGATAGCGACGAAAAGCTAACGCCTGTTAGTGCTTCAGTTGTGAATGAAGAACATGTGGCTATTATTCAAGAGACAGGTGAGCGTGATTGGTGGATGCGCGATGTACCAATGCCCTCGCATATTAAAATTTACCCGAATTCGGCAGCGGTTATTGAGGCCAAGCCAGATGCGACGCTATGGATTACCGACCGTATCATTGAGCCGCATGAAGAAGTATTGCTAGAGAATGGTACGATTTTCCGACCAAAATCCATTGTCATTGGTATGGGCTGTAACCGCGGTACATCAAAAGAGGAAATCCAAGCCGTTATTCAAGAGACGTTAGCGGAGCTTAAATTATCCGAAAAAAGCGTTAAGGCGCTTTGTACGATTGACTTGAAAAAAGATGAGGTCGGTTTCTTAGAAACAGTAGAAGAGAAAGAATGGGAGTTTATTACGTACACGCCAGAGGAGTTAAATGAAATTGACTTTAACAACCCATCTGACGTTGTTTTTAAATATACAGGCGCGTACGGTGTGAGCGAACCAGCAGCACTGCGCTACTCAGGTGCAAGTGAATTAGTGCTCGAAAAGAAAAAGTCAGGCAATGTGACGATTTCTGTAGCTAAAATACCGTTTTAAAGGGGGAGTTGTATGCAAACGAATCGTTTTGTGATTGCAGGAACAGGTAGTGGTGTCGGCAAAACGACGTTTACGATTGGTTTACTCGCGGCGCTAAAACGTCGTGGTAAAACTGTACAAGGCTTTAAATGTGGGCCTGACTATATTGACCCAACGTATCATACGGCGGTTACAGGCCGCCCATCACGGAATATCGATAGCTTTATGTTTAGTGACGAAGCGGTGCGCGATGTCGTAGCACGCGCGAGCGCTGATGCAGACGTTGCAGTGATAGAAGGTGTTATGGGCTTTTACGACGGCAAATCACCGCTAGATGATAAGGGCTCGACCGCCGATATTAGCGTAATTACCGAGAGCCCTGTCATTTTAATTGTCAATGCGGCAAGTATGGCGCGCAGTGTGGCGGCCATCGTTAAAGGTTTCCAAACCTTATCCGATAAGCCTAATATTGTTGGGGTCATTGTGAACCAATTAGGAAGTGAAAGCCACTATAACATTGTAAAGACTGCGATTGAACAAGAGTGCCACATTCCAGTGCTAGGCTATTTAAAAAAGAATGCGGTATTAACCGTACCAAGTCGTCATTTAGGGCTAGTGCCTGCGATTGAACGCGGCGAGTTAGCTGACTTTTTTAACACATTAGCCGACGCTATTGAAGAAAACATTGATATCGACAAGCTACTAACCGTAACAAAAGCACCAAAACTTAAAAAAGTAGCGAGTGTATTTGATGATAACGTAGCAAAGCGTGCTGTCATTGCGGTAGCACGTGATGCGGCTTTTAACTTTTATTACGAAGAAAACCTTGCCATTTTACGTGCCCGTGGTGCCGAACTCAAGTTCTTTTCACCATTAGCTAATGAGCCAGTACCAGCAGATGCACAGGGGCTTTACCTTGGCGGTGGCTTCCCAGAGGAGTACGCGGCCACATTAGCGCAAAATACGATAGCAAATGATGCGATTAAACAAGCGATTGCGCGCGGGGTAGTGACGCTTGCAGAGTGCGGCGGTTATATGTATTTAACCGAAGCAATTACGACAACATCAGGTGAACGTATACCGATGCTTGGCATAATTGCGGGAGAAGTCGCGATGCAACAAAAACTTGCGGCGTTAGGCTACCGCGAAATTTTTGGGCGGAAAGGTAACTTTTTACTCGGCGAAAATGAAGAAGCGCGTGGGCATGAATTTCATTATTCAAAATATACAGGTGAGCAACAGCCTGCCTATGCGACAAAAGGGCGTTTCGGTAAAAAAGAAGAAGGCTATTTAACGCCGACACTTGTAGCAGGATATGCCCATTTCCACTTCTTATCAAACCCGGCGATGGCAGACAATTGGCTAACGGCATGTGAGGCAGTGCAATGACACATGTACCGGTAATGCTAAACCTTACGAATCAGGCGGTATTACTTGTCGGTGGTGGGCACGTCGCTTGGCAAAAGTATCGTACACTCGCCCAAAGTGGTGCGCGTATTACCGTAGTGAGCCCTGAATTGCATCCTAAAATGCAAGCGCTTTGTGAAGAAGGGGCATTTGTGTGGCAAGCACGTGCGTTTGAAGCAAGCGATGTTGTAGGAAAGCTCGTTATTTTTGCGGCAACAGACGACGAAGCAGTCAATGCAGCGGTGCAAGAAGCGGCACTACCGACACAACTCGTCAATCGGACGGATAAGGCGATGCATAGTAATTTTTTATCGACCGCTACTGTACAGCGTGGCGACTTAGTAATTGCTGTGTCAACGAATGGCGCAAATCCAGGACTTGCGCGCAAAATTAAGCAACAGTTAGACGAGCAATTTGACGACCATTATGAAGCGTATGTCGCATTTTTAGCCGAGGCGCGTTTACGTATTCTCGCAGTTACAGAAAAGGGCGTGAAGCGCAATGTTGCGTTACGCCAATTGTTAGACGATCAAATTTTAACATGGGTACAACAAGGGAACAGGCAAGCATGCGATGACTTTGTGGCACAGCTCATAGAAGGAGTAAGATATGACAGGTAAAGTATATTTAGTAGGTGCAGGCCCAGGCGACCCGAAGCTTATTACA
This sequence comes from Metalysinibacillus jejuensis, assembly GCF_003057615.1. Taxonomy (GTDB): domain Bacteria; phylum Bacillota; class Bacilli; order Bacillales_A; family Planococcaceae; genus Metalysinibacillus; species Metalysinibacillus jejuensis. The sequence continues at coordinate 21,716 of NZ_QAFW01000006.1, forward strand.
GTTAAAGGGCTAGAGTGCATTCAACAAGCAGATGTCATTTTGTATGATCGCTTAGTCAATAAAGCATTGCTTGAACATGCTAAGCCAACAGCTGAGTTAATCTTTTGTGGCAAATCCCCAGGCAGACACCATTTAATCCAAGACGAAATCCATGAGGTACTCGTGGAAAAAGCGAATGAAGGTAAAGTGGTTACACGTTTAAAAGGCGGCGACCCTTGTGTGTTTGGTCGCGGCGCAGAAGAGGCAGAAGTTTGCGCCAATGCCAATATCCCATTTGAATTTGTGCCAGGGATTACAGCAGGCATTGCAGCACCGCAGTATGCAGGTATTCCGGTTACGCATCGTGACCATGCGGCAAGCTTTGCGATTGTTACAGGGCATGGCCGTGCCGAAAAGGGACAGGATTATTTAAACTGGGAAGCACTTGCAACGGGCATTGATACCATTGCCTTTTATATGAGCGTTGGCAACCTTGCTTATATTACTTCACAACTCATTGCCCACGGACGCAAAGCAACAACGCCAGTTGCGGTAATCGAGTGGGGCACAACAGAAAAACAGCGTACAATTACAGGCACACTCGAAACGATTGCACAGGATATTGTAGCTAGTGGTTTGCAAAATCCATCTATGGTGCTCGTGGGTGATGTCGTAAGCATGCGCGAAAAAATTAAATGGTTTGAATAAGGAGAGAGACAAATGTCAATTTTCACAGCATTAGAAAAGCGTCGTGCCATTCGTAACTATACGGATCAGCCAGTAGAACGCGAAAAAATCGAACAAATTTTAGCGGCAGCTGTGCAAGCGCCGAATGATAAAAATCGTGAGCCTTGGCGCTTTTACGTCGTACAAGGCGATGCACTGAAGCGCTACGAACAAGTGGCAACCGCTTATTTAGAGGAGCGCTTCCCGACGAAGCCACATTTAGTAGAGAGCTCATTAAAAGTCATTAAAACAACACCGACTGTCATCGTCGTAACGTCGGCTATCGTTGAAGGTGACGAGGGCGCAACAAAGGATAACGTCTTTGCGGTATGTGCGGCAATTCAATCGATGTGGTTAGCGGCAGATGAGCTAGGACTAGGCTTTGTTTGGCGTACACGCGGCGTTGGCTTAGTACATGACGTACGCATGCACCAGTTTATTAATGCAGGTGAAGACGAACAAGTTGTCGGTACCATTTTCATGGGTTACCCAGCAGAAGACAATAAACTCGGCGACAAAAAACGTACGCCAGCTGAGGAGAAAACCGTATGGCTGTAAAACGAGGTTTATTTTTAATGTATACCGGCGATGGTAAAGGTAAAACAACAGCTTCACTCGGTGTAACTTTACGTGCGATTGGGCGTGGCTTAAACGTGCGCTATATGCAATTTATTAAGTCACCTGAGCGCACGTACGGCGAAAAAATCGCCTTAAAAAAGCTCGGCGTTGAGATGGAACAAATGGGCATTGGCTTTACGTGGACAAAAACGCCAGAGGAGCACCGCGAGGCATTACAAATCGCGTGGGCCAAAGCCAAGGCAGCCTTAGCGGATGAGTCTATTGATTTACTCGTACTCGACGAACTAAATAATGCGTTAGCGATCACGAAGTTTCCGATTGACGATGTATTGCCTTTAGCTGAAGTAATTGAGGCCATTCAAAACCGCCCAGCAGGCATGCATTTAGTCATTACAGGTCGTAGCGCTAAACAACAGCTAATTGATTTAGCAGACTTAGTGTCTACCATTGAAGCAACTAAACATTATTACGAGGAAGGTATACCTGCAGTAAAGGGGCTGGAGTTTTAATGGCAACTTCTATTATGGTACAAGGTACTGCGTCAGACGTCGGCAAAAGCATGATTTGCACGGCGCTCTGCCGCATTTTTTTACAAGACGGCTATAAAGTGGTGCCGTTTAAATCACAAAATATGGCGCTTAACTCCTTCGTGACACAAGACGGTGGCGAAATTGGGCGCGCGCAAGGCGTACAGGCGGAGGCAGCGGGCGTAGTAGCGGATACGCATATGAACCCGATTTTACTCAAGCCTAAGCAAGATATGGTATCAGAGGTCATTGTACACGGCAAACATTTTTTAGATATGACAGCGACAAGCTACCGTAATGAGTTTGTACATAAAGCGCTACCCATTATCGAAAAATCCGTGCGTAAATTACAGGCAGAGTACGACATTATTGTGCTAGAGGGCGCAGGTAGCCCAGCTGAAATTAACTTAAAAGACCGTGACATTGCCAATATGCGAATGGCGCATATGAGCGATGCTGCTGTAGTATTAGTTGCTGATATTGACCGCGGTGGCGTTTTTGCGTCAATTATTGGTACGTTGGCATTACTTGATGAGGATGAGCGTGCGCGTGTCAAAGGGTTAATTATTAATAAATTTCGTGGCATGCGTGAGTTATTAGATGATGGCATTGAGTGGGTAGAGCGCGAAACAGGCATACCTGTGCTTGGCGTTGTGCCATATATTGATGTCAATATCGAAGCAGAAGACTCACTTGCGCTATCTTCACTGCGTTTTAAAAAGCCAAAAGCAGGCGAGTTTGCGTTAGATATTGTGATGATTCGTTTACCGCGTATTTCAAACTTTACAGATATTGACCCGTTCTTTGACGAGCCAGAGGTTGGCGTACGTTTAGTAGCTAAGGTGCGTGAGCTTGGTACACCTGATTTGATCGTGCTACCTGGCACAAAAGCTACACTCGATGATTTGGCATGGCTACGCAAGGAAGGATTTGACGAAGCCATTCAGGCGCTAGCAGCACGTGGCACAAAAATCATTGGTATTTGCGGTGGCTTCCAAATGCTTGGCGAGACGCTAACAGATCCTGATGCCGTTGAAGGCGACGGCACAGCAGCTAAAGGGCTAGGGTTACTCCCAGTAGCGACGGTTTTTTCGGCAGGCAAAAAAACGGTACAAATGACAGGAGAGCGCAACGGCTTATCATTAACAGGGTACGAAATTCATTTAGGCGAAACGACGTTACTTGGTGGCGAGCCATTTATGACATTAGCCGATGGTCGCGTAGACGGAGCTGTTGTGAATAACGAACAAATTATTGGTACGTATTTCCACGGCTTATTCCATAACCGTACGTATACCCGTGCTTTAGTAAACGCAATGCGTGCGGATAAAGGATTATCCCCATTACCTAGTGACGTGAAAAGTGATAGTGAACGCCGCGAGGAAGCCTATAATATGGTGGCTGACCACCTGCGTGAACACGTAGATATGGCAAAAGTGTATGACATTATGAACATTGAAAGAGGTTAAGCGATGAGACGTGGACCATTAGCGATTGATTTTGCAGATTTATGGCGAGAAGGCATGAAGGACTGGACAGGTAAGTTACCAGAGCGCATGGTAGATGATAGCCTAGAGGAAGCCTTTTGGGCACAATCGATGGCAAAAAAACAAGCAGGTAAAACCGATCCTTACGCGGACGAAATTTTTGCGGTACTGAGTAAACATATTGCACTGCACCACCACGTGGCGGAAATTGGACCAGGTTGGGGTAACTATACCTTTCCCACACTCGAAACAGCACAGCACGTAACGTGTATTGATAGCTCGGAGGCCGTACTGAGCTACCTGCAAATGTGCTGCGGTGAGATGCTGTTAGACAATGCAGATTTTGTGCACGCCAAGTGGGAGAGCTATGACGTACCAAAAACGTATGACGTTATTTTTGGCGTTAACTGTTTTTACCGCATGCTAGATATTAAAGAAACACTTGAGCGCATGAATCAATTCGCCACAGAAAAAGCCATTATCGGCATGACCAGTGGTCCCATTCAGCCGCATTATTTAGCGCTTGAGCGCATGGGTTACACTATCAAGCATCCGCGCCGTGACTATATTGACTTAGTTAATATTTTATATGGCATGGGCATATTTGCTTCTGTGGAGTTAGTGCCATTAAAGCGCACGTATGTGTATGATACGCTCGATGAATTACTCCAAAAACAAAGTGTAAAGGCATTAGACAAACCCTTCACCCGTGAAGATTTACTAACCGCCTTAACCCCATTTATTGAAGAAGTCGATGGCAAATGGCATTACCCGCATGATTTCCATGCGGCACTCATTAGTTGGATACCACAAAATTAACAACTGTGCGAACCCCAAGTGCCCATAAAAAGGCTAGGAGGTTCGCACAGTTGTTTTGCCTTAAAAGTCACTTACCCAACCATGTGATTGCCCCGTTAGAGGAGCTTGGCATGACATACGAGGTCTACACAGAAGTAGTACCTGAGCCGCCACTTGCGGTTGGTGAAAAACTTGTAGCGTTTACACGCGACAATCATTTTGATGCCGTTATCGGTATTGGTGGCGGTAGCGCCCTAGATTTAAGTAAACTTGCGGGTGTACTATCACAGCATGAAGGTTTAGTAGCGGATTACTTAAACTTAACAGGCTCACGTCAAGTAACGCATAAAGGTTTACCAACCATTTTAATTCCTACAACATCAGGCACTGGCTCTGAGGTAACAAATATTTCGGTATTAGCGCTTGAAACAACAAAAGACGTTGTGGCACATGATGCATTAATCGCTGACGTCGCAATTGTTGACCCTGAGTTAACCATGTCTTTACCACCTAAAGTAACAGCAGCTACAGGTGCAGATGCGCTAACACATGCGATTGAGGCATATGTCTCGAAATTTGCGAGCCCTGTTTCTGACGCATTAGCACTGCAGGCGATTCGTTTAATTAGCGCATCTATCCGTACAGCTGTACACCAAGGTGACAATAAAGAAGCGCGTACAAAAATGAGCTATGGTAGCTACTTAGCAGGTCTTGCTTTCTTTAACGCAGGCGTTGCAGGTGTACATGGTTTAGCTTACCCATTAGGTGGTCAATTCCACTTAGCGCATGGTGAGTCAAACGCGGTATTATTACCCTATGTGATGGGGTATATTCGTTCAAGTTGTGAGGAGCGCATGAAGGATATTTACGAAGCAATGGGCTTCAGTCCATCAGGCATGTCACAAACCGAAGCATCACAAGCTTGTGTGCGTGAGCTTAAGCGTTTAGTAGAGGATATTAATATCCCTTCAACATTACAAGAATTTTCGATTCCTAAAGAAGCCATCCAATCATTAACGGATGATGCGATACTGCAAACGAGAATTTTAGCGCGAAGTCCGTTAAAATTAGAGTTGGAAGATATTTTTACCATCTACGCAGCAGCTTACGAAGGTAAAGTTGTTGAAAAGGGAGAGAAGTAAAATGAAAAACTACGAACTTTTAATTAATGGTGAATGGGTAGGTAAGGACTGGAAGCAATACGAGGTCATTAACCCAGCCACAAAACAACCAATGGCATCTGTACCATACGGTGGTGAAGCAGAAGCAACAGCAGCAGTAGATGCAGCTGCTGTTGCTTTCACAACATGGAAAAAGAAAACCGCACAAGAGCGTTGCGACATTTTATATCGCTGGTACGAGCTTGTAAAAGAAAACGAACAAGAAATTGCAGCTTTAATGACAGAGGAGCAAGGTAAACCACTCGCAGAAGCATTAGGTGAAGTACGCTATGCGAATGCTTATATCCAGTGGTATGCCGAAGAGGGTAAACGCGTATACGGCGAAACAATCCCAGCTTCTGCACCAGATAAACGCATGCTTGTACTACGTCAACCAATCGGTGTTGTAGCGGCAATCACGCCTTGGAACTTCCCAGCGGCAATGATTACACGTAAAATCGCACCCGCTTTAGCAGTAGGTTGTACAGCTGTACTTAAACCTGCTAGTCAAACACCACTAACCGCGATTAAATTAGTGGAATACGCAGAGCAAGCAGGCGTACCAAAAGGCGTTATTAATATCGTAACAGGTTCGGCACGTGCGATTGGCGGTGCTTGGACAAGCGACAGCCGTGTGCGTAAATTAACATTTACAGGCTCAACAGAAGTTGGTAAACAATTAATGAAGGACTCTGCAGATACAATGAAAAAGGTATCACTTGAATTAGGCGGTCACGCACCATTTATCGTACTAAAAGACGCTGATCTTGAAGTAGCAGTTGCAGGTGTACTGGCATCTAAATTCCGTAATGCGGGTCAAACATGTATTTGTACAAACCGTGTTTACGTGCATAAAGATATCGAAGAAAAATTTGTAGCGCTAGTAGCAGAAAAAGTAAAGGCAATGAAGGTCGGTAACGGCTTAGATAAAACAACAGACATCGGTCCAATGATTGATGAAAATGCAGTTGACAAAGTAAACGAACACGTAGAAGATGCACGCAATAAAGGTGCAGTAGTCGAAACAGGCGGTAAGCGCGCAGCAGGCGAAGGTTATTACTACGAGCCAACAGTAATGTCTGGCGTAACAGATGACATGCAGTGTATGTCAGAAGAAACATTTGGCCCATTACTACCAATCGCTACGTTTACAGATGTTGATGATGCGATTGCACGTGCGAATAACACACCATTTGGTTTAGCAGCCTATGTTTTCACAACGAATCTTTCTGAGGCGTTTTATGTAAGTGAAGCGCTTGAATACGGCATCATCGGTTTAAATGACGGTGGTCCTTCAGCGGCACAAGCACCATTTGGCGGCTGGAAAGAAAGCGGTACAGGACGCGAAGGCGGACGTCAAGGTATGGAAGACTACCTTGAAACAAAATATATTTCGATTAAATTATAAGAGCTAAACAGTCACTCCGGTGGCTGTTTTCTTTTACATTAACATAACAAATTAAGCGACACTATTTTTATTAAAAATAAAACAAACAAGCTATTAAAAAATTATACCTAAGCCCAACAAAAAAGCAGCGTCCTCATTTAAAAGGAACACTGCTTTTCTAAAAATTATTTGCCTAAGTAGGCGTTTAACATCCATGTATGCTTTTCTAAACTTTGGAACTGGGCATTTAATAAGTCTTCTGTGCGATCGTCACCAGCGTCGGCTGCAAGCGTCATACCATTGTCTAACGCCTTCATAATTGTTTTGAAGTCAGCGACTAGTTTTTCAACCATCTTCGTTGCGTCCTCTTTACCTGACGCCTCTTTAATTAGTGACAACTCAAGGTGCTCTTTTAATGTCGCAACCGGCTTGCCACCTTTTGATAAAATACGTTCGGCTAAATCATCCAAGTTTAATGTTACTTCATTATATAACTCTTCAAATTTAACATGCAGTGTGAAAAATGATGGGCCACTTACGTACCAGTGATAATTGTGTAGCTTAGTATAAAGTACTGACCATGTTGATACTAACTCATTTAATTGTTTGTCTAAGTTTTCCGTTTTCATTAGTAAATCACTCCGTTTCATAATTAACTTTACCCTTACAAAATCGTGCATAAACCTATTTTTATGCTAAAGATTAATAAATTAACGCATTCAGAAATTATCATACTATTGAGAACGTTTCGCAAGTGTAATTTATCATCAGTGATAAGTTTAACTTATAGTAAAATATAAAATTAATGTAATTTACTTATGTCGCAAAATCGGGTATCATAGGTGTTGGAGGAAAGTAGCTGAGACATCAGCCTTTTCAATAAGAATTATTAGGGGGAAACCGTAAATGGCAAATTTACACAACAGCCGCGCTTCATTTGATGTAAACGGCAAAACGTATAACTACTTCCGTTTAGGCGCAATCGAAGAAGCAGGTATCGCAAAGGTATCAAACCTTCCTTACTCAATTAAAGTATTATTAGAGTCAGTTTTACGTCAATATGATGGTTATGTAATTAAAGAAGATCACGTTGACAACTTAGCAAAATGGGGTAAAGACGCTGACGCAGAAGCAGAAGTTCCTTTCAAACCATCTCGCGTAGTATTACAAGACTTCACTGGTGTACCAGTAGTAGTTGACTTAGCTTCATTACGTTCAGCAATGAAAGAAATGGGCGGAGATCCAGCTAAAATCAACCCAGCTATCCCAGTTGACCTTGTAATTGACCACTCTGTACAAGTAGACAAGTATGGTAACCAAGCAGCTTTACAAGCGAACATGGACTTAGAGTTCGAACGTAACGCTGAACGTTATAACTTCCTTAAATGGGCGCAAACTGCTTATGACAACTTCCGCGCTGTACCACCTGCAACAGGTATCGTACACCAAGTTAACTTAGAGTATCTTGCACCAGTTGTACACGTTTACGAAAATACTGACGGTACTTTCGAAACATTCCCAGACTCAGTAGTAGGTACTGACTCACATACGACAATGATCAACGGTCTTGGCGTACTTGGATGGGGCGTTGGTGGTATCGAGGCTGAAGCAGGTATGCTTGGTCAACCATCTTACTTCCCAATTCCTGAAGTAATCGGTGTTAAATTAACTGGCGACCTTCCTAACGGAACAACAGCTACTGACTTAGCACTTAAAGTAACTCAAGTTTTACGTGCTAAAGGTGTAGTAGGTAAATTCGTAGAGTTCTTCGGTCCTGGCGTTCCACAATTACCATTAGCTGACCGTGCTACAATTTCAAACATGGCGCCTGAGTATGGTGCTACTTGTGGTTACTTCGCAATTGACGAAGAATCACTTAACTACATGCGTTTAACTGGCCGTGACGAAGAGCACTTAGCAGTTGTTGAAGCTTACCTTAAAGCTAACGACATGTTCTTTGACCCAACATTAGAGCCTGTATACACTGACGTAGTAGAAATTAACCTTGCTGACATTGAGCCAAACCTTTCTGGCCCTAAACGTCCACAAGATTTAATTCCACTTTCAGAAATGCGTGCACGCTACAAAGAAGCAGTTACAGCACCAATGGGCGTACAAGGCTTCGGTTTAACTGAAGACGAGTTCGCTAAAACATCTACAGCTAAATTCGCTGAAGGCGACGTAGAAATCCCAACAGGTGCAGTAGCAATCGCTGCTATTACATCTTGTACAAATACATCTAACCCATACGTTTTAATCGCTGCAGGTCTTGTAGCTAAAAAAGCGGTTGAGTTAGGCATGGAAGTTCCTAAATGGGTTAAAACTTCTTTAGCACCAGGTTCAAAAGTTGTTACAGGTTACCTAGAAGATTCAGGTCTTCAAGAATACCTAAACAAAATTGGCTTTAACACTGTAGGTTACGGCTGTACAACATGTATCGGTAACTCAGGTCCTTTACTTCCAGAAATCGAAGAAGCGATTAAAGACAACGACTTATTCGTAACTTCTGTACTTTCTGGTAACCGTAACTTCGAAGGCCGTGTTCACCCACTTGTAAAAGCTAACTACCTTGCTTCACCACCATTAGTAGTTGCATACGCATTAGCTGGTACTGTAGACATCGATCTACAAACAGACGCTATTGGTAAAACAGCTGACGGTAAAGATGTATTCTTCAAAGACATCTGGCCTGCAACTGAAGAAGTAAACGAAGTATTAAACAAAGTAGTTACTCGTGAATTATTCCAAAAAGAATATGAAACAGTATTCACTGCTAACGAAGCTTGGAATGCAATTGAAACGTCAACTGAATCTCTTTACACATTCGATGACAAATCAACTTACATCCAAAACCCACCATTCTTCCAAGGTCTTGCAAAAGAGCCAGGCTCAATCCAAAGCCTTGACAACATGCGTGTAATCGCTAAGTTTGGTGACTCAATTACAACTGACCATATTTCTCCAGCTGGTGCCATCGGTAAAGATACACCTGCAGGTAAATATTTAATCGAAAATGGCGTTGCGATTCGCGACTTCAACTCATACGGTTCACGTCGTGGTAACCACGAAGTAATGATGCGCGGTACATTCGCTAACATCCGTATCCGTAACCAAGTTGCTCCAGGTACTGAAGGCGGCTTCACTACGTACTGGCCAACTGGCGAAGTAGAGTACATCTACGACGCTTGCATGAAGTACCAAGCAGACGGCACTGGCTTAGTAGTATTAGCTGGTAACGACTACGGTATGGGTTCTTCACGTGACTGGGCTGCAAAAGGTACTAACCTTTTAGGCATTAAAACAGTTATCGCACAAAGCTACGAGCGTATTCACCGTTCTAACCTTGTAATGATGGGTGTTCTACCTCTTCAATTCATGGCTGGCGAATCTGCTGAATCTTTAGGCTTAACTGGTAAAGAAGAAATCTCTGTTAACATCGCTGAAGGCGTTAAACCTCGTGATATCCTAACAGTAACTGCTAAATCTGAAGACGGTACAGTTAAAGAGTTCAAAGCTTTAGCTCGTTTCGACTCAGAAGTAGAAGTAGACTACTACCGTCACGGTGGTATCCTACAAATGGTGCTTCGCGCGAAAGCTGCAGAATAAGCAACCAATTGAAAAAGGGCTGTCCTCTATGGGCAGCTCTTTTTTTGATTATTACTCTACCGATGGTTACAAGAAACTTCCTTCTAATTATGCAATGTATTAATTAATAATACTGAAATTTTTGTATTTTGAACGTAAAGTATTGTGAATTTTTTGCATACACCGTATGATACTAACGTAGAGGAGGCGTTAAGATGAGTAAAATTAAAGTAGGTATTGTCGGATACGGCAATTTAGGTCGCGGCGCAGAGCAGGCGATTACGCAAAACGACGATATGGAGTTAGTGGCAGTATTTACACGTCGCGATCCTTCAAGCGTAGTGATTGCGACAGAGAGCGCGCAAGTTTGTCATTTAGACGACGTGCTACAATTTAAAAATGACATCGATGTAATATTACTATGCGGTGGTTCTGCGACAGACTTACCAGAGCAAGTACCAGCGCTAGCAAAACATTTTACAACAGTAGATAGTTTTGATACCCATGCATTAATTCCGAAGTTTTTTGACGAAGTAGATGTCGCCGCGCAAGCAGGGGGCAACGTATCGATTATTTCTGTAGGATGGGATCCAGGCTTATTCTCGCTTAACCGTTTACTCGGCGAAACTGTGCTACCACAAGGCGAGACATATACATTTTGGGGAGAGGGCTTAAGCCAAGGTCACTCAGACGCTGTACGACGCATTGAGGGCGTTAAACGCGGTGTTCAATATACATTACCAATCGAAGAAGCTGTTAACCGTGTACGAAGCGGTGAAAACCCTCAGCTTACGACGCGTGAAAAGCATGCGCGCGTTTGCTATATTGTAGCTGACGAAGGTGCTGATCAAAAGGTTATCGAAGAAACCATTGTGACAATGCCAAACTACTTCGCAGACTATGATACTACGGTTCATTTTATTGATGAGGCAACGTTTGAAAAAGAGCATACAGGCATGCCGCATGGTGGTTTTGTCATTCGTAGTGGTGAAAGCGCACAAGGCGACAAGCAGATTGTCGAGTTTTCATTAAAGCTTGGCAGTAACCCTGGCTTTACTTCAAGCGTACTTGTAGCCTATGCACGTGCAGCTCACCGTTTAACACAAAAAGGTGCGACGGGTGCACACACCGTATTCGATATTCCGTTCGGTTTATTATCACCGAATGACCCCGCAGAACTTCGCAAACGATTATTATAAACGACAAGAAAGTGTATGACTAACATGCACTTTCTTTTTTTGTTTAAATTGTACATATTTCGTAAATATGTGTAAAACTATTGAACTTATAGACCTATTATTGTTAAACTAGTTAATAGGTAAAATATCTTACACTCCGTCTTACGAAAGGATGCTAAAAAAATGTCTTTACGAACGAAACTGAATGTACTTGTCATGTCTTTTATTTTATTAATCAGCTTAATTTTAGGCGTGGTGACGTATGTGCAATCAGATAAGTTAATGCGCAACAACTATGAAATGAGTGTTACCAAACTTTCTAATTTAAGTTATAGCTTACTTGATGAAAAACTACCAGGTGACTGGGCCATTAAAAATAACGAGCTATACAAAGGTACCGAAAAAATAACAAATCACGTCGCTTTAATTGATGACCTAGGGCAACAAATGGATGGTGGTGTCACCGTCTTTCAAGGTACTAAAGGGCTTATTACTACGCTCGAACTTGATGGACAACGCCTCACTGGCAAAGATGCTGACCCTGTGGTAATTGAAGCGGTTATGAATAAAGGTGAAACGTATATTGGAGAAGCAGACGTAGTAGGCACTAAGTATTTAACGCTCTACTCACCGCTTAAAAATGCGCAAGGAGACATTGTCGGCATGTGGTTTGTCGGCGAAATCATCGACGAAATTAACCAGATTCTTATAAGTTTCATTACTAAAATAGTTGTCGTCATGATTGTAGTGCTACTCATTGCGTTCGTTGTGAGTTCATTATTAACAGGACGTATTTTACGACCACTTGCACGCATGAAAGAACAAATTCAAACGATTGCAGCAGGGGAAGGCGACTTAACAAAGCAACTTGATATTACAGCAAAAGATGAAATTGGCGAAGTAGCGCAAGGTTTTAATCAGATGATTGCAAGTTTGCGCACAATGATGACAAATATCGCATCTACCGCTACTGACGTTACCCATGCTTCTAACAGCTTAACAACGAGCGCCTCAACGACTTCAGCTGCTACCGAACAAGTGACAACAACGATGCAAGCTGTAGCAGGTGGCGCAGAGCAATCCGTAACGAGCATTACAGAAAGTGTAACAGCTCTACAAGAAATGGCTGTAGGTGTTCAACAAGTAGCCGAAACTACTGCGACAATTTCAGATGCTACGAGTACAACGAGTAAAGAAGCACTCGAAGGTAACGAGGCGCTTAATCGCGTTAGAGAACAAATGAATGCGATTAACACCTCATCTAAACAAGTCGCTACGGCTATTGGTAAACTGGATGAGCAATCGAATGAAATTGGTAATATTGTAGCTGTTATTACCGGCATTGCAGACCAAACTAATTTACTGGCACTAAACGCTGCGATTGAAGCCGCACGCGCGGGGGAACAAGGTAAAGGTTTTGCGGTTGTTGCAGACGAAGTACGCAAACTAGCCGAGCAATCAAAACATTCGGCAGATCAAATTGCTTCGTTAATTACGCAAATTCAAACTGATACAAAATCTGTTATAAAAGCAATTGAAGGTAATGCACGTGAAACAGCGGCTGGTATGGACGTAGTCGTTGATACACAACAAGGCTTTGCGAAAATCAAAAATTCAATCGATAGCGTAAACGCACAAATTCATGAGGTGTCAGCTGTTACCGAACAAATGTCAGCGGGTGTTGAAGAAATCACCGCTTCTACCGAAGAAGTGGCGCGTATTTCAGGTACAATTTCGGATAATATGATCCACGTTGCTTCGTCTTCTGAAGAACAGCTTGCTGCGATGACGGATATCGACCGAGCGGCTCAAGAAATGGCACGTATGTCTGCATCTTTACAGCAACTCATTAATCGATTTACGTACTAATTTAACAAGGTGAAGCGCGCAAATGTTGCGCACTTCACCTTTTATTTAGCATAGCAAATTAAAAATATGTTGACAATTTTCAAAAAATTATGTTAGCCTAAAAGAGCATTAAACAACGAGGAGGTAAGCGCAATGAAAACATCAATGACACACATCTATGAATTTCATACTACCTTACCATGCTTCCGTTATTTCGATATTTATAGTTAGGAATGAGTGTGGAAACTTATTCTTTTTTACGGCGCAGGCTCTAAAAGAGTTGGCGTCTTTTTTTATTCTCTTTTATCGAAACAATGCAAAAAATAAACAAAGGAGTCGAGTATTATGAACATTTTAGTACAACGCAAAACATTAAAAAAGGAATCAACAGAAGACGGTTAGTGAAGGAGCACAATAATGTTTGAAGTATTAGGAAAATTAAGTTGGTTTTACAAAATTTCATGGAAGAAGTACACCGTAGCGGTACTCCTTTTATGCGTAGCTAATTTACTCGGGATTTTACCTCCGCTACTCGTAGGTAAAACAGTAGATGCTATTCATCAGGGCGTATTAACCCCTGGATTTTTACAACGACAAATCATTTTTTTAGCGAGCGCTATTATTGTGATGTATGTAGTGAGCTTTATTTGGCAATATCAGCTATTCAGCGGTGCCAATAGCTTAGAAAAACAGTATCGCTCTCGCTTAATGAAAAAGTTTTTAAACATGAGCCCCTCTTTTTATGAGAAAAATCGTACAGGGGACTTAATGGCAAGAGCAACCAATGATTTAAGCGCTGTCGCAGCCACAGCAGGTTTTGGTATTTTAACGCTAGCTGATTCGACGTTATATTTGATTACTATCATCATTACAATGGGTGTGATGGTGTCATGGAAACTAACATTACTAGCGGTATTACCACTTCCCATTTTAGCGCTCGCTATGAAAATACTCGGTAAAAAAATTCATGAGCGTTATATGCTGGCGCAAACAGCGTTTGGTGAAATGAATGATGGTGTACTCGAAGCAGTTGAGGGCGTACGCGTTGTACGTGCCTACGTACAAGAACGTGATATGGAAGAAAAATTTGCTCAAATGACGGAGGATGTATACCAAAAAAATATTCAGGTTAAACGTATTGAAGCGTTATTTAACCCGCTTACTAAAATTGTCACGACGCTGAGTTATATGATTGGGCTTGGCTACGGGGCAGTACTCGTCTCTCGCGGTGAAATGACCGTCGGTGGGCTTGTGATGTTTAACGTTTACCTTGGCATGATTGTATGGCCAATGTTTGCGATTGGTGAGCTTATTAATGTTATGCAGATGGGTAACGCTTCGCTTGATCGTGTAGAAGAAACACTACAAACTACAGAAGCTGTCGTAGACCCACTTGAGCACATCATTACGAGAGAACCCAATGACATTCACTTTAAAGGATTGGCCTTTACGTACCCACAGTCCGAAACGATGAACTTACAAAATATCAACGTACGCATTAAACGTGGTGAAACATTAGGCATCGTAGGGAAAACAGGTAGCGGTAAAACGACGTTTATTAAACAGTTACTGCGCGAATACCCTAAAGGAGACGGTGAACTTGCCTTAGGTGAACAGGCGATTGAAGCGCACAGTAAAGCGCAAGTGCGTCAGTTAATTGGTTATGTGCCCCAAACACATACTTTATTTTCTCGTTCGGTACGCGAAAATATTTTATTCGGTAAACCCGATGCCACAGAACAGCAACTACAAGAAGCGATACGTTTAGCTGACTTTGATAAAGATCTTGCGCGTTTACCTGAAGGCATTCATACAATCGTCGGCGAAAAAGGGGTAGCCTTATCCGGTGGACAAAAACAACGAATTTCAATTGCGCGTGCGCTCATTCGTGAACCAGAGATTTTACTATTAGATGATTCGCTATCAGCAGTGGATGCTAAAACAGAAGCGCGCATCATTGCTAATATTCGACAAGTACGCTCGCAAAAAACGACAATTATTGTAACGCATCGACTTTCTGCCATTCAACATGCGGATCAAATTATCGTATTAGAAGATGGCCACATTATAGAGCAAGGCACACACGAACAATTGCTAACGCTCGGTGGGTGGTATAAAGAACAATATGACCGCCAACAACTTGAGGAGGTGACGTCATGACAACGACACAACGTTTGATCAAGTACGCCCTTCTTTATAAAAACACTTTGCTACTCGGTATCTTTTTATTGCTGATTGCCGTTGCAGCGGACGTATCAGGACCATTTATCGCAAAAAAGATTATTGATGAGCATATTGCAGATGCTACAAGCATCAATGTTAAGCCGTTACTTATGCTACTTGGGCTATTTTTCGGCTTAGCTGTTATTGCAGCACTGTTTCGCTATTGTCAAGCGTTACTACTGCAAAAAGGAGCTAACCGCATCATTCAAACGATGCGTAACGATGTGTATGAACATGTACAAACTTTGCCAGTGCGCTATTTCGACAATTTACCAGCGGGTAAAGTCGTTTCACGCATTACCAATGATACCGAAGCCGTGCGTAATTTATTTGTTACCGTACTTGCCAACTTTGCGGCGAGTGGTATGACGATTATTGGCATTTACATTGCGCTCTTTATTTTAGACTGGCGCATGGCGATGATCGCCTTACTGCTCATCCCTATACTTGCGATTTGGATTGTGCTTTACCGTAAAATCGCTTCAAAATACAATCATGTTGTACGCAGTAAACTGAGCGACATGAATGCACGTATTAACGAGTCTATTCAAGGCATGCCGGTCATTCAAGCCTTTGGTCAAGAAGACAAAATGCTAAAGGAGTTTGAAGAAAGTAACGATGAGCATTTCCGCTATCAAAATAAGCTACTCGTGTTAGATGCTGCTACCTCTCACAATTTAGTAGATACGTTGCAGTCACTAACTTTAATGGCTTTTATCATCTACTTTGGTAACCAAGCACTCGGTGCAGAGGCGGCCATTTCCGTTGGGTTATTGTATGCATTTGTTGATTATATTACGCGCATTTTTAGCCCTGTTATGGGCATCGTCAACCAGCTACCACATTTAGAGAAGGCTAAAGTATCATCTGAGCGTGTTTTTGAACTACTCGATGAAAAAGGGGAGCCATTGACAGACGAAACGTTGCCACGCTATGAAGGGAATGTGCGCTTTGAGCACGTATGGTTTGCCTACAACGAACCTGATTATGTATTAAAAGACATTAATTTCGAAGCGAAAAAAGGCGAAACCGTAGCACTTGTTGGTCATACAGGCTCTGGGAAAAGTTCCATTATGAATGTGTTATTCCGCTTCTATGATCCCGTAAAAGGACAAATTACAATTGACGGTGACCCAATTACAGCGCATTCTCGCCAAGCGATTCGTCAACATATGGGTATTGTATTACAAGACCCTTATCTCTTTACAGGAACTATCGCTTCTAATATTAGCTTAAATGACCCTCGCATTACACGCGAAAAAATCGAAGCGGCGTTAAAAGCGGTAGGGGGCGAACGAGTTATTCAAACCCTACCAAAAGGCTTAGACGAACCTGTTATTGAAAAAGGTAGCACGCTCTCCGCAGGTCAGCGCCAACTCATTTCCTTTGCGCGCGCTCGCATTTGATCCTGCGATTTTAATATTAGATGAGGCCACGTCTAATATTGATACCGAAACAGAAGAAATTATTCAGCACGCGATGGACGTATTAAAAAAGGGGCGCACGACATTTGTCATTGCCCATCGTCTATCTACCATTAAGCAAGCAGATAAAATACTTGTACTAGAAGCTGGCGAAATTGTAGAGAGCGGCTCTCACCGAGAATTACTCGCTTTAAATGGTCGCTATGCTGAAATGTATCAATTACAGGCAGGTGAATAATATGATTGATTTTTGGACGGTTAATCGCTATGGCACTGCCTATAAAATGCCTGATTATATCCGCTTCGTTGATAAAGAAGTTCCGAGCCGCTACGATAGTAACGGCATGGTTATTACAACTGACATAACGAAAGAACAACTGCTAGTACTTGCAGAAGAGCAACTTGCTACACAAGCACATGTGAAATTTACCTTTCCGCCCAACATAACTGTACCGATGCTCGAAGACTATGAATTAAGCGAGCTTGAAATTTATGAGCTAACAACCCCGATGTTTGCGGTCAATGAAGCCATTACTGTACAGTTTGTAGATGCAGCGACAGTGCCAGACTTTTTGCGACTCAGCTATGACGAAGCGCTGCCTTTTGGTGAAAAGTATGCTAAAGAACGTGAAGCTTGGCTTTGTCGTAAATTACAGCAAGATTTCGTTGCTGTCATTGCGTACTATCAAAACGAAGCGGTCGGTGCCGTAGAACTTATCGTGCAAGAAAACACGGTAGAGTTAGATCAATTTTTTGTACGTGAAGCTTTCCAGCGCCAAGGTATTGGTAGTACAATTCAAGCGTTTATCGAAGCACACTTTTTATACCATACAATTTTTTTAGTAGCCGATGCCTCAGATACACCGCGCGAAATGTATCAACGCCAAGGGTATGACTACTGCGCTACGTTTTATGAACTTACAAAACAGCCTCCTTCTTTATGAAGCGGCTGTTTTTTCATGCATAAATCATGTATTATAAAAATGGTAACAAAAATATTTTTTGGGAGGAATAGGAATGAAGAAAATAACTATATCGGTCCTCGCTTTATTACTTGCTGTGATTTTCACAGTAACGCCAGCAAGTGCTAGTAATTTTAAAGATGTTTCATCAAAGCATACGTTAAAAATTGAAATCGACTACCTTGTTGAAACAGGTGTCATTGGTGGGTATCCTGATGGTACGTTTAAACCAAATCAACTTATCCAAAAAAAGCATATTGCCAAGATGATGGCAGCAGCACTTCAATTACCAAAAGATCAGCTAAAACACCCTAACTACAAAGATGTAAGCCGCAGCCATCCGTATTACGAAGACATCGCAGCGCTTTACACAGCAGGCATTTTTAGTGATGCACCTTACTTTAAGCCAGACTCTTATATTTCACGTGCCTTTATGGCTAAAATACTAGCGGAAGCTTTCGATTTAAAATCGATTTCGCAAAACTCAGTTACTTATCGTGATGTGAGCCAAAACCATGCATTTTATCGCCCGATTCAATTAGTAGCTATGAATAATGTGGCAAAAAGCGTCCGTGCAAACGATGGTTCACTTTATTTTCAACCGAATAAAATGCTCACACGTGCGCATTTCTCAGCCTTTTTAGCACGTGCTATGACACTTAACAAAGGCGATTATTTACCAAATCCAAATTATGACTACTATTATACGGATAACACGGCTTTATTATTTAAAGAATATCAAAATCTTGATTTTGGTAAAGCTACAGGCTGGAATTTTTTTAATCCGCAAACAGGTAGATACGGACTCGTTTCTTATGGTTTAATAGGTGGTTCTTGGAGATTTTCTATCCCTCAAACTGATGCAAGTACATCAATAGCTTATCCTTTCACTATTGGATTAAATCCGGATTATTTAAATAAACTAGGTATGTTAGGAATAGCTGCTTCGTCATTAGAAAAACAAGAAATTATTAACACGAATGAAACGCTGACAATAGAAGGCCATACTTTTACAAATGTTGTAGCAATTAAAACAACTTATCCTAAATATATGGAAAATAACAAAGGTGAATACTATGAAGATAAAGTAGAATTCATTCTTTATCTTGCACCTGATTATGGACCAATCGCCAACTATTCAAATGGTAAATATGAATACAAAATTAGCCATCGCATTGCCCGCTAACTACTAAGAGCCGCTTCCTTTGTGAAGTGGCTCTTTTCTTTACCTTATCTTATGAGTACAATAAACAAATGAGGAGGGGATAAATATGGAGGATAAACGCTTTAAAATCGCCAATCGGGAAGCGCTTATTGGTGTAGGGCTCGTCATGATTAACTTCGCGATTTGGTTCGGCTTTGCGTACGGCCTCGGAAGCGGTGACCCCGCAAATTACACATATGTGCTGGGCTTTCCTGCCTGGTTCTTTTATAGCTGTATAGCAGGTACCATTTTTATGATTGTACTGCTGTGGTTTGTACTTACATTTTTCTTTAAAGATGTGCCGTTTGATGAGGAGGATGCACAGTGATTCATTGGCAAGTTATCGTACCACTCGTTCTTTTTCTCATCATTATCTTTATGATCGGTATATGGGCAAATACTAAAGTGCGTACGACAGATTCATTTTTACAGGAGTATTTTTTAGGCGGTCGTGAAATGGGCGGCTTTATTTTAGCGATGACCATGATTGCGACGTATGGTAGCGCAAGTAGCTTTATTGGCGGGCCTGGGGTAGCATATACCAAAGGTTTAGGCTGGGTGTTATTAGCAATGGCACAGCTACCTGCGGGTTACTTTGTGTTAATGGTACTTGGTAAAAAGTTTGCGATTATTGCGCGTAAATTTCAAACGATTACCTTAATCGACTTTTTACGTGTACGTTATAACAGTGATTTTATTGTCATTATGTCTGCCATTGCAATTATTGTCTTTTTATTTTCATCTATGATGGCGCAGTGGGTAGGCGGTGCGCGTTTAATCGAATCATTAACAGGTCTTAGCTATACGACCGCACTCTTTATTTTTGCAAGCTCGGTATTAATTTATGTCATTATTGGCGGCTTTAGAGCCGTAGCATTAACAGATGCCGTCCAAGGATCAATTATGGTCATTGGCACCGTCATTTTACTTATCGGTACAATTATTGCGGGTGGTGGTATTGATGCGATTATGGCAGCACTCGTTGCCGAAAACCCTAACTTTATTACACCGTACGGGGCAGAAGGGGAGTTAACCCCTTTATATGTATCTACCTTTTGGATTTTAATCGGCGTGGGTGTCGTCGGTCTTCCTCAAATTGCGGTCCGTGCGATGAGTTATAAAGATGCGAAAAGTATGCATCGCGCCATTTTAATCGGGACCATTGCGATTGGTACAATTATGTTTGGTATGCATTTAATCGGTGTCTTAGCGCGCCCTGTGCTACCTGGAATCGACATTGGCGATAAAGTCATGCCGCTCCTAACACTAAAAGTATTACCGCCTGCTGTAGCTGGCTTCGTATTGGCTGCACCGATGGCAGCAACGATGTCTACCGTAAATGCACTACTCATTTTAGTTAGCTCGACTGTCGTAAAAGACATTTACTTAAATTACATTAAGCCTGAAGCAAGCGATGCTCAAATTAAAAAGGCGAGCTTTATCGTCACGACGACTATCGGCTTAGCTGTCGTATTATTTGCGATGAACCCACCTGATTTAATCGTTTGGTTAAATTTATTTGCGTTCGGTGGCTTAGAAGCGGTATTTATTTGGTCTGTAGTACTTGGGCTCTATTGGCCTAAAGCTAACCGTTACGGTGCGATTGCTTCAATGATTACCGGCATGGGGTTATATATTGCGATTGATTGTCTTGCTCCTCATATTTTTGGGATGCATACGGTAACACTGCCTATTATAAGCTCATTGCTTATCTTTATTATCGTAAGCCTTGCTACCCATAGTAAAGTAGCGCAAGAGCCCCATTGGTTAACAAACAAAACAAAAAGTTGAAGCGATATCTAAGCGCTTCAACTTTTTGTTTTATGCGCTCATAAATAGTTTTGGAGCACTTGTTTATTTTTTTCTTTAAAACGTTCATTATGACTCGACACACGACCATTTTCACGAGCGGTAGGCTCAATATATTGCTTCGCTAAATTCGCTGCATTTGCCGCATCATTAAAAGCGCTCGCAATTAAGTGGACTTTAGCTGGGTGCTTCACGATGTCGCCGCAAGCAAAAATACCGGCTACCGAGCTACTAGCATTGCCTTGTCCTTGAATGTAAAAATCATCATAACGTTCGAGCTGTATAGTTGCTTGATCAAGCAACGACGCATCGCGATTAAAACCATGGCTAATAATCACTTCGTCGACCGCTATTACTTCTGTCGTATCACCTTGCGTCAGCTCAACTTTTTCAATGCGCTGACCTGTAGCATCAGCCATCAACTGTGTAATTACTGTCCGCTTCTTTTCAATAACACCAAGGCGAGCAAGTTCTTCTTTCATATGTTCATGGCCTGAAATTTCATCTTTACGGTAACATAGCACAACGCTTTTAGCATGAGGCGCTAGTGTCACTGCCCAGTCAAGCGCAGCATTGCCGGCACCCGAAATCACAAGCTTTTTATCCTTATATTTTTGTACAGACTGCACGACATATTGTAAATTGGTTACTTCATAACGCGTCGCCCCTTCAATTTCGAGAGTTAATGGCTGAATGATGCCACCACCGACTGCAATAATGACCGCTTTAGAATGAAAACTTGCGCCACTTGCTGTCGTCACAACGAAGTGATGTTCCTCAAATTTTTCGATATTGATAACGCGCTCATTTAAATGCACATCAGGCGAAAAATGTAAGCCTTGCGCGACAATGTCCTCAATGATTTCATAGCTTGGCTTAGGTGGAACCCCACCAATATCCCAAATGATTTTTTCAGGATAGACGTGCATTTTACCCCCTAATTTATCTTGAAATTCAATAATTTGTACTGACATGTCGCGTAACCCACTATAAAAGCTCGCAAACAATCCTGCGGGTCCTCCGCCAATAATCGTAATATCTTTCATTCGTAACCTCCTGCATTCGTAATACCCTCATCTTATCGAAAATGAAAATCATTATCAACTAAAATATTTTTTATCGATAAGGATTGATGTTGGCAAAACGAGGGAATAATAAAAGGAAGGAGGTAACGCATGAAAAAACAACTTTATTTTCACATCGTCGTTATCGGTCAAACAGGCGCCGGTAAATCCACATTAATTAATTATCTTACTGGGCAATCTTTACGCGCTACAGGTGTAGGCTTGCCTGTTACAGAGAAGGGGTTTCATGCAACAGATGTACAGCTAGAAGATATGCACGTCACGCTAACGGATGCCTGGGGTATTGAACAAGGCAGACTCGAGGAATGGGAAAAATCATTTACGAAATTTGCAAAAGCCACAACGATTGATTTAATTATTTATTGTATCGATGCGAGTAGGGCTCGTGTACAAACGACAGATCAGCGCATCATTAGCGCCTTGCTTGAACATTATCCGGTCGTAGCTGTCTTAACAAAATCCAATACGTTAAGCCAACAAGACATTCATAAAATGGCTGCACTCATTCCGTGTCGCACATTGGCCGTAAACAGTTTAGAAGAGCGCTATTATGATGGCTCACAAAGCGTGACCTATGGACGAAATCGCGTAATAAATGCGATTCGTACGTATTATCATGCACCCGTCGAAAAAAAGAAAAGCTTTTTAGGAGGGCTACGTTTTGGGAAAAACCACTGATATTATTGTCAATCAAGCTGTAGAAAAAGCGATGGCAGGTTTTTTAGAAGAACAAGAAAAAACGAATATTTTAGTTGTAGGGGCTACAGGCTCAGGTAAAAGTACGTTAGTTAACCGCGTATTCCAAGTTGATTTTGCGAACACCGGGGTAGGTACACCTGTCACACAAGCCACTACAAAATATGAAATTGATGAATTTCCGATTACGTTATTTGATACGAAGGGCTATGAGATTGCGACAGATGAGCATCAACGATTTACAGAGGAAATGACAAATTATATGCACGATGCTACCCAACCCGTAGAAGCACAAATTCATATGGTATGGTATTGCATTGCAGCAAGCGGTCACCGTATTACGCCGATGGATATTACGATGCTTAAAAAATTTAGAGCGACTAATAAACCGATCTGTGTCGTATTTACTAAATGCGATATCGCTTCTGTAGAAACGGTAGACACATTAATGAATGTAATCGCAGAAGAGGGCTTCGCAAGCTTTGCTGTTTCGTATAAATTACCGCTTCAGCTACCACAGCTTATCGAATGGACATACAACCATTTGGATACGGCAGTCCGCTTTTCATTTTTACGTGCACAACAAGTAGATGTAACGTTAAAGCGTGAAGAAATAAATAAAGCGATTCGCCAACACGCCAGCGTCTCATTCGGTGTAGGCTTTACACCGATTCCCTTTGCAGATGGCCCCATTTTACTTGCCAATCAAGGCGTAATGATTAATCGTATTTTAAAAGGTTACGGCTTAGACGGTTTATTTAGTAATTTTGAAAGTTTAATCGGCACACTCGGTATAGGTGAGATTGTATCGCAGCTTGGTCGCTATCTTGTCGCACAAGTATTAAAGTTCGTTCCGGGTGTTGGTACGCTTGCAGGTGGCGTCATTAATGGCTCAGTAGCTACTTCTATAACTATCGCTTTAGGTTTAACCGTTTCAGAAATTAGTTACCGCGTAGCACTCGCTAAGCTACAAGACGAAAACTTAGATGTGGAAAGTTACATGAAAAATAATATTCCACTCGATGAAATTAAAGGCTTATTTGAGAAGTTTGTCAAAGAGGAATTAAAAAAATAAACAACGGCGACGGCAATTAAGCTGTCGCTGTTGTTTGTAGCGGTGGTTTCGTTAATTTACTGAAAGTAGAAGCTAAAATTTGTTGGAATAGCATACCGAACACGACCGGCATAGCAACTTTGGCAGGGAAGTAACTCGTAGCAATTACTACGCCTACTGAGATATTACGCATACCGCCAATAAACATAAAGGTTGTCGCCACATCAGGTTGCTTTTTGTAAAGTAAACGCCCTGCAACATATGCGAAGGTGTAGCCCGTTACCGATACGAGCAATACGGTCGCAATGATACCTGCTAGCTCCCGTGTAGGCTCTTTAATATACGGAGAAATCGCGCTACCATTAATAAAGACGACAGCAAATAAAGCTAACTTCGAAAAAGGGGCTAATTTAGGCGACCATTGCGTTTGAATGCGCCCTTTCGTTACTTCATTTAACACAATACCAAGCAACGTCGGAAGGACAATCATCCATAATAAATCAATGAGTAGCCCTGCCGTATTTACTTCAATTGCAGCACCTACAATAATATGGAGTAATGTTGGCATAATAATTGGCGCAAGCAATGTATCAATTAAAATAATGGCTAACGCAAGTGGTAAATTGCCTTTACAAACTGTAACCCATATAACACTCGTTACGCCTGTAGGTACAGCTACCGCCATCACAAATCCTACCGTTAACATAGCATCATTAAATAATGTTATTGCCACTATGTAGGCAAAGAGTGGCATAAGGATATGCAAAAAAGCGATGCTTAGTAAAATGGTTTTAGGATAACGCGTAAAAACTTTTACGTCGCGCGCACGCATGCCGAGGCTCCCGACAAATGTCATAAAAGCAAAGAGCCAAGGGACGGCAAATAAATAATTTTCACCAAGGGTATGAAGCGCAACCCCTAGCAGTAAACTTAGTGGTGTTAACAGCGCAATATACTTTTGCAAGAAAACGTTTAATGTAGCTGTCATTATAGTCCTTCTTTCTGTTGAAAAAAAGATGCCCTAAAAGGACATCTTAATCACGATAAAATACTTTATCAATATTATATTTCGCTTTTAACGTGTTGATCGCATACGTTTCGTAAATTTCACGTTCCATCGGTGTTTCGACTTCAAACACTTCGATTTTATGAATTTCGTCACGGTGCTTCACCATTAAACCATTGTCGTTAAAATGCTTTTTAATACGTTGGCGTAATTTACGTGCCTTACCTACAAATAATAGCTCGTTATCTTCGTTGAAAAACATAAAGATACCGCCTTTTTCACGGCTAATTTTATCTAAATCAATGAAGCCATAGACCGGTGTAATCGGCACGTCGCCCTCTTGTAGCTTCTGTTCACGTTGACGAATTACTAAATCTGGTTTTGGTAGTTCAATTTTAATCATCTTTTCACGTCCTCATTCTTTACTAAAGGTATATGCTACCATAAAAAACAGGAGAAAGCTATGCATTGCAATAAAATACCCCGCGTGCTATTATAGCAATAATCTAAATATTCTTATCGAGAGAAGCCGAGGGACAGGCCCTAAGACGCTTCAGCAACCTCTTGCTTAGGCAAGAAAGGTGCTAATTCCTATGAGATAAGAGAGGCTAGCATCGACACTCTCATTCTCACAAAGAATGAGGGTTTTTTTATTACTTAGGAGAGGAAGACTGCACAATGCCTATTAACATCCCAAAAAACTTGCCTGTAGGTGAGCACCTACGCGCTGAGAAGATCTTCGCTATGGAAGCGGAGCGCGCTTCTACACAAAATATTCGCCCATTAAATATTATTATTTTAAATTTAATGCCTGAAAAAGAAAAAGCCGAACTTCAGCTACTGCGCCTATTAGGCAATACGCCGCTTCAAGTAAATATTACGTTTTTAAACACTGCAACCTACGTATCAAAAAATATTAGTAAATCACATCTCGATGCGTTTTATACGACGTTTGATGAGATTAAACATAAACGCTATGACGGCATGATTATTACAGGCGCGCCTGTCGAAAAATTAGCGTTTGAAGATGTTGATTATTGGCAAGAAATGCAGCAAATTATGGACTGGTCCGAAACTAATGTCACAAGCGTGCTCCATATTTGTTGGGGTGCTCAAGCTGCACTTTATCATTATTACGGTATTGGCAAATACGAACTAGCCGAGAAATGTTCAGGCGTGTATGGCCATGTCATTACAGATGTTACCCATGACTTAGTACGTGGCTTTAGTGATGTCTTTACGGCCCCTCACTCGCGCCATACTTCTGTATCTATCGACGAAGTACGTCAGCATCCCGATTTAGAATTATTATCCTACTCTGATGAAGTCGGCGTATTTATTGTGGCATCGAAAAATCACCGCAACATTATGGTGACAGGTCACTTAGAGTATGATGCACATACATTAGCGGAAGAGTACGAACGTGACGTTGCGAAGGGCTTGAATCCCGCGGTACCTGCGCACTACTTCCCAAATGATGACCCGACGAAAACACCACAAAACACGTGGCGTGCTCATACGCATTTATTGTTTTCAAACTGGCTAAATTATTATGTTTATCAATTAACGCCTTACGATTGGGCATAAAAAAGTAAAACGTGATTCGCTCACGTTTTACTTTTTATTTATAAGTGTACGTTAATTCATCATTCGTATCGACAGCGACATAGAGGTCATGTTCATTAAAAAACCAAAGGTCATCTTGTTCGATAAAATACGTCACGCCGTCAATCTGTGTTTTAGCACCGCTATGGAGCGGCTCGTCACGTGTCATGCCGATTGAAAAACCTTCGTGAAATGGACTCGAGCCGCCATATCGTGCATAAAAGCGAATCGTATCGCCCGCTTCGACTTCCATCTCTTCTACAAACCATGCTTTAGCATCATCGTTTATAATAATTTGCATTTCTTCACTCCTATAACCATTTGACTTTTGGTTCCGTACCATTTTTAATCCGACCAATGTTAGCACGGTGACGCACCATAATAAAGCTAAACAAAAAGAAGATTAAAATAAATAAGGCATAATCGCCTGTAACAAAATAATAAATGATACTGTAAATTAAAGCGACTGAAGCGGCTACCATCGAAGTTAAACTTACCATCTTAGAAATTTTTAACGTTGTGAAAAACACAACGAATAAGATCAAAAATAATACAGGTGCATACCCTAACACAACACCAGCAGAGGTTGCCACAGCTTTACCCCCACGAAAACCTGCAAATACAGGAAACATATGGCCAACAACTGCAATAATACCTAGCAGTAGCGGATGTACTCCGGTGTTTGAGAACAAAGGAATCGCGGGTAATAACACAGCAGCTGTCCCTTTTAAGACATCCATAATTGTTACAACGAGCCCTGCTTTTTTACCTAAAATACGAAAGGTATTGGTGGCGCCTAAATTGCCGCTACCATGTTCACGAATATCCGTATTAAAAAACAATCGTCCAATCCATAAACCTGACGGGATTGAACCGATAACATATGCACTAATGAGCACAAGAACTAAATTTACCATAGAAAACTCCTTTATTATGACGTGGTACTAAAAACTATTGTAAGCTACCAACTGCATTCTGAAAAGATGATAAGTGTAACTTCTCTCAGCGTATTTTGCTAAAATGGGGAAGTATGCGATTTTCATTGACTAATACGCAATGAGGGATTACGATTAATTGTAGGATTTAACAAGAACGAACGTTCTCTTTTGGAGGGATTTTTTTGACAACAACTTATAATGAAGATGATATTCAAGTACTCGAGGGGTTAGAAGCTGTACGTAAACGCCCGGGGATGTACATCGGTTCAACCGATAATCGCGGGCTCCATCACCTCGTATATGAAATTTTAGATAACGCTGTCGATGAGGCACTCGCAGGTTTTGGAGATCGCATTGTCGTTACCATTTTAAAAGACCAAAGCATCTTGGTACGCGATTACGGTCGCGGAATGCCAGTTGGTATGCATAAATTAGGAAAACCCACACCAGAAGTTATTTTAACAGTACTGCATGCGGGAGGTAAATTCGGGCAGGGTGGTTATAAAACGAGTGGTGGTTTACACGGCGTTGGTTCGTCTGTTGTAAATGCACTATCTCGTTTTTTAACGGTTACAATTTATCGCGACGGCCAAATTTACGAACAACGCTTTGAAAATGGAGGCAAGCCTGTTACTACATTAGAAATTAAAGGAAAAACACGTGAGACAGGTACAGCCATTCACTTCTTACCAGATGATACGATTTTTTCAACGACTAAGTACCATTACGATACGCTTGCTGAACGCTTACGCGAATCTGCTTTTTTATTAAAAGGCTTAAAAATCGAGCTTATTGACGAGCGCGGTGAAGAACCGAAGCATGATATTTTTTATTATGAAAATGGTATTGAAGCTTTCGTAGAATATTTAAACGAAGAAAAGGACACACTGCATCCTGTTCGTTATGTAGAAGGTGAGCATCATGCTATCGAAGTAGAGTTTGCTTTTCAGTATAATGACGGCTATGCAGAAACCATTTTATCTTTTGTTAACAATGTGCGCACACGTGATGGCGGCACGCATGAAACAGGTGCAAAAGCGGCTATGACACGTGTGTTTAATGAATATGCACGTAAAATTGGGCTGCTCAAAGAAAAAGACAAAAATTTAGACGGTGCAGATATCCGCGAAGGGTTATGTGCGATTGTTTCTGTGCGCATCCCTGAAAACATTTTACAATTTGAAGGACAAACGAAAAGTAAGCTCGGTACATCTGAAGCGCGTTCAGCTGTAGATACCGTCGTTGCCGAACAAGTACTTTATGTACTCGAAGAAAACGCCGAACTATCTGCTTCCTTAGTTCGTAAAGCCATTCGTGCGCAACAAGTGCGTGAAGCAGCGCGCAAAGCTCGCGAAGATGCACGAAGCGGGAAGAAAAACAAAAAATCCACCTTATTATCAGGTAAATTAACACCAGCACAGTCTAAAAACGCGGCAAAAAACGAGCTGTACTTAGTCGAAGGTGACTCCGCTGGGGGTTCAGCAAAACAAGGGCGAGACCGCACATTCCAAGCGATTTTACCATTGCGTGGTAAAGTCATTAATACCGAAAAAGCTAAGCTTGAAGACATCATGAAAAACGAAGAGATTTCAACGATCATTCATACGATTGGTGCTGGCGTTGGTAGCGACTTCTCCCTAGAGGATGCCGCCTACGACAAAATTGTCATTATGACCGATGCCGATACTGACGGCGCGCATATTCAAGTATTATTACTTACTTTTTTCTACCGTTATATGCGTCCGCTTATTGAAGCTGGGAAAGTATATATCGCCTTACCGCCCCTTTATAAAGTGAGTAAAGGTAGCGGCAAAAAAGAAGTGTTCATGTATGCTTGGACCGAACGCGACCTTGATGCGGCGATTAAGAAAATTGGCAAAGGTTATGTCATTCAGCGTTATAAAGGTTTAGGGGAAATGAATGCCTCTCAGCTTTGGGAAACGACAATGGACCCTGCAAGTCGTACTTTAATTCGCGTCCGCATTGAAGATGGTGCGCGTGCCGAGCGACGTGTGACGACATTGATGGGTGATAAAGTAGAGCCTCGTCGTAAATGGATTGAAGCGAATGTAGACTTTGGCATGGAAGATGATGCTAACATTCTCGAAAATGAATTCATTAGTGAGGAGGACTAATTATGCAAGAAAAATTTCAAGATTTACCATTAGAAGAAGTTATGGGTGACCGCTTCGGTCGCTATAGTAAATATATTATTCAGGACCGTGCATTACCCGATGCACGAGATGGCTTAAAGCCCGTACAGCGCCGTATTTTATATGCCATGCATACAGAGGGTAATACGCAAGAGAAACCGTTCCGTAAATCCGCAAAAACGGTCGGTAACGTCATTGGTAACTATCACCCACATGGTGATACATCCGTTTATGAAGCTATGGTGCGCATGAGTCAAGATTGGAAAGCGCGCCATATGTTAATTGAGATGCACGGTAATAACGGTTCCGTAGATGGTGACCCGGCTGCAGCTATGCGTTACACAGAAGCAAGATTATCTGCGATTGCGGGCGAATTACTACGCGATATTACAAAAGATACGGTAGATGTCGTACCAAACTTTGACGACCAAGATACAGAGCCTACTGTCTTACCTGCACGCTTTCCTAATTTACTCGTTAACGGCTCTACCGGTATATCAGCGGGTTACGCAACCGATATCCCGCCGCATAACTTAGCCGAAGCAATCGATGCCGTATTAATGCGCTTAGATCAACCGAATGCGAGCGTAGATGAGTTAATGACGGTCATAAAAGGGCCTGACTTCCCAACAGGAGGCATTATCCAAGGTACCGACGGCATTAAAAAAGCGTATGAAACAGGGCGCGGCAAAATTGTCGTACGTGCAAAAACCGCAATTGAAACGCTAAAAGGTGGTAAAGAACAAATTGTCGTTACCGAATTACCTTATGACGTCAATAAAGCGAATTTAGTAAAAAAAATCGATGAGCAACGCCTTGATAAAAAGTTAGAAGGCATTGCCGAAATACGCGATGAATCTGACCGCACAGGCTTACGCGTCGTTATCGAATTAAAGAAAGACATACCGGCACAAGGGATTTTAAACTACCTGCTTAAAATAACCGATTTACAAGTGACTTATCACTTTAATATGATTGCCATTCATCACCGCCGCCCAACGATGATGACACTGTCATTACTGCTCGATGCGTATATTGAGCATCAAAAAGAAGTAGTAGCACGCCGCACAACCTTTGATTTAGCTCGTGCTAAAAAACGCATTCATCTCGTAGAAGGTTTAATTAAAGCGCTCTCTATTTTAGACAAAGTCATCGCAAAAATTCGTAGCTCTAAGGATAAACGAGATGCTAGAGAGGGCATTATGGCCGCATTCGATTTCTCTGAGGCGCAAGCTGAGGCGATTGTTAACTTACAACTTTATCGATTAACGAATACAGATATTACAGAGTTACGTCAGGAGCATGAGGCACTTCAACAAGAAATCACGACGCTAGAAGGCATTTTACAAAGTCCTGCGAAATTAATTGCGGTCATTAAACGCGAACTAAAGGCCACACGTAAGCAATTTGCTGAGCCGCGCCGTTCGGTATTGCAAGCTAAAATTGAAGAGCTAGAAGTAACGCTCGATGTACTTGTACCGAGTGAAGAAGTCATTGTAAGTGTTACGAAGGACGGTTACGTCAAACGTACATCACCACGTTCCTATAATGCGTCGAACGGTAAAGATCTTGCGATGAAAGAATCAGATTATGTGTTATTCGAACAACCAATGAATACGCAACACCATCTGTTACTGTTCACTAATCGCGGGCAATACATTTATCAGCCTGTCCACGAGTTACCAGATATCCGCTGGAAAGATTTAGGTCAACATATTTCGAGCATTGTGCCACTCGAAGCGGAAGAAGAAATTATTGCGGTCCATGGCTTTAAAGACTTCAGCAGTACCGAAACATTTGTGATGACCGTAACAGCGGCTGGTCAAGTAAAGCGTACGGTGCTGAGCGAATATAAAGTTTCACGCTATTCACGCGCACTAAAAACGATGAATGTCAAAGCAGATGATGCCATGGTAGCTGCCTTTCTTGTCACGGAACAAGATGAAGTTACACTTATTACGACGGAAGGGCAGGCGCTCCGCTTCCTCGTTAATGAGGTGCCTCCTACAGGGTTACGTACCGGTGGTGTAAAAGGAATGACGCTTAAAGACGAAACGATTGTCTTTGCGGCTCAAGTAGATGCTAACGAACGTCTCGTTATTGTGACACAACGTGGGGCTGTTAAAAAAATGGGCATTGAAGAAGTGGTGACGAGTAACCGTGCTAAACGCGGCGTACAAATTTTAAGTTTACTAAAGGCACAGCCGCATAAAATTATTGCTGTAGAAAAAGAACGTCCGCATGCCGTACTCATTATCGAAACGGAAAAACATCAAGAAGAAATCACAATGCAAGATTTACCGAAAAACGAACGCCTTTCAAACGGTTCATTTAAAGTAGATCCAAAAACAGACGGTGCCATTCGCGCAGTCTACTCGATAATTAAATAGTATAAATATGCTATAGCTGTTATAATGAACGGTAAATAGTAATGTGGGGGAGCTCAAACATGAGCTGAGAGACCGAAATGTAGGAATACCCTTAGAACCTGATATGGTAAAACCATCGTAGGGAACATGTAGGAAGCCTTAAGCGGGTAGTACATGCCCGCTTAAGGCTTTTTTTAATATGAAGGAGGCGGAAGACGAATGAAAAAATGGGTTATTACCCTCATGTTAGCAATGGCTGTAGTAGCGCTTGCTGCATGTCAATCGAAAGAGGAGCCGAAAAAAGAAGAAGCGGCAAAAGACCAACTTGAAAAGGTAACAATGGTGCTTGACTGGACACCTAATACGAACCATACCGGTTTATACGTAGCACAAACACAAGGTTTCTTTGAAGAACAAGGATTAGATGTTGATATTATTCAACCAGGAGATGCAGGAGCCGATCAGCTCGTAGCCTCTGGTAAAGCGGATTTCGGTATTAGCTATCAAGAAGGCATTACATTAGCACGTACCCAAGGTGTGCCGATCGTATCAATTGCAGCGATTATCCAACATAACACTTCAGGGTTTGCAGCACCAAAAGAAAAAGGCATTGCTTCGCCTAAAGATTTTGAAGGCAAAACTTATGGCGGCTGGGGTTCTCCTATTGAAAAAGCTGTTATTGAAACGATTATGAAAGCAGATGGCGGTGACGTCGAAAGAATTGCTATCATTAATGCGGGTGACGCAGACTTCTTTACAATGACTGAAAAAGATGTCGATTTCGCTTGGATTTACTATGGTTGGACAGGGGTAGAGGCAGAGCTACGTGGTAAAGATATCGATATGATTTATTTAACCGATTATAGCGAAAAACTTGACTACTACACGCCTGTGCTTTCAACAAATGAAAAAATGATTGACGAAAAATCAGACATCGTTAAAAAAATGGTAGCAGCTGTTGCAAAAGGCTACGAATATGCGATTGAAAACCCTGAAGATGCAGCGAATATTTTACTCGTAGCAGCACCAGACCTTTCACAAGATCTCGTAATCAACTCTCAAAAATGGTTAGCAGATAAATATCAAGATGATGCTGAGCAATGGGGCGTACAAAAACTAGACGTATGGAAAAACTATGCCGACTGGATGACAGAAAATGGCGTGCTAGAAGGCGACTTTGACCCAGAGCAAGCATTTACTAACGAATTTTTACCAAAAAAATAAGAGGTGACATCATGACAAACTCATTAATTAGTGTACAAATCATTCCTAAAACGGAGAACGTAGCAGATGTAATCCCAGCAGTAGACGCAGCAATCGCTGTAATTGACGCTTCAGGCGTTAAATACGAAGTACATCCACTCGAAACAACGATGGAAGGCGATTTAACAACATTGCTAGCGATCATCGAAAAAATGAATGTAAAAATGGTTGAACTCGGCTGTGTCAACGTCATTACACAAGTGAAAATCTTATACCAACCATCAGGTATTACGATGGACACATTAACGGAGAAATACCGCTAATGCATAATGTGATGAAACGAGGGGGAGCGGTGGTGTTCCTTCTCGTTTTATTTATCATTTGGGAAGCGGTCGTTTGGTGGCGCGACATCCCGATGTGGCTATTACCCGCTCCGAGTGCGATTATAGCTGAAGGGTATCGTTCATTTGGCGACTTTTCTGTGCATATTTTAGCTACAACTAAACTTACATTGCTAGGGCTAACGATTGGCGCAAGCATCGGCTTTATCATTGCACTGCTTTTGCACCGTATGCCGCTTATTAACCAAATGGTATACCCGTTACTCATTTTATCGCAAAACGTACCGACCATTGTGTTAGCACCACTCCTTATTATTTGGTTTGGCTTCGGGCTATTACCTAAGCTTATTATTATTAGCTTAGTTTGCTTTTTCCCTATTGTCGTAGCGATGATGGATGGCTTAAAAAATACCGACCCTACATTAAAGCACTATATGCAAATGATTGGCGCAAATCGCGGGCAAACATTTTGGAAGCTAGAGCTACCGTATGCTATGCCATCTTTATTTTCAGGCTTAAAAATTGCGGCTACGTATAGTGTAATGGGTGCTGTCATTTCCGAATGGCTAGGTGCTAAGCAAGGCATCGGCGTGTATATGACCTATGCGCAGTCATCCTTCCGCATTGACCGTGTTTTCGTTGCAATATTCGCCATTATGTTACTTAGCATGGCATTGTTCGCGCTCATTCAGCTAATAGAGCGTATGATTGTAAAAGGGCAAACGAGGGAGGTATAATTATGTTACTAGAGATTACTGATTTATCTAAAAACTTCGGTGCTACTGAAGTGTTGCAACATGTTAATTTACAAGTAGCTGATGGCGAATTCGTTGCGATTTTAGGGCCTTCTGGCAGTGGTAAAAGTACGCTCTTTCAATTAATTGGCGGGATTATAACCCCTACAGCTGGCGAAATTTTGCTTAATGGTAAAGCCATTAGTGGTGAAAAAGGGCATATTAGTTATATGCCACAGCAAGCATCGCTATTTCCGTGGCGTACTGTTTTACAAAACGTCGTGCTCGCACAGGAAATCCAAAGCAAGGCCAATTATACTCAAGCAGAAGATTGGCTTGAGCGAGTAGGACTAGCTCAGTTTAAAGAAGCATATCCTATCGAGCTATCAGGTGGGATGAAGCAGCGTGTCGCTTTTATTAGGGCACTTCTAAGTGAGCAAAACTTACTCTGTTTGGACGAGCCTTTCTCTGCTTTAGATGAATTTACGCGTCTCGATATGCAAAACTGGTTGCTGTCTGTTTGGGAAGCGCATCCCCGCTCCGTACTATTTATTACGCATAGTATAGAAGAAGCCATTTATTTAGCAGATCGTATTATTATTTTATCGAAACGTCCTGCTCATATCAAAGAGGAGATAAAGGTACCTTTTGCGCGACCACGCCACCCGGCAATGCTTGCTACCGCGGAATTTATCGCATTAAAACAACATATTTTCGCACAAATGGAAACGAGGAAAACAAATGATTGATGCCCATATCCATCTTGATCAGTACGCTACCCATGAGCAGGCAACTTTGCTTGCCAGTGGGGCGCCATTTATTACAGTATCTACAAATTATTTATCTTGCTTAGCTAATTTACAGTTAGCACAACACCCTAATGTACATAGTGCGCTCGGCTACCATCCAGAGCAGCCTGTCGCGAGCGCACAAGAGGAAGCGGCAATTTTTGCGTTAATCCGTGCTAATCGAGATAGGATTGTAGCGATTGGCGAAGTAGGCTTGCCCTATTATGAGCAAGTTGACCGCGATGCGCACATTGCTTTACTTGAGCGCTTTATTGCGTTAGCAAAAGAGCTAGACAAACCAATTGTTTTGCATGCTGTCTATGAAGATGCGCAAGTAGCTTGTAATTTACTCGAAAAGCATCAGCTAACACGCGCGCACTTCCACTGGTTTAAAGGCGATGCTACAACTATCACACGCATGATTGAAAACGGTTACATGGTATCGATTACGCCTGATATATGTTATGAGCCTGAAATACGTAGCCTTGTTGCACGTTACCCGCTCTCACAGCTCATGGTCGAAACGGATGGCCCGTGGCCTTTTGAGCAGGAGTTTTCGGGTCAACTTACAGCACCTACCATGATGGCACGCAGCATTGAAGAAATCGCACGCCTTAAGCAATTGCCAACAGAGCAAGTCGCAACACAACTTTACAACAACACCACAACATTTTATCGATTATAAGGAGGGTTTAGTATGGCATTTTTATCACTACAACAACTACCGTTACCACAAGTGACAAAGCTATGGAACGGAGCCTTTGTTAATTATATGAAGCCAATGAGTATTACAGAGGATGTATTACAAGCGCGTATGCAACAGTACGCTATCTCACCAGCGTATTCTACTGTTGTTACTGTCGAGGATGAGTATGCAGGCGTTATGCTATTTGGGGTAAAAGATCAATTAGCATGGATTGGAGGTATGGCAACGTTACCAAACTATAGAGGCTATGGCATTGGTCGTTCACTCGTAGCACACGCGATTTCCTTAGCCCAAACACTACATGTTAAAGAACTTCGCCTTGAAGTGATAGTCGGCAATGATAAAGCAGAAAATTTATATCGCTCTACTAATTTCACTCTAATTAATACGCTCGCGGTAGCAACAGGTAAGTTAGCGCATTACCGCCAAGCCCCGTTGCAATTAAAGCTCACACAAGTAAGTGATTGGCACCTCGCTATGCAACCCGCAACAACATCGTGGGAGACGCGCTTAGCTACCACTGATTCGGTGTATGATATTTATTTCAAAGAGCAACGTCTTGGTTATATTTGTTGTAGGGAAGAGGGGGATCAGCTGTATGTAAAGCAAATCTTTTTACCAGAGCCTACCCAAGCGCTTGTTGAAGCTTTACTTACCGCACTTCACACCTTATACGGGGCCGTCACGTGTAAAATTCATCAAATCGATGCAGATAGCGAACAATATGCATTGCTCCAGACGCTCGGCTTTGAAACGTTGTACCAACAATATCAAATGTCATATACGCTATAAACCTAATAAAAAGCATTCCTTATTCGAGGAATGCTTTTTATTAGGTTTACGAAACGCGCACTTTAGTAAGTACGCGCTCCATTTGTATTAATGTGAAACGTCTTGTACTGAAATACCTGTGTTCGCTTTAACGTTAACTTCACGGTATTTCTTTTCATCTGACTCTTTCGATAATAATGTACCTACAATACCTGCAAGGAAACCAAGTGGTACAGAAACAAGTGCTGGATTTGATAACATAAATAGTGGTTCGCCTACGAAGATTGCTTTACCTTCGATTGGGCTCCAAATGTTAGGTGATACAGCTACTAAGATAAGTGCTGAGATTAAACCTGTTAGCATTGCTGAGATAGCGCCTGTTGTGTTGAAACGTTTCCAGTAAATTGTGTAAATAATTACTGGTAAGTTAGCCGATCCTGCAATACAGAAAGCAAGTGATACTAAGAAGGCTACGTTAAGTGTTTGTGCACCTAGTGCTAAAACGATAGATAATACTGAAATTGTGATAGAACCGATACGTGCTGCTAGTACTTGCTCACGGTCTGTCATTTTACCTTTTTTAATAATTTCACCGTAAATGTCATGTGATAGGGCAGATGCGCCTGATAATACAAGCCCTGCTACTACAGCTAAAATTGTCGCAAACGCTACCGCTGATACGAATGACATTAAGATATCGCCGCCTAAAGCTTCTGCTAATAATGGAGCAGCCATGTTACCTGCAGGGTTTTCTGCAATAATAGCTTCTGCACCAACGAAAGCTGCTGCTCCGAAGCCTAAGAAGATAGTAAGTACGTAGAAAATACCTACAATCCATGTTGCCCAAATAACAGACGAACGCGCTGTTTTCGCATCTTTAACTGTGAAGAAACGCATTAGGATATGTGGTAAACCTGCTGTACCAAATACTAAAGCAATCATCATTGAAATCGTGTCTAAACCTTCTGTATAACGAAGACCTGGATTTAAGTAAGCTTGACCGTGTTCTGTTTCTGTCGTCATTTGTGTAAACATTTGAGAAATGCTGAAACCGAATTCTTTTAATACTAAGAATGAAATAATAACGGTACCTAACATTAATAAACAAGCTTTAACAATTTGTACCCAAGACGTCGCTGTCATACCACCAAACAGTACGTAGATTGTCATCATGAAACCTACAAGTAATACAGCGATCCAGTAGTCAATACCTAATAGTAACTTGATTAACGCACCTGCACCTACAAGTTGAGCAATCATATAAAATAAAACGATTGTAATAGTGCTTAAAGCTGCTGTGCCACGAACTTTAGATGTATTAAAACGTGCTGTAATCATGTCAGCTAATGTAAACTTACCAAGGTTACGTAATGGCTCGGCTACGATGTAAAGTACAACTAAGTAAGCAACGAGATAACCGATTGAGAAGAAGAAACCATCAAAACCGAATAAGGCTACGGCACCGGCGATACCTAAGAATGAAGCGGCTGATAAGTAGTCACCAGCGATGGCTAAACCATTTTGCCAGCCTGTTAAACCGCCACCTGCTGTATAGAAATCACTTGCAGAAGAAGTCTTTTTAGACGCCCACCATGTAATTACTAATGTTAAACCTACAATCCCTACGAAAAACGAAATCGCAACAATACTCATACGCGTCCGCCTCCTTGTTTATACTCCTCAATAATTGCTTGGGCTGCTTTATCATAGCTGTTTGCTTTCGCTACGTATAAATGACATAACCCCCATGTCATTACGAACAAGCCTGCTGAGTAAATCCATACACCTGTAATATCACCAATCATCGGCTGGTGCAAAATTTTAGTGTACGACGTTAAAATAGGTAGCGTGATGTAAGCAATTAAGAAGATTGCTGTAATCGACCACAAAAATCCATTTTTACGTTTTACTAAAGCTTTGAATGACGGTAATTCGGCAATTGCATCATAGTCAATAATATCTACTTTAGCGTTATTATTTGTTGCCATAATCATTACCCCTCTCTGTTTTGAGTTTAGTTTTTCTGTTTAGTGTTACCTAAATGCTCACTCCGTCGCATTTGGTAATTTCATTCTATGAGAGTGTTCACAAAATTGCAATAGTTTTTTATAAAATTATTCGAAAAAATTCTCTAAAAAAGTAGTTTGAAGCACAAAATATTAAACATATTACAGAATTATTCTACTATTATATCTGCCAAAACGTTGATTTAACAACGTTTTGAGCAAGTAATATAATACATAGGCGACAAGAAAGTGTCATGAGTTTTTATTGCTAGAAAATAAAAAAATTTTTTGTACCATAACTAAAAAAACAAAATCTTTATGTTGCGATATGTTTTTTCTATGCAGTTGTCAGATAATTGGTGGTGTTTTTGCCATAAAAAAAGAAGCTTAACCGGAGTTAAACTTCTTTTTTATCCTTGTACATAACGTAATGTTTCACGCATTTTTGCATTAGCTTTTGTAAATTGTTCTTCTCTTTCAGGATTTTCGTAATGGGTAATGGCCTCATCCATGCGATTTAGCGCAATGCGAATTAATTGCAAAATATACGTATGTGCTTCTGTCGGCTTACGAGGGAAGCTATTTGGTAATGCTAGCGCACGTTCTGTAAATTCCGCACCGTGAATAAAATGACTGTGCAGTAATGTCACTAAACCTAAAGCTTCTGCCACTTGTACATCACGGTTAGCTGCATATAGCGCTGTTAACTGCTCATACTGGGCTTTCGCTTGTAGCATTAAACGATAAAAATCATTCGTTTCGGCATTTTGTTGTAAAAAAAGTTGTTGTACTTTAATTTGATCATCAGGCGTTAGCACTAATTTTTGTTGTTCACGATCTAATGTCACCGTCGCTTTTAACGTATGCCGTACATCTGTAAAATCATGCACCAACACACTCGCTTCACCACGTAACGGTAAGAAACGGTTAGGGGAGGTGAGCTTATTCGTATAGTAGCTTGTCATATAAATCGTACCTAATAGCGCTAGCACCGCTTGAGGGATGCTATTCGTATATAAAGTACTAATCATGAGTGCGCTAAAGCTAAGCACATATAATAAGGATAAAACTTGGCTTTTACGCGCTATCTCTTTTGGGAGCATCACGCGAATAAACGTATTAAAAAAGCGCATTTTGTTGCTCCTTCCATAACATTTGCACATCGCGGTAATACTGACGGAATAATTCATGTTCTTTCACCGTATCGTAATCTTCAGGACGACGATAATTTTTACGTACCGTCGTGTGTTCATTGACAAATCGCTGCGTAAGCGTAAGAAGCGGCTCTTGTGCGATTACTTGTAAGGTAGCGGTGTAGCGGAGAAAGTCATCCACCTCTTGCTCTGTGACGGCACGTTCGGATATATAGCGGGGTAGGCGGGGGAGTATGTAGCTCATAATCTTGTGATGTGATTGTTGTTGGACATCGTGCGTTACTTGCATACGGCTAATTAAGTTGCGCAAAAGCTCACTTTGTAAATCGCGTTGACACTGCCATTGTAAACGCAGTACAATCTTTTTCCATACATGTAGTGTCTTCCAAGCGAGTGCTATCGGTAATAGCACACTAAGTATGAGCAAAACAGTAGTATACATTAAAAAACCTCCTTGCCTTCTTAGTATAGCAAATGGGTGGGCAACAAAAAAGCGCCACTCCTAAGAGTAGCGCCTCATGTATTAATGTGATACGTCTTGTACAGAAACACCTGTATTTGCTTTTACGCGGATTTCTTTGTAAATGCGCTCTGCGTCTGCTGTGTTATGTTTACGTGCACCAATCATTGTACCCACATAGCCTGCAAGGAATCCAAGTGGGATAGTGATAATAGCTGGTACGGCTAAGTTAACAAGTGGCTTACCAACGAAGATGGCTGCGCCTGGTACTTCTGACCAAATGTTTGGTCCCATTGCACCTAAGATTAAGCAAGATAGTACACCTGTTGTAATGGCAGCTACAACGCCTGTTGAGTTAAACTTCTTCCAGTAAATTGTGTAGAGGATAACTGGTAAGTTAGCCGATGCACCAATACAGAAGGCAAAGGATACTAGGAAGGATACGTTTAAGCTCTGTGCGAATAATGCTAAGAAGATTGAAATAATCGCAATCGAAATTGAACCAATACGAGCTGCTAATACTTGTTGCTTCTCTGTTAGGTTACCATCTTTAATGATTTCGCCGTAAATATCATGCGAAATTGCTGATGCACCTGTTAAAACTAAACCTGATACTACAGCTAAAATTGTCGCAAAGGCTACGGCACTAATGAATGACATTAATACATCGCCACCTAAATACTCTGCTAATAATGGTGCTGCTGTATTACCAGCTTTACTCTCAGCCATAATGTTTTCTGCGCCTACTAGGTGTAGGGCACCTAAGCCTAAGAAAATCGTTAATGAGAAGAAAATAGCTGTAATCCAAGTTGTCCAAGAAATTGAAGAACGTGCTGTTTTCGCATCCTTAACCGTAAAGAAGCGCATAAGGATGTGTGGTAAACCTGATGTACCTAATACAAGCGCCATCATCATTGATACCGAGTCTAATGAACTTGAATACTTCATGCCTGGCACTAAGTATTGCTCACCATGTTCAACGGCAATTGTGTCAAACATATTCATAAGTGAGAAGTTAAACTTCGCGAATACGAGTACAGCAAGTAACCCTGTACCAAAGAGTAACAGTCCTGCTTTAATGATTTGTACCCAAGATGTTGCTGTCATACCACCAAATAATACGTAAGTTGTCATCATAACACCAACGATTAATACAGCGATCCAGTATTCAATACCAAATAATAATTTAATAAGTGCGCCTGCACCTACGAGCTGTGCAATCATATAAAGAATAACGATAACAATTGTACCTGTTGCTGCTACGCCACGTACGCGTTTTTCATTAAAGCGTGCCGTTAACATATCTGCTAATGTGTATTTCCCTAAATTACGCATTGGCTCTGCAATGATATAAAGTAATACAAGGTTAGCTACAACATAACCTACAGAGAAGAAGAAACCATCAAACCCTGTTAATGCGATAGCACCTGATACGCCTAGGAAAGCTGCTGCTGATAAGTAGTCACCCGCAATAGCAAAACCATTTTGCCAGCCTGTTAAGCCGCCACCTGCTGTATAGAAGTCACTTGCTGAAGACGTTCGCTTTGCTGCGAAGTACGTCACAAGTAATGTTAAGCCTACAATACCTAAGAAGAAACCAACCGATACTAAGTTCATTTAATTACCGCCTTTCGCACGATATTCAGCAATAACTGCTGCTGCTTGTTTATCGAATGTTGCTGCGCGTTTAATGTAAATAGTACAAAGTACGATTGTCATAACGAATAACGCTGCCGAGTACACCCAAACCCCTGTGATATTTCCAAACCATTTTTGTTGTAGAACAGGTTTAAACGCTAAAATTGGAAGTAAGATATAAAAGAATAAGAAGCCTGCTGTCATCGAAAATAAAAATGTGTTCTTCTTCTTTACAAACGTGTTAAAGCTGTCCATTGCTTCGATCGCTGCGTAGTCTTTACTGTCGAATGTAGTTGACTTAGCAGCTTTTTTTACCTCTGTCATATAAATTCCCCCTAACGATTGATATTGCTGTTTTAAACGTGATATTACTGTTCCTCTTTGTGAGGCATGTCATCATTCTATGCAAGAAAAACCTATAATGCAATACTAAATTTTTAGTTTTTAGAAAATTCACCCTTCGTAAGCGATGTGGAAATAGCGAGAAATACAAAGCATTATGTAGAAAAAAAGAGCATGAGATTTATAAGAAGTTATATACTCATACTATTCTACAAATAGTTAATTAATGATAAAACGGTTTAATCGACAAGATTTGTACAGGAGCGATAAATCTATAATTTGCGTTAAAAACAGGGAGGTTTGTCGTTTACATTTATGCCCACAAAGAAGTTGTTATATAACATCGCGGAATAAACTTGGGAAATAAAAAATTTTTTTCAAATTTTTTTTGAAAAAAAGTGTTATCATTTGCAAAATGTATGTTTTTTTGTATAATTACTTTGAATTCGAGATAAAAAGGGGCGTATAAAATGGAGCATATTTTTCAAAAAGGAACAGGAGATCGAACATTTATCTTTTTACATGGTACCGGTGGCAACGAACATGATTTATTACCATTAGGGGATATTGTAGATTCAACGGCTAATAAACTTGGGATTCGTGGCAAGGTACTTGAAAATGGTATGCCGCGTTTTTTTAAACGCTTGGCGGAAGGTATATTTGATGAAGAAGATTTAATTATGCGTACTAAAGAGCTATTTGGCTTTATTCAACAAGCTGCTAAACGTTATCATTTTGATGAGCAAAAATTAGTCGTTGTAGGCTATTCTAATGGGGCTAATATTGCAGCGAGTATGTTATTTCATTATGCAGATGCTTTTGAAGCGGCCATATTACATCATCCGATGGTGCCTTTACGCAATGTATCCGTACCACTGCAAAAAACACGCGTATTTATTGCAGCCGGAGAAAATGATCCGCTATGCCCAGCACAAGAATCTATCGATTTAGCGAGCTTGTTAAAAACATCAGGTGCGACAGTAGAAATACATTGGGAACGACATGGCCATCAGTTAACACAAAGTGAAGTTGAAGCAGCTAGGGACTGGCTATAATGCCAGCACCTAGTTTTTTTGCATTTTGTCTCACTATTAGTAGTATACTAATTAATGATACACAACTTCCTACAATCTATATTATGTAAACTAAAATATTTTTAAAAAGAAAAGGTGCTAAAATACACCTCCTCTTCTCTTACATTTTATGCGTGCAAAAGATGCTCTCCAATTAATTGCCCTACTTCTTTAATATTGGAGCCTTTTTTAAACTCTTTTTTTAGTGGTTCAGCTTGACCAGAAATATAAATCTTAAGCTCAGCATCAAGATCTAATGTGCCTGCGGTTTCAATTTCATAAGACACAATACTCTTATAAGGAATGGAATAGTAAGACACTTTAGATCCCGTCACACCTTGTACATCAATTAAAATAATACGCAAGTTAGTAAAAACAATCGAATCCCTAAAAATTTTAAATGCTTTTTCTACCGTTTCATTTGAAACTAATAAATCTTTTAATTTTCCTGCCGCTTCGTTTACTGTACTTTCGGACATATTGCCCGTTAAATTATTTAAAAAGTTTTTCATAGTAGTACCCATCTCCTTTTTAATATCGTGTAAACCGCTTCGTCAGCCTTGTAAAAAAGCCTGTAGTTCATCTTTACGCTTTAACATTTGGCGATAACCTAAATCGTAAGTAATTTTCATGATTTTAGGGTTTTTCTCAAAGCTTTCTACTGGTACTGGTGGTCTAAAAACAAATGCTTTGCCATCCGCTTCAAGTTGTTCAATGTAATCCATCGTTTCGTTATAACGTGTAGCACGTGTCGCTAAGCTCTTAGCAATTTCAGGATAGCGTTTTTTAAATGCGCGGATAACCCACTTAGACTGACTATCTAACGCTTTGCGGTATCCTGGCGGTCGTGTAAGTATAATGATATGTTTCGTAAAGCCTTTTTGCTCTGCTCGCTTAATCGGTACAGCGTCCGCTAGCCCCCCGTCAAAATAAGGAATATCATTTACCTTAATCTCTGGAAATAGCACAGGTAGCGCACAAGTAGCACGTAGCATCATGCACGTGTCATCCATGTCTAAAGCATTTAAATATTCTGCTTCACCTGTATAGGCATTTGTCACGCCAAACTCTACTTCCCCTTCAAATGCACGGAATGTTTGCCAATCAAAATAATCAAGTTGATTTGGCAGTATATTATAGGAGAAGTTTAAACCAAAATAGCTTTTCTCCGTTAAAAAATTACGCCATCCCATATATCTAGGATCATTACGATAAGTAGATATTGTACGGAATGTACGCTCAGGTTGTTTAGATATGTACGAACATGCGTTGATGGCTCCAGCTGAGATGCCGATGACATAAGGCATTTCAATACCATTCGCTAAAAAAGCATCAAGTATACCTGATGTAAATATTGTGCGAAATGTGCCGCCTTCTAATACTAAACTAGAATTATTCATATACGTCGCCTCCATTTAATAAGTATAACACGCTTTAACAATGGCCCTGTAAGTATTCATAATAAAAGACTTTGTTCCTATTGTAAAAAACATGTAAAAGCTTTGTATCATAAGGCTTTCTTTAGACTTTATTGTGAAAGGATGTTAGGATGAAGTTGTACAAATTTGTACGACTAAATGACCAATACAGGAGGAATTTAAACATGAAAGCAGCAGTTTGGTACGGTCAAAAAGATATTCGCGTAGAAGAGCGTGAATTAAAACCACTACAAGATAATGAAGTAACGGTTCGCGTAGCATGGGCAGGCATTTGTGGCTCTGACTTACACGAATACCAAGAGGGACCTGTATTTGTTCCAGTTAACGAAAAAAACGACTTAACAGGCGAAGTAGCACCACTTACAATGGGTCATGAGTTTGCTGGTGTCGTG
The DNA here is from genome assembly GCF_003057615.1 of Metalysinibacillus jejuensis. Classification (GTDB taxonomy): domain Bacteria; phylum Bacillota; class Bacilli; order Bacillales_A; family Planococcaceae; genus Metalysinibacillus; species Metalysinibacillus jejuensis. Next base: position 66,545 of record NZ_QAFW01000006.1, read on the forward strand.
GAAAAAGTAGGTAAAGACGTAACGAAATTTAAAGTGGGCGATCGTGTTGCGATTAACCCAACATTAACATATGGCAATAAACCAGAGGATTTAGATTGCTACGATGGCTTTAGCTTCATCGGCTTACATGGCGACGGTGGCTTCACTAAATTTGCCAACGCACCAGAAAGCAATGTTTACTTATTACCAGAAGGTATGTCGCTACAAGACGGCGCTTTAGTTGAACCTACAGCAGTAGCTGTACAAGCAATCAAAGAAGGCGACGTACGCTTAGGCGACAACGTAGTAATCTTTGGTGCAGGTCCAATCGGTTTAGTAACAGCAAACGCTGCAAAAGCAGCAGGTGCTACTAAAATCGTAGTACTTGACCTTTCAGAAGAACGTCTTGAAAAAGCGTTAGAGCTTGGCGCAACACATGTTATTAACTCAGGTAAAGTGGATCCAATCAAAGCGGTTTATGAGTTAATCCCTGAAGGCGCTGACGTAACGTTTGAAGTAGCTGGCGTTGCACCAACATTCGAACAAGCAATCGAAGTAACGCGTCCACGCGGTACTATGGTCATTGTATCAATTTTTGCTCGTCCAATTAACTGGAACCCAATTCAACTTACGAATAAAGGTGTTAAAGTAACGTCTACGATTGCTTATACACCGTCTTCATTCGCTCAAACGATTCACTTAATGGGTACAGGTCAATTAACACCACAAGGTATTATTACAAGTGAAATTGAGCTAGATGATATCGTAGATAAAGGTTTCGAAGCTCTAACAAACGATAAATCACAAGCTAAAATCTTAGTAAAACTAAGTGGCGAAAAATAACACAAGCCCCTCATCTACTTATTGTGCTTCTGTAACTAGTGCGGAGTAGCTACGCTAGCCATCGTAATAAAGATGTAATGTTTGTAATTACGTTTTATAGGTTAAAGATAACTATCCTAATGAAAAGGTGGTTATATTCATGAAGAAATGGTTAGCACCAACATTATTAGCATCTGTCCTTGCTTTAGCTGCATGTGGTACAGATGAAGTCGATAAGGATGAGCCGATGTTAGATGATGATAACGTAGAGGCACCTTCACTTGATCAAAACAATGACGGTATTAAAGATGCCGATCAAGACGATGATAATGTGAAGAATGAAGATGAAGATATGGAAGTCGAAACTGACGAAGAAGATACGACAAAATAAAGAAAAGCCTAGTTGCGCACGCAACTAGGCTTTTAAATTTGGTAATTATACTCCTGAGGAAGTACGCGACGTAAAAATTGTTTTGTCCGCTCTTCTTTAGGACGCAAGAAAATAGCATCTGCATCCCCCTGCTCTACTACGCGGCCTCCGTCCATGAATATAACGTGATTAGCAACTTCTTTAGCAAAGCTCATTTCATGTGTGACGACAAGCATCGTCGTTCCTTCTTGGGCGATAGTTTTCATTACTTCGAGTACCTCTCCCACAAGCTCAGGATCTAATGCTGATGTAGGCTCGTCAAATAAAATAATGTCCGGCTCTAAGACGAGTGCACGAGCAATACCTACGCGTTGTTGTTGCCCACCCGATAATTGACTCGGATATAAATCTTCCTTGCCATTAAGACCTACTTTAGCTAGTGCTTCTCGCGCTTTTTGTCTTGCAGCTTCCTTTGCCCACTTGCGCCCGGTAATAAGCCCTTCTGTCACATTATCTAACGCTGTCTTATTGGCAAATAAATTATAATTTTGAAAGACGAAAGCTGTTTTTTGGCGCACGGCATAAATTTCTTTACGCGTAGCCTTTGCTAAATCGACTTGTAAATCGGAAAAAGTAGCGGTACCTTGATCGGCTTGTTCTAAAAAGTTAAGGCAACGCAGTAACGTCGTCTTACCCGAGCCACTCGGGCCTAAAATAACGACAACATCTCCTTTATTAATAGCTAAATCTACCCCTTGTAAAATCTTATTATCGCCAAATGCTTTATGCACATTTGTTACAGTTAACATGCAATCCCTCCTTGGTAACGACGTACGCGTTGTTCCGTTTTATGAAATGCGTATTCAATAAGTAAGCAGATGAGTAAGTACACAATAAAAATAGCGGTATAGGCCTCTACATAATGATACCCTGCATTAGCTGCTACTTTGGTACGCAGTGTGATTTCAGGCAAGGCAATCGCATAGCCTAGCGACGTTGCCTTCACGAGATTAACAGTCGCTGTACAAAGGTTAGGCAATGCTGCCGTTAACATTTGTGGAAGTATAATGCGACGATAAGCTTGCGGTACTGTTAAACCGACAGAATACGCCGCTTCGAGTTGACCTTTATCTACAGTTTGTAGCGCCCCCCGCACAATTTCAGCTACGATGGCTGCCATGCCGAAGCTAAAAATAACAAAGGCGTACCAAATGGGATGAATGGCATAAACATCGAACTTTCCTTTCGCTACGCCTGCTATAAGTAAGGGGATACTATTATACAGTACAAAAATTTGAATAATAACAGGTGTCCCGCGTATGAAAGACAGATAGATGCCAATCAATTGATGAATGACTGGAATGCGCTTCATGCGAACTAATGTAAGGAAGAAACCCACAGGTAACGCGATAATAAGTGTGACAACTGTAACGAGTAATGTTAATGGCACGCCGCTAAATGCGATACCGAGTGCTTGTTTAAAAAATGCGATATCCAATTAGGCAACCCCCTTCCCTACATGTAAACGTCGTTCAATCCACTGGAATGTTTTATCGATACCAATCGTTAAAATCCAATAAATAAGCGCCAGCACAATGAAGATTTCTAGCGTATGTGTGCCGTAGTTATTGGCAATAATTAAATTCGCTTTTCCTACCATATCAATAAAGCCAATCGTGTAAGCGAGTGCACCCTCTTGGAGTACGCTAATAATGCCATTTGCCATATTCGGTAGCGCAAAACGTAACGCTTGTGGAAAAACGATGCGCTTATACGCTTGCACAGGTGTTAACCCCACACTAACGCCAGCTTCATATTGCCCTTTTGGTACAGCGAGTATACTAGCACGAATTACTTCAGACATCATCGCAGCGAATTGTAACGTAAAAGTCGTTACTACAAAAACTGCACTAGGTACGTCGTGTAAATTGATGCCAAATAAACCGTCGGCAATCGCTGGTACCCCGTAATAAATTAAAAATAATAGCACGATGGAAGGCGTACAACGCATAATGGTAGTGTAACCGTTCGCTACTTGCTGTGCCCATTTTGCCTTGCTTAACTTCATAAAAGCTAATACTAGCCCTAGCAGTAAACCGAGCACTACTGCAAGTGCAGTAATGCCTAGTGTAATTGGCAAATAAGGTAATAACTGAGGAATTGCTTGAAAGAGGTAACTGCTATCAAAATATTTCTCCATCCTGTCATCCCCTTATCGTTCGACTTGGTCTAACACCTCAAATAAATTACGACCATAATGCTTTTCACTCAGTTTTTGTAATTCTCCTGATGCTTCAATCTCTTGCATTGCTTCATCATAAGCATCCGCAAAGGCTTGTTGTTTTTTATTAAACAGCGGCCATGTTTTAATGACAGCAAACTCGTTATATACGACATCATCTTTAAAAGCATGGTATGGACCATCAGCTTCTGTTACTTGCTTATTAAACATCCCTTCAATAATAACACCGCCATCAACGCGCCCCTCGTTAACCCATTGTACGACGTCTACACCGAACTCTTCTCCCGCTTCTAATTTGACAGGGTTATTTGGATTTGCTGCATTATATTCTGCAATTATTGTATACTGTGCATTATTTGCCGCAATCGGTGCTAATTTAAATTGTTTTTTAGCAAAGTCTTCTAGTGTTTTAATCGCTGCGTTTTGTTTACTTAGCACTAAACCGGCACTCGATAAACCAATGAACTGTTTAGGATAAATGTATTTTTGTGCACGCTCTTCGGTAAAGAAGGCATTTTTGACACCAACTTGGTATTTTCCTTGTTCTACGCCGATAAGTAAATCATCAGAAGTCGTCCCCACATACTCAAACGTATAATCTTCTAATTTTTCGTCGACGAGCTTCATCACATCAATATCATAACCGGCTGGCTCCCCTTTTTCGTCGACGTACGTAATTGGTTTGCTGCCAAGCTCAAAAGCCACTTTCACTTTTTCTCCTTGTGTTGCCTCTTCTTTATCTCCGCAAGCAGCAAGTAAAAGGCTCGCTGCGATTGTAAGTCCTGCTAATTTTTTAAACATGTTGTTCGTCCTCCCATTGTTTATTGGCTTGTTTTGCAAGTAGTGATAGCGTCAAGTCATCCATCGGCGGATTATGTAACCCTGCACGTACATCGCGATAATAACGTTGAAGTGGGTTTTGTAGTTGTAAACTTTTAGCCCCTACAATACGCATCGCCTTATCAACAATTTGTAACGCATGATTCGTTACCGTATATTTGGCGATATTAACGGCATGTGTAGCAAATGCTTGATCATTTACAACATCAGCTGCTCCGTATAGGGTAAAGCGTGCTTGTGCAAGTAGCGCTTCTATCTCCCCTAGTAATGCTTGCACATTAGGTAAATGAGCAATTGTCGTAGGTATACTATTAGGTTTATGGCGATTAGCAAAATCAACTGCATAGTCACGCGCAGCTTGTGCAATGCCTAAATACGTTGCTGAAATTAATAATAGCCAGCTATTTATTTTAAAACCTGTATGATAACTTGGTATTTCAACTAAAAATTTTTCTGGTACGTCGATAGCATCGAGCACAAGATCATGACTACCTGTACCACGCATACCGACCATTTCCCAGTTATCTTCAATATGAAGGCCTTCTGTATCTTTTGGTAACAAAAAGAAGCCAATTTGTTGCTGATCACTGAGCCAGGCTGACACTAAAAAGTAGTCGAGCGCATAAGCACCTGTCGTAAAACTTTTGCGACCTGTTAGGCGATAACCTGTAGCTGTTTTTTCGGCTAATGTCGTCGGCTTACCGCCACGTACAGGGCTACCTGTAGCCGCTTCACTTACTGCGCGGTTAATGATTGCTCCTTGTTTCACTTCTTGTGCAAACTGCTGTAGTAGTGCTTCTGGCCAATAGGCATTTTCATAAAGCTCGCCAACCGTGAGCAATGTCCAACTAACAACGAGTGCTGCACTACCATCGTAGCTTCCTAATGTTTCTTGTAACGGTAGCATCTCACGTAAACTCAACCCTTCGCCTCCGTAAGCTTTCGGTAAAGTTAACGACGTATAGCCAAGCTGACGCAATTGTTCGACACTTTTATGTGCAAACTGATTTTGTTGATCATCTTCTACAGCTTGCGCTTCAATAAACTCACGAACCGTCGCTAGTTTTTTTAGCCATTCTGCTGTTGTGGGATGCGCAATAAACGCTTCTTTCATATCAATCACTCCTTAATGGTTGCTCCTATTGTAAGCACAGTATCGCGCGATGTCAATAGTATTCCTAGTGACTTACTAAGTTTAATTATGACGTGTATTTCCACTGGTCGTTCTAACTCTTTTTCTGTTGAAAAAACGCGAAAAGCTTAAAAATAAGAACATAGAAGTACAAAAGGTTTATTTTATAGTAAAAAAGTGCATAATAATGAAAGGGTTAACGTTACTTTTACACTATTTTTACAAGATTTACAGGAGGGGTTTCATGTCAATTCGACGCAAATTAATTTATGTTTTTATTTTTTTAAACGTTATTATTGCCGCAGCTTGCGGAACGATTTACTTGCAATTAAAACATGTAGAAAAACAATATGAGCTAACTTTTGAAGAAAGTTTGCCGATTGAAACACTAGCTACAGAAATTGACGATATGGTCTACGATCAATTAAGTGCCATTCAATTATTTTTAGTAGAGGAACCAGGACAAATTGAACAATTTACTCAATTAAGTAAAGAGCTAGAAGTAGCTATTACAGATTTAGAGAAACTCGTAGATAGCACAACGATTACTACTGCTGTCCAAAAAATGCATACTACTTTTGAATCTTATGCTACTACACTATTTAGCTACCCAGCTGGTAGTGAACAAGCTGATACCTATTACCGTGAGATGCTTTCACCGTATCAAAGTGAAATTGATGCGAGCATTAATATAATGTCCGAGGAAGTAGCAACTATTATTGAACAAGGAAGAGAAAATGCTAGAAGCGTTGCAAGCAATGCAGGTTTGACAGCATTTCTTATCGCACTAGGTGCTTTAGCCATTAGTATTGTTATTGCCTATGTGATTATCTCTCAAATTGTACGTCCAATTCGTGCATTAGAGGCTTCAATGACAACGATGGCACAAGGTGACTTAACAGTTGCAGACTTACCTGTAAAATCAAAAGATGAACTAAGTCGCTTATCGCAAGCCTTTAATCAAATGAAAGATATGTTTGCGACACTAACAGCTTCAATTACTGATAGCGCTCAACACTTAAGTGCTACGTCATCTGAATTAACGGCCACTACAGACAATTTAAGTGAAATGTCACATACGATTGCGAAGTCCGCTGAAGATATTACAGGAACGATGGTAGGCACTGCGCAATCTGCACAGGATAGCTCACAAGCGATGCAGGAAACAGCGGTGGCAGTACAACGTATTGCTGAGGCTACGCAACATCTACAAACGAGTGCTAATGAGACGTTTGATATTGCCGATAACGGTGGCGTTACAGTACTATCAGCAGAACAACAAATGAATAAAATTGTTACGACTACTCAACTTACTTCGCAATTAATCGAACGACTAAGTAAGCAGTCACAAGAAATTGAAACAATGACCCAAGTTATTGCATCGATTACAGACCAAACTAATTTATTAGCATTAAATGCAGCGATTGAGGCTGCACGTGCTGGTGAACATGGTAAAGGGTTTGCGGTCGTTGCCGATGAAGTACGCCAGCTTGCAGAAGAATCTAATGCTTCAGCTACTCAAATTAGTAGCCTTGTCACAGAGATTCAGCAAGATACGAACGATGTAGAAAAAGCAATTGCGGAAAGCTTAACAGCGGTTGAACGTGGTGTCGCGGTAATTCACGATGTCGGTGGCTCATTTAATCAAATTAGCGATGCTATTATTAGCATGCGTACACAAATTGAGGATGTGTCAGCCGCTTCAGAGCAAGTGTCTGCTGCAACTGAAGAAGTAACAGCATCCGTTAATGAAATTGCTTCCCATGCACAGTTTAATGCGGAAAATTCTGCTGAAGCTGCGGAAATGGTAAGCACGCAAAACTTAGCTTTGCAAGAAGTAAATGAAGTCGCAACTGAGCTTAGCTCTCGTGCTTTAGATCTCACGCAAAGCATTAGCCGCTTCAAAGTACGTTAACTGACTAAACCTATGATAAAACGCATGACATCAACATTCGATGTCATGCGTTTTAACGTTGTATTGCACTTAGCCTAATGTAGCGCGTTGATAAATCGCTTCTAACTGCTCCGCAATATGTGCAGCACTCGTATTGGGACTTAAGTGCATAAGACGAATATTAAAGGCGTTTTTCTCGTTATCCTCAGGCTTCTCCCAGGTTAATGGGTAGAGGGCCCACACTTCATGAATAGGTTGCAAAGCAATATGCGCATCTGTTACCTCTTGTATCGCCGTACGAAAATTTCTGCCATACGCCTCTAACTGTAACATCGTAGAAGGCACAGCTTTCGTCACGTCAGCTAAAATTTCTTCTTGCCAAATCGCGTCTCGATGACGGTATTTAAAATCGATAACCAATGAGCCACCGTAACGCCCCTCTCGCCATAAATCAATACGACAGTCTGGTCGATTATTTTGCAGTGTGTAGAGTGGTGTTTTTGTTGTACTCTTAGCAGGATCTCGCGTAATTACTTCATCATACACCATATAAATCGTTAGTTTATCTTTCTTAAATGTATAGGTTAATGCCTCTTTAGTTTTCACTTCTTCTATCATTGTATAACCTAATGAAGCGGTTAAACTAGCGAGCGTAATAAAACCCCAAAGCTCGTACAATTCATCTGTGCGACGAAACTGCAACTGAGCGGTATGTGTTTTTATTCGCGTCTGTTGCACTAATGCTGCATAAAGTGCCCCGTAGCGTCCTGCGCTAAAAAATGTGCGCGGGATAAAAGCATCGCTCGGTGCATTCACTTGTTGTACCCAAGGCAAACGAAGAAAATGGTAAATGGCTTGTGTTACTTTTTCATTCGGTTGTTGAATTGTATATTGCTGTAACCAGTGTTTTACTAAACGATTTTCAGGCGTATCATACGTAATGCGCGTCGTTTGTATGAGTTGCGTACTTCGGTATGGTTTTTGACGCTGCAACCGCTTCACTTTGCCATCTTTTCGCCCACCTCTACTACTTGTCACATAGCCCTTTTCTACAGCTGTTAGTGGATGTTGGGCCACTTCATATAATAAAGTTAGCCATTCATTCGTAGGCGTCGTTGCAATTTTTGTAGTACGAATAAGCGCAAGCTCCCCCACACGATTAATTAACGTTTCTCGCATCGCCTCAAACTGTTGAACTGACATGCGCTTAGGCGCCACATGAAGCTTAGCATAATACGTCGCTTCAACGGTGACGATGACGACGATATAATCCCCCGCAATTAATGGGTACTGTTGCGAATGCCCATAAGCATATAGCACATATGGTGCGCTACGTGAAACGACATATGGACCTCCAGCATCTTGCATTACACCTTTTACTCGTTCTGTTAAAAAGTCCGCATACAATTTGCCTTGGTCACCTGAAAAAGTAAGTTGGAGCGGCATATTTTCAATTAATTGAATAGCCGGTGCATTTTGTAAATTTTCCGTCACAAAGCATGCCGTAACATCCTTACTACGCTCTCCCTCAGTAAAAATTACGTTAAAAGGCATAGCCATGTTGCGTAAGCTCCTTTTCTTTATTAGCTAACGCCTGACGTGCTTCAGCAAAAGTGGATAATGTAGGGTACGCATTAAAGAGCGTTATTAATGTACCGTCTTGCGCAACTAATCGATGAATACTCGCATGTGTACCGCGAATTTTAGAAATAATACGCTGAACAATTTGTAAATCAAAAGCTACCGCTTCACTTAAGCCACTTGTCACACTGTTTTTCATATATGCATCAATTTGGCGTACAATACGTGGCCCTACGCCACTATAAGCATTTGCTTGCTGCAAGTGTTGGTGCATTTCCCATAGGAAAGTAAGCTGTTCTTCACGTAACGTAATTTGCTCTGTCGTCCTTACAAATTGTTGTAAGGCAACCGGTTGTTTAATACGGCTCAATGTAACGGGCGTTTTAGTACGAAAGGCATCATTAAAAGGTAATACGCGTAACGTCATTAAGTTAGCACGGTCTAACGCTTTATCACTTAGTTGATGTGTGCTCTCATCTAGATTAATCGTGCCTACAAAAAGGACATTGTCACCGATTGGTAATTGAGCAGGATAACGTGCATCATCTTTACCTTCTTTAGGGTGATACAGTGTTAACTCACGCCCTTGTTGATGTAACTCGAGTAGTGATAAAAAAGGTGAAAAGTAATGTTCTATGCGCGCAAGGTTCATCTCATCGAAACAAATAATATACGTTTTATCTCGGTTTTGCGCAGCGCTTTGTAAAATATCTACCATTCCTGTAGCTGCAGGTACGAAGCGGGCATGATCCACATCATAATAACCTAATATATCAGCCTCATCTGTCCAACTAGGACTCACTGGAATAAATAAAAATTGCTCTTTTGTTAAACCTAAACTACGGCTATAAGTTTGTACGAGCTGTGACTTCCCTGTACCACTCATGCCAGCTACAATCGTTAGCCCCCCAGTTTTCATACAAGTGTGGAAGTTGGCCAAATCGACTTCATCATAAGCTAATCCCGTTGCCGCAATCTCTTTCGACCAACGCGCTATAAAAGCCTCTTCGCTGGCAATATGCTCTGTATACGTTTGTGCCGTTATGACAGGTTCATTTTTAGCTTCAACAGCTACTGTAGAAGATTGCTCTAACGCCTGTTGTAATGTTCGATAAGTGTGCTTTTCCATAAATAGTACATCGCGATACGCATAACATGTTGTTAATAAAGCGTTCGGTACTTCACCGTAGTAAAGAGGCGTAGTTGCAGTAACATCAAACTTAAATCCGCCATAAGCATAATGGTGCCCTGTAAAACGACCAACGAAATAATAGTTTGCTTCTGTACGGTAGAGAAGTATAGGTGGTGTATCCTCAGGTTCTGTGGCAATATGCTCAATGCGTCCGATAAAATCTCTTGCTTGTAATTTTTTAAGTAAAGCATGAATATGTGAAGCACCCGTTATCTTCTCTGTAAATACCGGTAGCATATGATAGTGATCGGATGGCGTAAATGTTGCATGACGTGAAATCACTTGAATATTACGTGCTACCCAATGCACTTTTTTATTGGCATCATTACGTTTATACGCAGTAAAAATTAATAGTTTGTCTTCAATAAATGAAGATAAGTGTGCGCAACGCTCTTCTTCTGTCCCGCCAGCATCTTTAAATGACGTTGTCGCTGCTAAATCCGTAGCCCATGATGTAAAGGTCTCAATTTCCTCTAACGGGAAACCTGCATAAGGTGTAGAAAGCGGGCGAATCATAAACTGCAACTCACCGCTTCCATTAATAAAAATAGCATTTTCATGATGATACGGATCATACGCTTCGATATAGCCAAGCATTACCGCTTTAGGCTCACGCACTGCCACGGACTTTGGTTCTTGTACCACTTCCTCTTTTATTGTAAGCGTTTTCTCTAATTGTTGAACTTGTTTATGTTGTATAGCCATCTCTTGTTGTTGCTCGGTCACTGTCGTTTCGAGTTGTGCAATTTTTTGCTGTGCTTGCGTATAATTGGTTTGCAGTTGTGCAAGCTGTGCTGTTAATTTTTTTTGCTCGCGTTCACTAGTTTGTTTTAGTATAGCCGTTTGCTTCTGCCAATTTTTACGCTCAGCTTCATGATTGCGTGCGTCTTTTTTAGCAGGAACTTTACGCTCTTTTATTACTACAGGCGTAGGTGGCTCTTCCTTATAGTGCTCCGTGTAAAGCTCGTAAGCTTCATCAAAATAGTTGTTGGTAACATAAAGCAACGCTTGCTGCGAATAAGGTATTTCCTTCTTTTTTGTTGTAGTAAATAAAGTGGTAAGCGTTTCCTTTGGTAATTGATGGCTATCCATCGCGGTATGTAATGCTTGCTTTTCCTCCTTTGGTAAGGTCGCTAAAAGCGGTAAAATAACGCTCGGTAAAGGAATAACAGACTGTAAAAAACGCTCCGTTAACCGCTTTAAATGATTTTCATAAAATTTCCTCGGGATTTTAGTAGGGTTTTTCCCTTTCACTTTATCATCTAGGAGGGAAATGATTTGGGCGAGGGCGGGCTCTGGTATCTCACTAACGAGCCATAAAATAAACTTTTCATCTTTTAATTGCTGCTTTTTCTCTGCTGGTAAGTCATTATACATTTGCATAGTGTTAACTCCTCTGTGTAAGTATTATGTATTACACCTTAATTTTACCATGTATACCTAAGAAAAAAGAAACCTTTTCACTGCGCTATCGTATAAAATAGATATAGAGGAGGGATTGCAATGGGTATTTTTGATTTTATGCGCAATCAATTTATTGAGGTAATCGAATGGACAGACAATACATCAAACACATTGGTGTACCGCTTCCCTGTCGCAAACAATGAAATTAAAATGGGAGCTTCATTAATCGTACGTGAATCGCAAATGGCGGTCTTTGTTAATGAAGGTGTTGTAGCGGATGTGTTTGGCCCAGGTCACCACGAGTTAGCTACACGTAACATTCCTATCTTAACGAAACTAAAATCATGGCCACAAGGCTTTAACTCGCCCTTTAAGGCAGAGGTATACTTTGTGAATACCAAGCAATTTATTGACCAAAAATGGGGTACATCTAACCCCATCATGATGCGTGATGCTGAGTTTGGCATGATTCGTTTACGTGGTTATGGGATTTACTCCTACCGTGTAAGTGATCCAAGCGTATTTTTAAAAGAGTTATTTGGCACAAGTGCAACCTTTACTACAGAAGCGGTTGAGGGGCAATTGAAGAAAATGATTGTTTCGGGCTTAAGTGATTTATTTGCGGAGTCTAAAATTCCTGCACTTGATTTAGCGAGCCACTATGACGAACTAAGTGAACTAGGTCGCCAAAAAATGATGCCACGTTTTGAGGCCTTTGGCTTTGCGTTAACATCACTATACATCGAAAATCTATCACTACCAGAAGAAGTCGAAAAGGCAATGGATACACGCACATCTATGGGTGTCATTGGGAATATGGGACAGTTTCAACAATACCAAGCAGGTCAAGCACTGCGTGAAGCGGCGCAAAATGAGTCAGGCGGTCTCGCAGGTGCAGGCGCAGGACTTGGTGCAGGTGCAGCACTTGGCGGCATGATGACAAATGCAATGAATCAAAACCAACAAAGCGCACAAACAGTTGCCTGCCCACACTGCCAGGCACAAATTTCGCCGACAGCTAAGTTTTGTCCTGAATGTGGTAAAGCACCACAACCTGCCACACAGGCATGTATTGCTTGTCATGCTGCCATACCGGTTAATACTAAATTCTGTCCTGAATGCGGCACCAATCAAACCGAAAAAACATGTCCGAAATGTCATCACGTCAACAGCCCAACTGCTAAGTTTTGTGCAGAATGTGGCGAGACGTTAGCGTAAGAGGGTGATCAGCTATGGCAACTACGGATACCACGCGCACGAATACAGCTAACTTTAAATGCCCGAACTGCGGTGGTAATGCGCTGTTTGATCCATCAATTAGTGAGTTACGTTGCCCATTTTGCGATACAATTATTCCGATTGAACGCACAACATTAAATAACGTCGAGCTAGATTATGTATCAGCGCTTAAAGAAACAACAAAGTGGACAGACGATTTGCGTGTTTTCCACTGTAATAACTGTGGTGCTGAGACCATTTTACAAGGACAAACCGTCGCTGATTTTTGTTCGTTTTGTGGCTCTTCTCATATTGAAAAAACAGAAGATAACGCTGGCATACGTCCAGCACTGCTTATTCCGTTTCATATTGCGCGTGAGGAAGCGGAGCGAATGTTTAAAGACTGGATTAAAAAACGCTACCTTGCGCCCAATAAATTAAAATCAGCGCATACACTCGACCGTTTAACCGGTATTTATATTCCTTACTGGACATATGATACGACAACGTCATCTCATTATACCGTTCGAATAGGCACGCATTACTACGTACCTGAAACGTATACGACGACTGATGCCAATGGTAATACGACAACACATACACGCATGGTGCAACATACGAGATGGCACACGGAAAATGGTTATCATGAAGAGTTTTTCGATGATGTATTAATCCATGCAACGAATAAAAATACCGATCACTTACTACGCAAAATTGAGCCTTTTCGATTACATGACTTAGTCGACTACCAAGATGCCTACCTATCCGGCTTCATTGCTGAGCGATATGCTGTACCTATCGAAGCGGGCTGGCGTCAAGCGCGAAAAGCGATTGATGCGGGTATAGAGGCTAGTATTCAAGGTAAAACACGCGGTGATGTCGTTATTGTGCAGCATGTTGATACAGATTATGAAGCTATTACGTATAAACATATTTTATTGCCGATTTGGCTATCTTCTTTCCAATTTAACGATAAAGTTTATCCTTTTATCGTTAACGGTCAAAGCGGTAAAGTTGCAGGCGATGCACCAACTAGCTGGGTTAAAGTAAGCCTATTAGTTTTTATTGGTCTCGTCGTGATTGCTTTTATGTACTTTTATTTTACAGGCTCATCTATGGATACCGAATTTTATTAATGAAAAAACGCGCTAAAGCAAATCAATCTGTTTGCTTTAACGCGTTTTTAATTTTACGATTGTGGCAATACAGGTTGCGTAATGAGCTTTTCAAACTCATGCGCAGGTAATGGTCTACTGAAATAATAACCTTGCACATACTCACAGCCATGTTTCTCTAACACTTTTAATTCTTCTTGCTCTTCTACGCCTTCTGCAACAACGTATAACCCTAATGCATGCGCTAATGAAATAATAGCTGCTGTCATTGCAACACCAGAAGGTTCAGGAATAATATCTTGCACAAATGCGCGGTCGATTTTCAAAGCATCTATCGGGAACTTTTTCAAATAGCTTAAAGAGGAGTAACCCGTTCCAAAGTCGTCAATCGAAATCGTAATACCTAACTCACGCAAACTTGTAATCGTTGTAATCAAATCTTCTGTGTAGTCTAACATGGTCATTTCCGTGATTTCAATTTCTAATTCTTGAGGTGTTAAACCTACTCGTTCAATCGTCTCTTTAACATGTGTAACAAAATTTTCTTGGCTCAAATGCATTGGCGAAATATTGACTGCCACATGTAATTGCGTGCCGTACTTTTCGTTCCATGCTTTTACTTGGCGTGTGGCTTTATCAAGTACCCATACCCCAATATCACCGATAAGACCACATTCTTCAGCAAAAGGAATAAATTTATCAGGGTAAACTTGTCCTAAATCTTCATCATACCAACGTAGTAATGCTTCCATTCCTACGAGTGTATTATTTTTAATATTAATTTTAGGCTGATAATGTAACTCGAGCTTGTCTAGCTTAATAGCGTCGTGTAACTTCGTCTCCATCATTAGCCATTTATCATGTCCTGTGTTTAAAGTCGGCTGATAAATTTGATAATCGCTAATCTTATGCGATTGTTTAGCATGAAGTAAAGCAGCGTCTGCATTTTTTAATAATTGCTCTGCATCATGGGCATCTTCAGTAAAAATACTAATACCTATACTAATAGAAGCGTAAAATTCAAAGTCATCAATTAAAAAGCTTTCGTCAAATAGCCCAATAATACGACGGGCTGCTTTATCAACATGCGCAATATCTTTTGTAATATAAATAAATTCATCACTATTATAGCGGAAAAACATTTCTTTCGAGCCATTTAAGCGCTGTAATCGCTTAGCCATTTCTTTTAAAAATAAATCACCTACAATATGCCCCAAACCATCATTAATATTACGGAAACGATTGACATCAATAAACACTACGGCAAATGGTGTTTGTTCATTAATGTAATCATTTATCGTTTTATTTAATTTACGACGATTTGGTAAGTTTGTAAGCTCATCACGATAAGCTAATTCCGTTACTTTTTTAATGTCTTTTTGTGCGGTAATGTCTGTGCGAATTGCGACATATTGATAAGGTTTACCCGCTTCATTTAAAAATGGTACAATCGTTGTCTTTACCCAGTAAAGCGAGCCATCTTTAGCACGATTGCATACGTCACCTTTCCACGTCTTACCACTTCCGATAGTACGCCACATCTCTTTAAAAAATGAACGTGGATGATAGCCCGAGTTTAAAATACGGTGATCTTGGCCGATCAACTCTTCTTTTGTATATTTTGCGATATCACAAAAATGTTGATTTACAAAAGTAATCTTCCCTTGAGGGTTTGTAATAGCAACAATAACAGAGAAGTTCAGTGCAGAAATAATATTTTGGACTTCCTCCATTGTATAATCGCCGTTATCTAACTCTTTTACTATAATTGACTGTTGTTTCATAGTACCTTCTCCCACCTTTATTGCCTATATGTCAGAACTAGCGTTAAATTGCCTATAAATTATGTAATAAGTTTTATTGTAAAATCGCCAGTTGTGTAAAAAGTTGCGCTTTTTCGTATTATAAACCAGTCTTATGGCATATATTTTCTAGTATACCATGACCCGTAGTACCATTCCATAAAAAATAAAAACCTTCAAGCGTCAGGCTTCTTGAAGGTTTTCGTTAATTATGCACGATGTCTTGTATAGTATGTAGGTCTTTATATGCACTTTCGTTATAGGCAGCAAGCTGCTCTTCAGATAATGTCATAATATAATAATGGAAATTAATAGGCTTTAAGCCATGTGCTTCACAAGCTTTTTTATAATATTCATATCCTGTTCGATAATCCTGCATGATGTTATCCTCCTTAAAATAAATGAAAGCCCTCCCGACGAAATAAATCGTTGAAGGGCTTTACGTTAAAATTGCGGCATCGCTAATAGTCACAACATACACTTCCTTTAATTAGATTGTTGAAGCTAAAGCCTGACGATTGTAAGCAGTTAGTTGCTCCTTAGATAATTGTAGCACATAATATCGGAATGGAATTGCCTCAATGCCAAAATTTTCACACATTTCACAATAAAATCGATAGCCTTCTTTATACATTGTCATAATAATCATCTCCTAAATTTTTGTTGTATAACAGTTGCTGTTATTAATTAATAATATACAACAGTTTGTAGTACAGCGTCAACCCTTTTTGTTAAGTTTTTTGACAATTACAATATTTTAGCTTAAAGCAAGAAAAAACAACCCGGTTAGTCGTTCAATGGGTTGTTTTTTAACACTTGTTGGAGCTGCTCGTCTTCGATATGCGTATAAATCTGAGTCGTCGCTACGCTTTCGTGCCCTAATATTTGTTGCAAGCTACGAATATCTGCGCCTGCTTGATACAGTAAGGTGGCAGAGGTATGACGTAATTTATGGGGTGTAACCCCTTTTTTATTAACGCCAGAAGCGGTATTTACCTCTTTAATAATGCGCGAAATATGTTGGCGCGTGAGGCGTGTGCCCTTTTGTGATACAAAAAGCGGTGTTTCTTCCGTACCGCGGTAACTATGTTTGTGCTCATTATACTGCGCAAGCGCTTCTTTACAAGCATTGTTCAAATAAATAATGCGCTCCTTATTACCTTTACCAATAATCGTAATGTAATCTTGCTGAATCGAACTTTCATTTAGGTTACATAATTCTGTTACGCGTAAACCTAGATTTAAAAAGAATGTGACGATACAAAAGTCGCGCGGATTTTTTGCTCCAGCAATAAACTGCTTTGTTTCAGGTAATGTCATATAAATGGGCGCACGGCGCACTTGCTTAGGTGTTTCGAGTTGGGCAGCTGGGTTTTCTTCGAGTAGGCGGCGTTTGTCACGCAAATAGTTAAAGAAAGATTTTAAAGTAGCTACTTTACGCGCACGTGAGGCAACGCCATTACCTCGCACTTGTTCGCAGTATTCCATAAATAAATACAAATCTTCGAGCGTTAATTCTTTAAGTAAATCAATCGTTACTTCTTTAATGGACGTGATCTCCTCAATATCCTTACCTTGCTCCATCGATAATACAAAGCGGAAAAACAACTTGAGATCATATTCATACTCTTTACGCGTGCGCATTGATTTACCACGAATGGTTGTAAGGTAAACGAGGAAATCTCGTAATAGTTTAGGTTGCAAATTTATCTTCCTTTCTCTCATAAATTATAGCATAAATAATGTTCCCAAATATAAATTTGGGAACATTATTAGTTTTTCATTGTTTTACCCTACTTTTACATAGCGCTGTGAGACGCATCGAGTTTCACTAAGGTGGGTAGTTACCCATCTCGTTTCGTCTCACATCGATTTTGAAAATGAAACCTTTTTAAGGCTACGCCGTATACTATAGTAAGGCGATTACGAAAGCGAGGGAGTATTATGAACAATCGATTACCTACATGGGCTACAGTTTTAATGGTTTTTATAGGTATCAGTATGTTAATTAACGCCATTCCCTTTATTATAGGGATTGTTGGCTTAGTGGCCATTGTATACTTTATAAAATATGTACTTGAGCGCTCGAAGGATGTTGTGGTCGAGACCAAGGAACAATTTGCTGCTTTTACACAGGAGCGTGACACAACTAACCGCTTACCTGCTTGGAAAGAATACAATTACATCGAAAAACGTTTAATTGAAGATGACAGCAAATATGTAAAACGCTTACGTCACCAAGCTTTTGAAAGTGAACAAGACGGCTTCAAACATTTTAAGCAACAAGCTAAAGAGCTACGTCATTATATTAAAGAAGGCGATATTTCGCGCGATATTTATTTGATTTTCGATAAAAACGCCATGCTACTCGCTGATATGGCACAAGATTTAAAAACAATATCACTCGAGAAGCAGCCATCACCTGTCATCGAAGCTAAAGTAAAAGTAATGTGGCGAGAGTTACGTATGATTCATAATGAACTAAGACAAGCTATGATTGCACATGCTAAACTCATCGAAAATGACTACTTAGGCGAAGCTCGTCATGAACGGGAAGAACTAGAAAAGCTAATGGCGCAACGCGAGAAAGAACGCCAGCAATTTGATCAACACTCATCCTTAT
Organism: Metalysinibacillus jejuensis; assembly: GCF_003057615.1. GTDB lineage: Bacteria > Bacillota > Bacilli > Bacillales_A > Planococcaceae > Metalysinibacillus > Metalysinibacillus jejuensis. The sequence goes on from NZ_QAFW01000006.1 coordinate 84,759, forward strand.
AAAACCTATACGCTCGTACATCGTGACGAGCGTATGCTTCAATTTATTAGTTTACATAATATTATTATTAAAAAATCGTAGTTAACTTTTCTAATTTATGGCATACTTAAAAAGAGGTGATAATTATGGATAGCATTATTGGTTGGTTAATTGGATTAGCTATTGTCTTTGCTGTCGTATCGTTTATTATTTCACTTATCGTAACGTATTGGTTCATTATTGTTGGCGTGATTTTACTAATAGCAGTAATCAAAAACTACCCTACACATATTGCACCACGTATCGAAATAATGAAAAAACGCTACCGCGTACGCCGACAACAACATGCAATCCAACAGAGTGGCAAACTATTAGCTGGTTGGCAAGATTATTTAACTGTCATTTCTATCCTTCCTGCGCTGGCAAGACAATACCATGTTCCGCATTATGAAGAAATTATTACATATATCAAAGACGGCGATATTGCAAAAGACGTTTACTTCATCTTTGATAAAAATCAAATGATGCTACAAGACATGGCAAAAGACTGTTTAGCTTTTAAAGAAAAAAATGAACTGTCTGCTGTAACACAAAGTAAAGTGCAAAAAATGTGGGAAGAGCTGTCGCTAATTAATAAAGAGATTTTTTCGGAAATTACTAAGCATGCCACGCTAATTCAAGCTGATTATTTAGCTGAGTCACGGGAAGAACGTGAGATTATGGACGAGATTATCGCAAAAAGAAAACAGTAAAACCAATTGAATGGTTTTACTGTTTTTTTGATGTGCGTCTAAAAATATACGGGTTTTCATTTAGATAATATCATTTTTTTATTAAATTAATGCTATCTGCAACATCGACATTGCCACCAGAAATAACGGCTACGACGCGTTTATTTGTAAAGGGTAACTTGTTAAACATGCATGCAGCTACAACGGTAGCACTTGAAGGTTCAATTAGTTGCTTCATGCGCTCTAACACAAAAGTAAAAGCTTCTTTAATTTCGTCTTCAGATACAAGAACAATCTCATCTACATATTTTTGTACAACAGGAAATGTTAAATCCCCAGGTTGAATCGTACGCAACCCATCCGCAATAGTAGTAGTTCCAGCTATTGGTGTAATTTCACCTTTTGCTAATGATAAGTAAGTATCGTTAGCTGTCTCGGGTTCGACACCAATCACTCGGATAGCGGGGTTGCTTTCTTTAATCGCTGTTGCAATACCGGAGATGAGCCCGCCCCCACCAATTGGTACCACAACTGCATCGACATCTTCTAGCTGAGATAAAATCTCTAAACCTATCGTACCTTGACCAGCCATAATTAACGGATCATCATAAGGCGGAATAAATACACCTTGTCGCTTGTTAGCGAGCACTTTTGCACGTGGTATGCGATCTGAAGATAAGTAACCACATTTTTCAACGCTACTATTGTAACCTTCTATCGCTTCAATTTTACAAAGACTAGCATCTTCAGGCACAACAATTTTAGCCTCAATTTGTAAGGCATTCGCAATATAAGCTACAGCTTGTCCATGATTGCCTGAAGAAGCAGCCGTTACATAGCGTGCTCCTTGAGCTACGGCTTCTGTTACTTTATTTGCTGCACCACGAATTTTAAAAGCACCTGTTTTTTGCAAGTGTTCTGCTTTTAAATAAATTGCATTGCCACAACGTTCATTTAATTGTAGCGATGTTAATAATGGCGTTCGATGAATATAAGGTGCAATACGTCGCTCTGCTTGCTCAATCATTTCTTTTGTTATCATTTTTAAACCTCCACAGCGAACATAAAGTCGATTTCAACAGGTGTATCGCTAGGCAGCTGCGCCACACCTACTGCTGTACGAGCATGACGACCCGCTTCCCCAAAAATTTTGGTTAGCAACTCACTGGCGCTATCTAACACGAGTGATGGTGCCGAAAAAGTAGGTGAAGTTTGCACAAAGCCTGTTACTTTTAATACACGCGTAATTTTATTAAGTGACCCAATTTCTGCTTCTACTGCACTAAGTGCTTTAAGTACACAAATTTCTGCAAGCTCTTGTGCTTGTTCGAGTGAAACCGCACCTCCGACTTGACCTGTATACGGCACTTCGCCATCTACACATGGTACTTGTCCACTAACATAGGCAACACCTTGATGTACAACTACCGGCACATAGTGATAGAGCGGTGTCGCAGGTTGCAGTAATGTAATGCCAAGTTGCGTTAATCGCTGTGAAATCACTACTCATTATCCCTTTTTTTGGCTCATCACCGTAACTTGGGGTTGAATTTATATCAATTCAAAATTTTTACAATAAAAGATAGAATAAAAGCGAAAACTCACGTATCGTAATTGTTGTCGAGACAAACCACGAGAGGAGTTTTCGCTTTGTACCCCCAGTTTATCAAAATGATTCTACCGTTACCATCTTTTTTTGAAATCAATCTACCATCTAATGAGGAACCAAATGTGTTTCCTGTCACAGCTGCACCTCAAGAAATTGCTTGCCAAATTTGTGCAGGTGCTACTGTTTGTCATGATCGTACATTGCGTCGTTTTCGCCATGGGTATGCTTGGCATATTGGTGTACTTTGGATGGAATTATCTTTACCACGCCAGCGTTGTAAAGATTGTGGTTTTACATTTACATTTGACTATGGATTAGGGCTTGTCCGTTCTTCAACGGAATCATTTCGTCGTGAAATTACGAAACGTTGTCATGGTCGTTCGATTGCGGATGTCGCGCGTGAATACGAGCTGCCGTACACAACAGTTGAACGTTGGTTTTATACGTATGCACCGGATCAATTGGTCGAAGAATCGGCACAACATATTTGTGTGGATGAGTTTGCTTTGCGTAAAGGTCACAACT
>NZ_QAFW01000070.1 GCF_003057615.1 Metalysinibacillus jejuensis
AAATAACCACCGAACTTTTGCCTTTACTCACATCTAACGCAATGACATGTTTCATCATTTCCATCTCCTTTTTAGCCAGTCATAGAAGTCTTCACAGTACCTTAATGATTCCACTTTCTTATACGCGGTCTCTTTGGACCCAACAGACTAAACTGATTCATATAAGGGTGTGAAGTTAGCCGGTTTTTAATACGGACTCTCAAATGGTCCCAGAGGCTAGTCGACTTTCCTTCACTTCTACTATAAAAAAATAGTAGCACAAACCATGGCCTTGGTTTGTACTACTAATCTTAGTCTGTTTTTTGTCTTCGTAATAAAATAGGTTGCAAATTAAAGGCTAATGAGTAATCAACCTATTAAGCCTCATTATCAATAGTTAAACACTGTCGTTATATATGTAGTCTCTAAATTGTATTTGCTCAAAAAAAGACAAAGCGCTCCGTATACGCTTTGTCTTTAACTATTTCTATATTTTATCGTTCGTTTGTCATCTTTTTACAAAAGGCTACAAACTTTGATAGTGTATCTTATTTATCATCGTCCATTTTAAGTACAGCCATAAATGCTTCCTGAGGTACTTCTACTGAACCTACTTGTTTCATACGTTTTTTACCTGCTTTTTGTTTCTCAAGTAATTTACGTTTACGCGAGATGTCACCGCCGTAACATTTTGCTAGTACGTTTTTACCCATCGATTTAATCGTAGAACGCGCTACAATTTTTTGTCCAATGGCTGCTTGTACAGGCACTTCAAATTGTTGACGAGGGATTAGCTCTTTTAGTTTTTCTACGATAACTTTACCACGCTCATACGCAAAGTCACGGTGAACGATAAAGCTTAACGCATCGACTTGTTCGCTATTTAATAAAATATCCATCTTCACAAGTTTTGACGTTTTATAACCAATTAGCTCATAGTCAAATGACGCATAACCTTTCGTATTTGATTTTAAGTGGTCAAAGAAATCATAAACAATTTCTGATAATGGCAGCTCATAGTTAACCGCTACACGCGTTGTATCTAGGTAGTTCATGTCAATGAAGTTACCGCGTTTCTTTTGGCAAAGCTCCATTACTGCCCCTACATAATCATTTGGCACCATAACAGAAGCTTTTACATAAGGTTCTTCCACGTGATCAATTTTTTGTGGATTTGGCATCATCGCTGGGTTATCGACTAAAATTTCTGTGCCATCTGTCATATGCACTTTGTACACTACAGAAGGGGCAGTTGTAATTAAATCAATCTTAAACTCACGCTCAATACGTTCTTGAATAATTTCCATGTGCAGTAACCCTAAGAAACCACAACGGAAACCAAAACCTAATGCTTGTGATGTTTCTGGCTCGAATTCAAGCGCGGAGTCATTTAGCTCTAACTTTTCTAACGCTTCACGTAAATCATTATATTTTGATGTATCAATTGGGTATAAACCACAGAATACCATTGGATTTAAACGACGGTAGCCTGGTAACGCTTCTGTTGCAGGGTTATCTACAGAAGTAATCGTATCACCTACACGCGTATCCGCTACATTTTTAATTGAAGCTGTTAAATAACCTACGTCGCCTACCGTTAATTCTTCTACAGGTGTTACGTGTGGCGTGTGAATGCCGACTTCAATTACTTCAAACTCTGCACCTGTTGCCATCATGCGAATTTTGTCGCCCGCTTTAACACGGCCTTGTACGATACGAATTGATGCGATAACACCGCGGTAAGCATCATATACCGAGTCAAAAATTAAAGCTTGTAGCGGTGCTTCAGGGTCACCTTCTGGCGCAGGTACTTTCGCTACGATTTGTTCTAAAATTTCTTCGATACCGATGTTGGCTTTCGCTGAAGCTAATACGGCTTCTGAAGCATCTAAACCGATCACATCCTCGATTTCTTCACGCACGCGTTCTGGATCAGCGGCTGGTAAATCGATCTTATTAATGACTGGTAAAATCTCTAAGTCATTATCTAAGGCTAAATATACGTTAGCTAACGTTTGCGCTTCGATACCTTGCGCTGCGTCTACTACTAAAATCGCACCCTCACATGCCGCTAAACTACGTGATACCTCATACGTAAAGTCGACGTGTCCTGGTGTGTCAATTAAGTGAATGGTGTAAATTTCGCCGTCATTAGCTAAATATTTTAATTGGACCGCATTTAATTTAATCGTAATACCACGCTCTTGTTCTAAATCCATTGAGTCGAGCATACGCGTTTTCATTTCGCGCTTTGTTAATGACTGCGTATGTTCTAATATACGGTCAGCTAACGTCGATTTGCCGTGGTCAATATGGGCAATAATCGAGAAGTTACGAATATTTTCTTGTCTTTTCTGTCTTTCATCTCGGTTCATGTACTTCACTCCTATTTCAACTATATTAAATTATACTATGAATATTAGGCAATGTACAACTCCTACTAGGATGCGGAAATTAGGCATTTTGTTGCTATAATTACTGTCAAGTAAATATTCTTTGCGCGAAACTATTGCTTTTTAACGTTGCGTTTGTTAAAATGATTTTTGTTGTATTGACACGAAAACGTGAGAAAATACTCATCTCGTATCTAATCTAGGAGGTGAAATACATGCCAAACATTAAAGGTGCTATCAAACGTGTAAAAACGAACGAAAAAGCAAACGCAGCGAACACTCAAGTGAAATCAGCTATGCGTACAGCAGTTAAAAAAGCACGCGTTGCTATCGCTGAAAACAGCGAAAACGCACAAGAGCTTTTAAAAGCAGCTACTAAATCAGTAGATAAAGCCGCTTCAAAAGGTCTTATCCACAAAAACGCAGCAGCTCGTCTTAAGTCTCGTCTTACAAAACAAGCTTAATCGCTGTTCCTAAGGTTATCTACCATGTGTAGGTAACCTTTTTTCTATGTATAACGACAAAAAAGACTGCCCTAAGGACAGCCTCACATTGCTTTCATAATAAATAACTCGAGCGGGCGCTCACGGTTACCACTGCTCGTTTTCAGCGCCTCATCCACTTTAGATAAGGCATAAAGGGCACGCAACAGTTGCTCTTCTGTAGGGCGATTGCGCTTTTGTAATAGCATTTTAATGCGGTATGGATGCGCTTTTAGTTGCTTAGCAATTTGCTGTTGGTTATAACCTTTAGACTGTAAGTAATAGGCATGGTTCATTAAGCGTACTGTAGAGGCAAGTAACCCCACTAACATAATCGGCTCCTGCTTTTGCAGTAATAAATCATGGTAAATTTCAAGCGCTGTCGCTTCGTCATTAGCAAAATAGGCATCTACCATTTTAAACGCATCTTGCTCTAACGTTTTAGCGACTAGCTCATGGACGAGCGTCTCGGTTATTTCAAGTTCGCTACCTAAATAAAGCGCTAGCTTCTCAATTTCTAAATTAAGTTGCAGCATATTAGCCCCTACAAGGTTTAACAATGCCCCTATCGCATCCTCATCGATCGATTTACCGAGCGCCTCTACGCGTGACGTAATCCATACCGCTAAATCACGTTCTTCTGGTGTTACGGCTTCTACGACACAAGCATTCGCTTTCGCAATTTTAGTAAACTTTTTACGTTCATCTAACTTTTCGTAAGGGGCGATAAAAACGACGATACTAAATGGGGCGGGGTTATTCATATATTGCTCAAAACGCTTGATATCATGAGTGATTTTTTCTTTATCTCGCTCGCTTGCTTTAAACAGCGAGGCGTTTTTAGCAATGACTAGTTTTTTTTCAGTGAAAAACGGAATGGTATCCGCTTCATTCAACACTTCATCTACTGGCACTTCGTCAAGTGAGTACGTCATAACTTCAGCTTCTTCATCTGCCGCGAGTGCCTGTTTAAGTTTTCGCACCGTCTCATCGATTAAATAGGCTTCTTCGCCGATGAGTAAATATACGGGCTGTAGTTTTTTATTATCAATATCGCGCCAAATTTTTGTAAGCACTTACGTTCACTCTCCTTATACATCAGTACATTATACTTGATTTACTATCGCTTTGTCACACCTCTTTGTGTTTTCCTTTTGATATAGCTTTTTTATAGGCGATGTTTTATAATAAGATACAGAATTGGAGGGATAGCAATGAATCCATTTGAAGGTGAAAACATTAACTCAAAACGTAACGATGCCATTGATGCGGGCGTAGGTTTCGCAGTATCATTCGGTTTCTTTACAACAATGTTCATCATTGCAATTATTTTCGAATACGTAGCTATGAACTAATTTTAACTTCGACAAAAAAGCATTTCGTTCATGAAATGCTTTTTTGTCATTTTATCGTCATATTTGTAGTACTAAGCTCTACCTCGATTGTGCCGACATCTGCTGTCGTTAAAGTCGCTCTATCTGCAAAGCGCGCTAACACATCAGGATGTGGGTGCCCGTAACGATTGTTAAGCCCTGCGCTAAAAATCGTCAGTTGCGGGTTCGTATGGGCAATAAATGCTTCGGTGCTTGACGTTTTACTACCGTGGTGCCCCGCTTTTAATAGGGCTATATTACGTAAGATGGCATCTTGTAGTTGCGCCTCCCCTTCCGCTTCTAAATCACCAGTAAAGAGCGCACGCATTTTACCGTACTGCATAACGACTACGAGTGAATCGTTATTTTTCCCCTCTCCCGCTTCAAACGGTGCCACATACATAAACTGCACCCCTGCTTTTTGCCAACTTTGCCCCCGCATGACTTCATAAACCGGAATTTTTTGTGTGTTTACTTCCTGTTCAATTGCTTGCATCACCTCACTTTTTTGAAAGCTATTAGGGGTGACGTGTAACGCCTTCACTGTTATTTCTTGCATTACTTCCTCTGCCCCTTCGACATGATCAGCATCGGGATGCGTTAAAATTAACGTATCAACCTTCGTAATCCCTTTACCTTTTAAATACGGTACGACTACACGTCGCCCTACTTCATACGGCTTTCCTTGCTGCCAACCTTCCTTATTGAAACGCAGTACCCCACCTGTATCGATCACATACACCGCTCGTCGTCTAGGTAGCTCTATAATGATGCTGTCGCCCTGCCCGACATCTAAAAATGTAACCCGGACATCTGATTGAGCAAGATAGCTGAAGTGAAGCGGCAAAACCGAGCACACGAATGCCAGTAACCCTAGACGAGGACGTTTGTTTTCGATACTAATTACTAACATAAACACACCGACATAGGCAAGCACTATACCCCACCACGCAGGGCGGCCTGGCGTCCAAAGTTGCCAAGGTATGGTCGTAAGGGCCTGAATGAAGACGGTCAGCCAAGTGCGCAGCGGTTCGTAGACAGTAAACAGTAGTGTGGCAAGAGGCGGCGCGATATAGGTGACAACAAATAAAGCCATTGTCGTCGGTAAAATAATAGTTGAAAATAAAGGTACGAAAACTAAATTCATCAGTAAAGAAGAAACAGATACCTCAAAAAAATGATATAAAATGAGTGGATATACTGCAAGTTGGGTCACGGTCGTAATTAGAAAAGCTTGCGCGAAATAACTAGGAAAATACTGCATTAAGCGCTGTGCATAGATAAGGCTAATCGTTGCGCCGTATGACAATTGAAGCCCTACTTGAAAAATACTATACGGATGCCATAGCACAAAGAAAATAAAGGTACAGGCAAGCGCATCATCAACAGCTATACGCCGCTTTTTTAGTTGCACGGCAAGCACAAGAACCGTTACAGTGACCGCACGCCATACAGACGGCGCACCCCCCGCTAACATCGCATAGAGCGGTAAGGCAATAATGAGCAATACTGTTGCATGTTCACGACGCACACCGAGACGTAGTAACACATAGTATAAAATGGCAGTCATCAACCCTACGTGCAAGCCAGATATCGCAAATAAATGGGTGATACCTAAAATTTGATACGCTCGCGTCAACTCTTCATCTACATCATCACGTAAGCCGATTAAGAGCGCTTGTGCCTCCGCCTGTAAACTTTTCGGGAAAGTTGCTTCAATATGACGGGCAACGTTAAAACGCTGTGTTGCTAAGCGTGTAGCAAAACTGGTGGAACGCCCTGTTACGCGTAAAGTTGTTACTTCAAGCATGCCAACAGCACCCTTACTCTTAATATACGACGCCATCGAAAAAGCATAGCGGTGTGCTGGACGCGTTGGCGTAGCCCAAGTAGCTTCTGTTTGCAGTTGTAAACCATAGAGGGAAGTTGCCTCATAGCGCTGTTTTTCTTGCTCGTTTTGAAAGCGGTACGTGAAGTAAACGCGTTGGCGTTCGGCTAGTGCAAATCCTCTGAGCGTCGCGCCTGAAATTTTAACATCTTGCAAGGTAAGTTGAGTTGTAGCAGGAAGGGGTTTTGGCATCGTTTGTAAAAAGAGAATACTAATTGCGACCGCTATAGCTAAATAAATTGGCCCCGGTACACGTTTATACAATAACCATGCAACATAAGGAATAAATAAAAGAAAGAGGAAAGAAGAAAGTTGGAAGGCACTCGCAGCTATGAGTACTGCGAGTGCGATGACTATCATGTGGGATTTAAAATGCTTTACCAATAAGCGCTGTCACCTGCTTTTCTAATGTGTGTATTTTTTGTTCATCTACGCCTGCCTCACGCATTTCTTGTAACATCTCAAAATACAAAGCAAGCTTTTCATCACGTAAAAAATCTACTTTACGTTCGTCAAACGGCACATGCTCTACAGTAACACCTGCTTTTTCAAAAAGGGTTAGCGCATAGCTATTATTTTTATAATCTGTGGCATAGTACACTGTCTTAATCCCTGCTTGAATAATTGATTTTGTACAAGGTAAGCAAGGAAAATGCGTGACGTAAAGATCCGCACCATGCGTTGATGTGCCATATTTTGAACACTGCAATAAGGCGTTCATTTCGGCGTGTACCGTACGCACACAATGATTGTCTACGACGTAACAGCCGTGATCAATACAATGTTCATCGCCCGCTATTGAGCCGTTATAGCCACCTGCAATAATGCGTTTATCGCGCACGATAGTAGCGCCTACAGCTAAGCGTGTACACGTACTGCGCAGGGCGAGTAAATGACACTGCGCCATAAAAAATTGATTCCAAGTAATTCGCTCCATACGAATACCTCCTTCGTTCTGTTATTAAGTGTAGCACTAATTTACGCTAATAAAATCCTTCAATTTTTCAAATGTTTTATCGCCTATGCCACTAATGTTTTTAATATCTTCTATTTTCGTAAATTGCCCTTGATCAGTGCGGTACTGGATAATGCTTTTTGCTTTTGCAGGCCCAATGCCTGGAATGGTCATTAACGCTGCTTCATCAGCTAGATTAATATTCACGGTGTTTGTCGTTGGTGCAGAGGTAGTTGCAGTTTGTGCCGAAGTAGTAGGCGTAGTTGGAGCTATTGTAACTGGGACTTCTTCACCTTGTTCTGGTATATAAATAATCATTTCATCTTGGAGTTTTTGCGCATAATTCATCGTTTTTGTGTCGGCCTTCTCCGTAACGCCTCCTGCCATTGTAATGGCATCAATAATGCGTTCTTCGGTCGTTAAAGGATAAACGCCTGGATGCTTAACAGCGCCTTTTACGTCTACTAATACGGTCGTGCTAACGGGTTCGGGTAAAGTTGATTCAGGTAAGGTTGGTGCGAGTTCAGCGGAAGCTGTATCGAGTGGTGTGGGGGTAAGTTCAAGTAGCGCTGGCTCTTCTTGTGGCGCTCGTAAACTATAAAGGAGCAGTGCGATTACAAGTGCACCGCCAATAAGTAGATATTTGCCATACTGCTGCCATATTTTTTGCATAGAAAAAACACCCTTTCCTACGAAAGTGGCGTCGTATGGAGTTACTCCTACTATAGCCTATTCTTTCGAAAGTGAAAAGGGTGTTTTTATTTTTATTGCAGTTGTTTGCGACGCATGAATAACAAAATACTTGCACCTACTAACATAAATCCTGTCAGCATAAATGCGATTGTGCTTTCACCATCAGTTTGTGGTAATTTCGCTGCTGGTGCTACTTGCTCAACACCTGCATTTGGTAATTCTTTTGCTGGTACAGAAGCTGTCGGTTGTCCTACAGGGTTGCCTTCGTTAGGCGTTACTGTTGGTTGCTCATTGTCTGTTTTAGGATTTTCATTCGGTACAGAGACAGTTGGTTGCTCAGGTAGCACTGGGCTCTCTGGATCTGTCGTAGGTTTTTCTGAATTTGGATTTTCATTTGATACCATTTTATCACCAACGACCTGCACGTATATTGCGGAACTTACAGAGAACATAAAAAAAGAGAAGGAAATCATTTCAATCCAACCATTACCTGTAGAGCCATATCTCTCTAGCTAAATTATAACACACGTGTTGATTAACCAAAATCATCCAATATCTATTTGATAAAGTTCGCGGTGGAATTCGACTATTTCTTTGAGTCCAATCCGCCATTCAATCGGCAAGGTATCACAAATAAACTGGCGTTTAAA
>NZ_QAFW01000071.1 GCF_003057615.1 Metalysinibacillus jejuensis
TTTTGCTTGACGACACATATTGTTTTACCGATAGCATGGATTTGGCTATCGAACCTCATACAATATCTAGTTATCAACGAACGAGAATGTTTTAGAGACTTTTACTTGTCTATAGAGCAAGTGTACCCTATTTTCAGTCAATTGAGATAGCAAAAGCTACCCCTTGACTGACCTCGCTTTCATCCCATAGCTAAAGTAATGGGCTTTCTCGCTCGGAAAATCTGTAATAAAAGTCGAAAACTTACGCACTCGCTAAAATTTCTTTAGTTAGTTGTTGAATATTAATATGAGTATCTTCTGCAATCGCATCTTGTAAAATGGTGTTGCGGAAGTAGTTGACGCTCGCTGGCAAGTCTATAACGAGTAATTTTTTTAGCGCTACTTCATACATACTAACAAACTCTGGATCACTATTGCCGCGTTTTAATTCAGCGAAGGCTTCATAAAATTGATCAAGCTTGTCAGCGAACTCTAGTAGCTTACCTTCAGTAGTAGCATCTTTACCCTCTTTCATCCGATCAAAAAAGATAGACTGAAAACGCTTAGGGATTTCTTTAATAATAAATTTCTCCATCATTTTGTCTTCAACGTGTGCGAGCATTTGCTTTAACTCTGGACTAGCATGTTTTACGGGGGTTTTAATATCACCAATAAATACTTCCGCGAAATCATGGTTAATGGTCTTTTCGTATAAAGCTTTCCAATCAATATGCGCGCCCTCCATCTCTTCTAACGTACCAAAAAACATTGCGTATTGTGATACTTTCCATGAATGTGCTGCAACATTGTGCTCCTCAAACTTAAAACGCCCTGGACAACGAATAATACGTTCCAAATCGTTTAGGCTGGTGAAAAAGTGATGAATGCCCATAACGATAACCTCCTTTTGCTATTAGCATAACTGATGTTATGTGCTAAATGTGCCCCTTTTGACAAGCTTAACAGCAACATAATACGAGCTTCATACGAAATTAACATTGCCGCATGGTATAATGAAAATCGAAAATCGGGAAAGGACCAAAATAAATGGCATATTTGTTTTTACTCTTTGCCCACGTCCTTAGCGCTGCATTATCAATAGGGCCTCTATTTGTATTACTTCCCTTATTAATGAAAATGAAAACCGCGACGGATGAACAAATGCAAGTTTACCTTATCGCATTTCAAGCGGCTATCACGGTTGTTAAACACGCAGGACATGTGGTAGTACCTACGGGTTTTTTATTAATTTGGTTAGGTGGCTTTTCGTGGCTCACATCTTGGGCAGTAGCTACACTCGCAGTAATGGTGGGCTCTGTATTTTTCCTTGCTGGAGCATTTAAGCCGACCATTAAAACGTTTCAAACCCCTGCATATCAGCAACAGCAGTTTGTACAGAAATTAACACATGCCGTATGGCTTTATATTGGCTTACTGCTTATTATGCTATGGCTGATGGTAGTGAAACCAACGCTATGGTAACGAAGGAGTTATAACGCAATGAAAAAATACGTAGTAGTTATTATGGCAATATTATTGCTTGTTGGCTGTACACAAAAGCCAATCGAGCCGCCAATGAAAGAAGATTATACAAAAGAATTTATCGGTGACTGGCATGGCACAATGCGCCTAGAAGGCAAGGATGTACCAATTGAGGCATATTTAACGCCAGAAACCGTAGAAATTTTATGGACAACAAAAGAACAGCAGAAATCCATTTTCACTCAAATTACCTATGAGGCTAATCTAGTGAAGGGAACCGTAATGCGAGATGGTCAAGAAATCAATATTCAAGGCAGTATGAAGGGTAACCGTCTTGAAGGTACTTATCAAATTGGTGAGCAAACATTACCATTTGTTTTGGTGCGTGGTGAGCTAGTTGTAGAACAAAAAGAAGAGTTATTTACGGTAGATGTTAAAGGAGGGCAATTAAAAACTACGTTATTAAGTCCTCAGCTACCTGTAATGCCGTTGTATATTATTATAGGTGGCGTGGGCCCTACTACAAAAGATGGTAATTTAGAAGGGCTAGCCGAAAATAATAGCTATTCACAATTAGCTGAACTATTAGCAGAAGAACATATCGCAACGATTCGTTTTGACAAGCGGGGAGTTGGCGAAAATAACGTATTACAAGAGGCTGAAGAGCGTACAACTTTTGTAGATTTCATTGATGATGTAGTAGCAATTGTCGAAGCTGCTCGAAAAGATGAGCGCTTTAATGAAGTAAATCTTATCGGTCATAGCGAAGGTTCTCTCATCGCTTTAAACGTTGCCCAACAGCAACCGATTGATCGTTTGATTTCTTTAGTAGGAGCAGGACGACCGATTGATGAAGTTTTGCTCGAACAGCTTCAAGCTCGCTTAGCACCAGATGTCATGGCGGAAGCAAAGGTGATTATTGACAACCTTAAACAAGGGCAACGCGTAGAGGTTGTAAGTGAACCTTTGCAAAGTTTGTTTCGACCATCGTTACAACCGTATATGGCTTCATGGATGAAATTAAATCCACAGACGACCATTGCTGATTTAACGATGCCTATACTTATTGTAGGGGGCACGACAGATTTACAAGTGCCTATTACAGACAGTGAGTTGTTAAAACAAGCTCAACCAGAAGCTACACTAGCTATTATTGAAGGTATGAACCATATTTTAAAAGAAGCGCCACTAGAGTTAGAGGGCAATCGACAAACTTATACCGCTCAAGATTTACCGTTGCATCCTAATTTAGTAGAGGAAATTATAGCTTTTATTCAATGATAAAAGGAGCCTAGTGCATTTAGCGCTTAGGCTCCTTTTACTTATACTGAGATGTCGATTGTACCGCCTTTATAAGGATGAGCAGCAACCGTTTGCTCAGGCATGTCTTCTAACAATTGCACAGCAGCTGCAGTGTTCATATTCATAGCGTTTTGCATTACGCTCATTTGAACGGTTTGCTGTAGTTCTAGCAATTGTGCTGACATAAGTGAGTTGATTTCCATAGTAATCGCCTCCTATTTGCTATATCGTCAAAAATAAGCAAAATTAAATAATTATTGTCAGAATAGTTTAGCACTAAAAAAGTATGGGAATATAATAAGTAGTTGAGTGATGCATAACCTTAAAATATTCAAAATATATGCAAAAGAAATATTAAAAAAATGTTGAAAAAGTCTAACTTTTATATTATATTGATATAAATTGTTGAAAAGATTTGAAAATGCTATTAAAAGCATTTTTTATCTAATTTAAACATTTTTACATGAAACCGCTTACCCTTATAGTAGTATGCAAACATAGCATATTTATAAATTTGCTAAAATTTTTGTCAAAATGAGTTGACAATAACAGTTTGCTTTTGATAGCTTTAAGTTGAATTCGGTTTCACAGATAAGGGGGATAATATATGAAAAACAAATCATTCCGTTTACTTTTAATGCTTGCGGCATTAGCAGTATTCGTATTAGCGGCTTGTGGTAATGACAAGAAAGAAGAGCCTGCTAAGGACGAGGGAGACAGCAAAGAGGGAGAAACTGCTAAAACTGAAGATATTAAATTCTTAAGTTTATTAACAGGTGGTACGCAAGGTACTTACTACGCATTAGGTGGTACATTTGCAGATTTAATTACAGAGGGTACGGGGATTAAAACAACAGCTGAGGTTTCACAAGCTTCGGCAGCAAACGTAACTGGTTTAGATACTGACAAAGGTCAAATCGGTTTCTTACAAACAGATATCGCTTACTATGCAACTGAAGGCGAATTTATGTTTGATGGCAAAAAAGTAGATTCAATTTCAGCTCTAGGTGCACTTTACCCAGAGACAGTTCAATTAGTTACAATCGGTAAATCAGGTATTAAATCTTACGAGGATTTAAAAGGTAAAAAAGTTTCAGTAGGTGCACCAGGTTCTGGTACGTACGCAAACGCTGAGCAACTACTAGAAATCCACGGTTTAACAATGGATGATATTAAAGCACAAAACTTAGATTTCGGTGAGTCAGTTGATGGCTTACAATCAGGTCAAATTGATGCAGCATTTATTACAGCTGGTACACCAACTGGTGCTGTTGAAGCATTAAACGCTACTGCAGATGTTTACATCGTGCCAGTAGGCGAGGGTAAAGCAGATGAGTTAATCGAAAAATACCCATACTATGCAAAAGATACAGTTAAAGAAGGCACGTATGGTCTTAAAGAAGATATCGAAACAGTATCTGTAATCGCTATGCTTGCAGTTCGTAACGATCTTCCAGAAGACGTTGTTTACAACATGACAAAAGCTATTTACGATAATGCTGAAAAAATCTCTCACGCTAAAGGTGAATTCATCAAAGCAGAGAACGGTTTAACAGGTATCGGTATTCCAGTACACCCAGGTGCACAGAAATACTTTGACGAAGTAAATAAATAAAATACGTGAAGGGGCTCGTTTGCGTCAAGCTTCGAGCTCCTTTTTTATATGTATTTTTTAGCAACGTTTTGCTAAATAGCTTTTGAGTTGGAGGAAATACGATGCGAAAAATAATTGTACTTCTACTGGCCGCAGTAATCGGTGTAGCGATATTTCTTCCTTTTCAAAAGGTAATCTCGTTTACAGAAACACATGTCGAAAGCCCACGCCTACATTATGTCGTGCTGGATGGTAGCGATGCGTTTTTACTACGATACACGCACTCCATTCATAAAACAGATGTGCTTGAATATTACAAAGTAACAGAAGACCTCTCGATGCAAATGCTTGAAATGGTTTACGAAAGCCTAGCTATTGGCTTACCTGGCTATGCAGAGGAAGGGCAACGTTTAACACGTAAAGATGGCAAGTATCATTTATATTTTGAACAAAAAACAACATTACCTGAGTTCGTGATGCATATTGGTGATATTGATATGGATCTTGCCTTAGGTTATGACAATAAAGAATACCAATTAAAAGACAATTTAACGCGAGGTCATGCGTATTTATGTAAAGTGCAACGCGTTTCATTATTCCAATTATGGAAGGGAGCTAAACTATTATGACAAAGGAAAAAAATAACCCACAAGTTGATGAGTTTGAGCAAATCTCGGCAGAAGAACAGCAAGCCATTTTAGAAAAATATGATATTGAATCTAATACACGTGTATTATCGGGTTTTATGAAGCATGTTATTTTCTTTGGGCTACTTGCCTTCTCGTTATTTCAATTGTACACAGCTATTTTTGGACAGTTTCCTGCACAAATTCAGCGTACGATTCACTTAGGCTTCGGTTTAACTTTTATTTTCTTATTGTTCCCTGCACGCAAGGGTGGACGTAAAGACAAAATTGCGATTTATGATTATGTACTAGCTTTGCTAGCTGTAGCAGTTGGCGCGTATTGGACGATAAATTACAATGAGCTTGTGCGTAGTTTTGGATCATTATCAAGCATGGACTTTTATATTGGCTTGATTGCGATTTTCTTGGTGCTTGAAGCGGCCCGCCGTGCAGTAGGGTTACCGATTACAATTATTGCGGGAGCATTTTTACTGTATGCGTACTTCGGTCCATACTTCCCGGATTTCATGGCACACCGTGGTCAAGATATCGAAAGTATTGTTAACTTAATGTTTTATACGACGGATGGTATTTTAGGTACGCCAATTAGTGTATCTGCTACATTCATCTTCGTATTCTTATTATTCGGTGCCTTCCTTGTTAAAACAGGCGTAGGGCAATATTTTAATGATTTAGCTGTAGCGTTAGCAGGTAAGCTTGTAGGCGGCCCTGCAAAAGTAGCTGTATTCTCAAGTGCTTTACAAGGTACAATTTCAGGGAGTTCAGTAGCAAACGTAGTAACATCAGGCTCTTATACTATCCCAATGA
Organism: Metalysinibacillus jejuensis; assembly: GCF_003057615.1. Classification (GTDB taxonomy): domain Bacteria; phylum Bacillota; class Bacilli; order Bacillales_A; family Planococcaceae; genus Metalysinibacillus; species Metalysinibacillus jejuensis. Next base: position 5,812 of record NZ_QAFW01000071.1, read on the forward strand.
TGAAAAAGCTCGGCTACCGTAAAGAGTTTGCGGGTGCGGTAGAGGCAGCAGCTTCTACTGGTGGTCAATTAATGCCACCAATTATGGGGGCAGCGGCCTTCCTAATGGTAGAGTTTATTGGTCGTGGTATTACGTACTGGGATATCGCTAAAGCAGCGGCAATCCCTGCACTATTGTATTTCACAGGTATTTGGATTATGACACACTTTGAAGCAAAGCGTGTTGGATTAGAAGGTTTAACAGATGAGCAAATGCCAAACCGTCGCGAAGTGTTTAAAAAGATTTATTTATTATTACCAATTGTATCAATCGTAGTATTAATGTTAATTGGTGTACCCGTTATGCATGCTGCGCTATATGGTATTTTAATTTCAATTTTTGTATCATTCTTTGATAAAGAAACACGCATGAAGCCAAAAGACTTTGTTGATGCTTTAGTAGATGGTGCACGTACAGCACTTGGTGTAGTTGCGGCGACAGCAGCTGCTGGTATCATCGTAGGTGTTGTTGTTAAAACAGGTCTAGGTCTAAGCTTAGCAAACAGCCTTGTGGCGCTTGCAGGTGGTAGTATTTTATTAACATTATTCTTCGTAATGATCGCCTCACTTATTTTAGGTATGGGCGCACCGACAACGGCGAACTATGTTATTACATCGACGATTGCAGCACCAGCAATTATTGCGCTAATGGCGCCTGATGTGCCAAGCGCAGCTGTGCCATTAACCATTTTATTAGCAGCACATTTCTTTGTATTTTACTTTGGTATTATTGCCGATATTACGCCACCTGTGGCGCTTGCAGCCTTTGCTGCATCGGGGATTTCTGGCGGTGACCCAATTAAAACGGGCTTTAACTCCGCGAAGCTTGCCATTGCAGCCTTCATCATCCCGTATATGATTGTATTCTCACCAGAGCTGTTAATGATTGATACGACTTGGTACAGTACGTTATGGGTAGTTATTACAGCTGTTACAGGTATGTTAGCAATTGGCGCGGGTATTATTGGTTTCTGGTATCGCAAGATGTACTGGTTCGAGCGTATCCCAGCAATTGCTACAGGATTGATGCTAATTATGCCAGAACGTATTACGGACTTTGTTGGTATTGGTCTGTTCTTGGCACTAGTTATTATTCAAATTACAACAAAAAATAAAAACGGTGGTACGAAGGCTGAGCGTCAACAAGCCACTGCATAATAACTAATCTGAGGGTTTTTAAAATCCTCAGATTTTTTTATTGCCAAAATAAAAAGTGTATGCTATTATTTAATTAATCAGAAAATACTGATAAATGAAAACGAAGGGAACGATGCCATGAGTGTTTTACAATCGTTACTAGAAACTTACTTGGTTGACCAGCACATAGAATTAAGGGAGGAGGAGACAACGCAAGAGCGTCGACATGATACAAACAACTACCCAGAAGGCTTCTTCACAAGTCTTTAATAACGAATAACCGACTTTACGCTAGTAATCAAAGCGAAAAGTCGGTTTTTTGTTATTTTTACGAACGTAGCTTGGTCATGTATAGTCAACTACCCCCGCTTAAACGCTAAAGCGTTTTGAAGTGGGGGCTTGTGTCACCTGAAAAGGCGGGTTACTTACTTCGCAAGCAACCTTTACACTTATACCTACCCAATAGTGCAAACGGTCTTACAGACCTCCTATCTTAGCGTGGTGGTATATGAGGACGGTTGACTTCGCCCCTACGGAAAAGGCTATACCTCAACCGTAACTGTATCTGAAATGTATGCCATTCCTTTTCGATACAGATTCATTGCCCCGATGCGGTCGTCATTCGATTGATAAGAGCAGTTGACACACGTAAATGTATGTGTTTTTTTATTGCGATTT
>NZ_QAFW01000072.1 GCF_003057615.1 Metalysinibacillus jejuensis
TTATGTCTATATTTTACCAAATTCTTTGGCTAAAGCCAACCGAAATTCATCTCCCACCTACTCATTGGTGCTATTCGCACCTTCACACTCCTTGAGGTTGGGAGACTTCTTTCGGAAAGTCGTTAAATTTCGTGCGGAAGCGTTCTTCCATCGCTTCTTGTTCGGCGTATTGCTCGGGCCAAACTTTGTAAAGTAAGGCGTAGTGACCGAGCCCTCCGCGTACGCAGCGTCCTGAACAGTTGGCGTGTGAGAAGCCAAGCCCATACATGCGCGGTAACGCAATGCGCCACTCATCGCGAATGATCGCTTTTGCGTCAAGGTCTTCGGTAAAGGTTTCGAGCATCGGGAAGCGGGTTTCAATCGGCTCGATCGGGTTATGCTCATAAAAGTTTTTTAAGTTGACCGCTCGGTGTGCCTCGTGTCCACCAATGCCAAAGTACAAAATAGGCTCGCGCAGTTCGTCATCGCGTAGCTCTTCTAAAAAGATAAGCGTTTGGCGTACTTTGAGTTCTTCAGAACATTTTGCCATGCGCGAGTTACCTAAAAACTTTTGTTCAAAAAAGACTTCCTCTGGTGTGCGCCCGTCAATGCGATATGTAATCGGCAAGCCGATATACTCCGCTACTTCCTCCATAAAGCGGTAGTTGTCCGCATCTTCCCATAAGGTGTCTGTAAAAAATAAAATACAGTTTTCTTTACCGTATTTTTGAACGATATAATACGCTACATAAGCAGAAGCCGCCCCGCCACTAAACATCGCGACATGTACAGGCTCGCGTTTATGCGTGCTCACGGGTGCAGGAGCAGAAAGCGCGCCTAATGCCCCTTTTTTGCTAAGCTGTTTTTTTGTTTTCACGTTATTGCTAAAAATCGTCATGTCAAAACCTCCTATCCTCTACAATTATAGCCTTGTCTATATGGAATTTCATCCTAATTTATACATCTGTCGCACGCGCGCTTAGCTACAAAAAAACAACACCCCCCGTAAATAGGGGATGTTGTCGGTTAAGTAAGCGGTAGCGTAAAGCTAAAGGCGGTGCCTTCGCCTGGTGCCGTTTTAACGGATAGGCCGCTTCCGTATTGTTTTTTAAGACGCAAATGGGTATTGCGAATGCCAATGCCCGTCTCTTTAGAGAAGTTGCGCGTCAACAGCGTATCGGCAAACTGCTGGGCCATACCGATGCCGTCATCTTTCACCGTTACGACGCCTTCAGGGCTCACGCGAATGGTAAGGGTACCTTTTGCTTGTTTGGCAACCCCGTGGCGAATGGCGTTTTCGACGAGCGGCTGAATGGTTAGCGGCAGCACCGTCGTTTGTAGCGGGGCAATGTCCCACTCTCCGTCAAGCGTCACTTTACGCTGATCATCGAAGGGAATGTCGCGTAAATCCAGTTCGCCGTCGATGGGGTAAGGTTGTTCGCTTGGACTGAAATAGGCATTCCATGCGAGACGTGCGCTAAATAAAATAAGAATAAATGCAAAAATAATTGTAATCGATTTCCAGTTACGCATATGTTGCCTCCTCGTCTTAACTATTATCGACAGGGGGAAGCGAGTGTTTAATTATTAGCATTATGCAAAAAAATCCCAAATGTGAGGTGCACATTTGGGACTTTCGTTAGGATTGTGTCGGAGGTGCTGGCGGTGTTTGCTGCGCCTCTGGTTGTTTTGGTGGTGTCGGTGTGGCAGGTGGTGTCGTACCGCCATTATTGCCACCTGGTGCAGGGGCGTTGCCATTACCGTTACCCGCATTGCCATTGTTGCCGTTATTGTCTGGTGGTTGTTCGGTGTTACCGTTGTCCTCAGGCTTTGTCGGTTCCTCTGGTGTTTCTGGTTGCTCCTCAGGTTCAGGTGTTGTTGGTTCTTCGACTTCTGGCGTTTCAGGCTCTGCTGTCGTTACCGTTACCGTAACCGAACCAGCTGGGCTTCGCTTGCCATCCACAATTGCGACAACCGTTACCGTATAGCTGTCAGCTGTACCAGATACTGTCGTTGTAAAGCTGTTATCTTTTGTCGTCGTAACGTTCATGCCGTCAACCGCGACTTCAAAGCTTGCGTCTTTACTGCTATGCGTCCAGCTAATTGCGAGCTGTGTCTCTTCTAATGTTGCCGAAACGCTCGGTGCTTCTAACGCTTCCTCTTTTTCTTCGTAATTCGTTGATACTTGCGTTGGCTCTGTGCCGCTGACAAATAGCTCGGTGCGACGCTTATCAGCTGGTGTGCCCGCGCTCGCTAACTGCACAGGGTTAGTGCCAACTTCGATGGTAGCTTCGACAACAGAGCTTGGCTTCGTGAAGCGGCTCGGGTTATCGGAAATGCTACCCATAATTTCGCTAAATAACACTTGTGGTAAGTTACGTTCTTCCCAGCTTGTCATTGCGTCCGAACGTTTTTCGTAACCGCTCCAAATTGCAATGGCGTACTGCGTCGTATAGCCCGCAAACCACGTTTCAGGTACAGCGTCGCTACGTAAGCCGTAACTGCGCAGCTCATCGTCAGAGTAGTTAGTCGTACCTGTTTTACCTGCAACATCAATGCCCGGTACGTTAGCGAGTGCACCTGATGCACCTGGTGTACCGTTAACTACATCGCGCAGCATATCCGTTACCATATAAGCAGTGTAGTCGCTCATCGCAACGTTGGATTTTGGCTTAAACGATTTTTCGGTTACGCCGTCGCGGTAGACGATTTTTTCGATGGCATACGGTTTATGGTATACCCCTTCGTTACCAAATGCGGCATAAGCGCCTGCTAATTGTGTAGTAGAAACGTTGGCCATACCGCCACCTAGGGCATCTGACTCCACTAAATGATTATCTTTTGGCGTGATGCCAAGCCCTTTAATAAAGTTAAGGGAATTATCAGCCCCTACTTGTTGGAACGCTTTAACCGCTGTCGTATTACGCGACATATAAAGCGCTTGACGCATCGTTAACGTGCCGAGGTAGCTCATATCTACGTTGTTGACGCTCATGCCGCCACTATACGTCGTTGGTTCGTCGACGAGTGCGTGACCGGTTGACCAGTTTTTATATTCAATAGCTGGGCCGTAAACCGTCAGTGGCTTCATCGTTGACCCTGGTTGTTGAATGGAGTCCGTTGCGTAGTTAAAGCCGCGCTCTGCGCCGTAATGACGTCCGCCACCAATCGCTTGGATGGCACCTGTTGTCGTATCTACTACGGTTAAACCTGATTGGATTTTTTCCGTAGGGAATAGCTCGTCTGTATTAAGTACGCGCTCAACTTGTTGCTGGGCGTTTGGATCAAGCGTTGTATAAACGGTAATGCCTTCAGCAAGTGCTGTGCCTTCGCCGTTTTCTTCTAGCTCGCTAATGACTACATCAAGGAAGGCATCGTATTTTGAGCCGACAACAGCGAGGCGTTGCTCTTCGGTCGTTAAGCCTTCTGTAATGCTTGCTTGCTGCGCTTCTTTCATTTGTGCCTCTGTAATTTTACCGTGCTGTGCCATTAAGCTAAGCACGATATCGCGGCGGAATTTAGCATCCTCAGGAAACTTCAGCGGGTTGTAGCCATTTGGTGCTTGTGGCATCCCCGCAAGTAAGGCGCGCTCTGGCAAAGTGAGTTCGCTTAACTGTTTATTGTAAAAATATTTTGCGCCTGTGCCAAAGCCGTAAATGCGACCTGACATTAACACTTTATTAAAGTACATCTCAAAGATTTCCTCTTTGGAGTAAGCGCGCTCTAATTGAAAGGCAAGCCATGCTTCTTGCGCTTTACGCTTTAATTTTTTCTCGTTTTGTAAAAATGAGTTTTTGACGACTTGTTGGGTGATGGTACTCGCACCTTCTGCCCCGAAGCCGCGCGTAAAGTTGGCTAAAATGGCGCCACCTAAGCGGTAAAAGTCCATGCCGCTATGTTCAAAGAAACGCACGTCTTCTGTCGCGATAATGGCATCGACCATTTCTTGCGGGATGTCTTCATATTTAATATACTCACGGTTTTCGGCACCGATCGTCGCAAAGACATCGCCGTTTTTATCATGAAATACCGACGACAATGGGTCTTTTAATAAATTTTCGTCAAGCTTCGGGGCAGAGCTTACGTAATACGCAAAAAGCCCAACGCCCGCTAGCAGCATGACGACGCCTAGCGCTACTAAGGATAGGAAAATTTTTTTAAAGAGCCCTTTACGCGCAGTTGGCGGTTTTTCGTTTTTTGTTCGTTTTCGTTTGTGTGCATCTGCACGTGACCGTTTTTGTTCAGTCATGTCGTGTCTCCTCACTTTCTAGACTACGTAAACAGGCGACGTAGTCGATGCGTGGCATATAGCCAGCGGGTAGTAATGTGCCGCTCGTCTCAAATTGACGAAGCGGAATGGATTTGCGACCGCCTTTTTGCATCGCTTCCCAGTAGGGCACGACCGCCTCATACGGCATAAAATACGTGCGCGCTAATATGGAAAAGCGGATGATAAAAAAGACGATACCTCCGTGACGTGCGACAGCCGCCATATGTTGCATCTGATGCTCGTGAATGTTGCTTAGTGGAAAGGACGTTTTATTTTTCGTTTCCTTTGCTTCAAAATCAATAGCCTTGCCTTGCCAAACGCCGTTGTAGTCGGTTGTCGACGGCGTGCGAAAATACGCTTCTCTTATGACCGCGGCACTACGCGCGGGATAGTCGACTTTAACGATTTGGACGGGCACAGGCTTTTTGTGAATGATCGCGATGTCGTGTGCGAGGTAGTAGCGATTCGTTTCGTTGAGGTCATCCTCTAGCGATTGTCCGCGGTTGCCATACGACATCTTTTGTGCGGCGGGCGCTGTTGTTTCGGCTTTGCGAAAAGGTTTGCCGTTCGGATAACGGATCATTAACTCATCTCCTTATAGTGCTAGCATAGCGCATTTCATCGAAAAATCGTAACAAAAAGTATAGCGGTTGTAAAGAATATACGTTCGATATATGATAACAAAAAGGAAGGTGTGACAAATTGCAATTACAACAACAAACGACCGCGCTTATCGACCTATGCGAAACGTGTTTAACGCGTTTTACGACGATGCGCGAGATGGATCAATCACCCGATTTTTTTGAAGACGTTAAGCCGTATGCGGATTACTGGCAACCTAAAGTTGATGCGTGGGCAGACGAGGCTGTCGCATGGCTCACTGCGCACCCACAAAAATATGTGCACGCTGTACAAATTGCATCGGCACGTGAGCAATTAAATCAAGTCATTGTGCAATCTTTTTATAAAGAAACGAGTAAAAAGCGCTTTACCGATACGGTTATTGCGGCTCGTTATACGTTAAATAACTTCCGCAAACACTTATAGAAAGGAGCGGCTTATGCAAAAACAAACGATTGCGGCGCTACTAGAAGCGTGGCAACAAACGCATCACGATACGATTCGCCACATTAAAACGCTACCTGAAAAGCCCGCGCGCTACGACGCATTCCCTGAAGCGATGCACCCTTCGCTCGTGCAAGCGCTCCATGCACGCGGCATCGACAAGCTGTACTCGCATCAGCGCCGCGCATTTGATCTAGCGATGACAGGTACGTCATTCACCGCCATTACGCCGACCGCTTCTGGCAAGTCGTACTGTTATCATTTACCTGTTTTACAGACGATTTTGCATGATGACAGTGCCCGCGCGCTATACTTATTTCCGACTAAGGCGCTCGCGCAAGATCAGTTAACGGACCTTACCGCCCTTATTGAAGCGACCGAAGCGCCCATTTTAACGTATACGTATGACGGCGATACCGCCCCGACGCTGCGCCAAAAAGTGCGTAAAGCCGGGCATATTGTCATGACGAACCCTGATATGTTGCACGCGGGTATTTTGCCGCATCATACGAAATGGGTGGCACTTTTTGAAAACTTAAAGTTTATCGTCATTGATGAGCTTCATACGTATAAAGGGGTGTTTGGTAGTCACGTGGCGCATGTGTTGCGTCGTTTGCAGCGCATCTGTGCGTTTTACGGCGCGAACCCTACAATTATTTGCACGTCGGCGACCATTCAAAACCCGAAAGAATTAGCGGAGCGTTTAACGAATACGCCGCATGAAATTATTGCTACGTCTGGTGCGCCTGTTGGCAAAAAGACGTTTGTCTTTTACAACCCGCCGATTACCAATCCGGTATTTGGCGTGCGCAAAAGTGCGGTGCTTGAAGTGAGTGACCTGGCGAAAGAGTTGTACAAAGCAGGCATTCAGACCATTGTTTTTGCGCGCAGTCGCGTCACTGTCGAGCGCATCGTGACGTATTTACAAGCGCTCACGAAACATAAAGTGAACGACGATTCTGTCATGGGCTACCGCGGTGGCTATTTGCCGACGGAGCGCCGTCAAATTGAGCGCGGCTTGCGAGAAGGGCGCATTCGTACGGTAGTGAGTACCAATGCGCTTGAGCTTGGTATTGATATCGGGCAGCTGCAAGCTTGCATTATGACGGGCTACCCAGGGACAGTGGCGAGTGCGTGGCAACAAGCGGGGCGTGCAGGGCGCAGGCAAGACGATGCGTTAATCGTTTACGTAGCGCAGTCAACCGCACTTGATCAATACATTATGGCGCATCCCGATTTTTTACTCGGGCAGTCGCCAGAAGAAGCGCTCATTTATCCCGAAAATATGATGATTTTAATGGACCATTTAAAATGCGCAGCGTTTGAGTTGCCGTTTTCGACTGACGATAGCTACGGCGAGTATGACGTGCAAGAACTGCTTGCGTATTTAGCAGAAGAAGGCGTGCTCGTTAAAACGAGTGAGCAGTGGTACTGGATGAGCGACCGCTTCCCCGCACAAACGATTAGCTTGCGTGCAGCCGCACAGGAAAACGTCGTCATCATTGACCAGTCGGTAACAGGCAGCGCGCGCGTCATCGGTGAAATGGACCGCCATAGTGCGATGACACTCCTTCATGAAGAGGCCATTTATTTGCATCAAGGCGTGCAGTACCAAGTGGAGCTGCTGGACTGGGAAGAAAAGAAAGCGTTCGTACGCGAAGTGGAAGTGGACTATTACACCGACGCCAATTTAGCGGTGGAAATGAAAGTGCTTGAACAAGACAAAATGCGCACGTTTCACGCGGTACAAGCGGGCTACGGCGACGTTGGCTTAGTGGCACAGGCGACCATTTTTAACGTCTTTCCGAAAGAAGTCTCCCATCCTCAAGGAATGTGAAGGTGCGAATAGCACCAATGAGTAGGTGAGAGATGAATTTCGGTTGGCTTTAGCCAAAGCTTATAATATAATCAGTCTTAGATGTAACAAAGGATTGATATCACAATGAAATTAGATAGTAATAATCATTCAGTATTCTTAATGCATTATCATCTTGTACTGGTTGTGAAATATCGGATACAAGTTTTTGACAATGAATTATCTGATTTTGCAAAAGAAATGTTCATTAAGATTGGAAGTAAATACAACATTTCTTTAGTGGAATGGAATC
>NZ_QAFW01000073.1 GCF_003057615.1 Metalysinibacillus jejuensis
AAATGAAGGCATTCGCCTATTGGCATTAGCATAGAAACAAAAACTCTTGGAACAAGAGGGTTAGCTCGGTCAGTTTTCGTTGGCTAGTAAAAGCAACGATAAGTCGAGAAGCCCCCACTTCAATTAGACCGCAAGGTCAATAAGTGGTGGGTAGTTCACAACTTAGTTTATATGTGGTAAAATGTTTTAATCAAGTTTAGGAGGAATTAATTATGAAGTGTAATGAATGTAACAGGGTTCAATTAAAAGAGGGAAGCGTATCATTAACCCTATAAACTACGTCTGCCCTCATTATTGGAGGGTGAAATGTGAATACATCCTATTCACAATCGAATTTACGACACAACCAAATTTTAATTTGGCTTTGCATTTTATCTTTTTTTAGCGTATTAAATGAAATGGTTTTGAACGTCTCATTACCTGATATTGCAAATGATTTTAATAAACCACCTGCGAGTACAAACTGGGTGAACACAGCCTTTATGTTAACCTTTTCCATTGGAACAGCTGTATATGGAAAGCTATCTGATCAATTAGGCATCAAAAGGTTACTCCTATTTGGAATTATAATAAATTGTTTCGGGTCGGTAATTGGGTTTGTTGGCCATTCTTTCTTTTCCTTACTTATTATGGCTCGTTTTATTCAAGGGGCTGGTGCAGCTGCATTTCCAGCACTCGTAATGGTTGTAGTTGCGCGCTATATTCCAAAGGAAAATAGGGGTAAAGCATTTGGTCTTATTGGATCGATAGTAGCCATGGGAGAAGGAGTCGGTCCAGCGATTGGTGGAATGATAGCCCATTATATTCATTGGTCCTATCTTCTACTCATTCCTATGATAACAATTATCACTGTTCCGTTTCTTATGAAATTATTAAAGAAAGAAGTAAGGATAAAAGGTCATTTTGATATCAAAGGAATTATACTAATGTCTGTAGGCATTGTATTTTTTATGTTGTTTACAACATCATATAGCATTTCTTTTCTTATCGTTAGCGTGCTGTCATTCCTGATATTTGTAAAACATATCAGGAAAGTAACAGATCCTTTTGTTGATCCCGGATTAGGGAAAAATATACCTTTTATGATTGGAGTTCTTTGTGGGGGAATTATATTTGGAACAGTAGCAGGGTTTGTCTCTATGGTTCCTTATATGATGAAAGATGTTCACCAGCTAAGTACTGCCGAAATCGGAAGTGTAATTATTTTCCCTGGAACAATGAGTGTCATTATTTTCGGCTACATTGGTGGGATACTTGTTGATAGAAGAGGTCCTTTATACGTGTTAAACATCGGAGTTACATTTCTTTCTGTTAGCTTTTTAATTGCTGCCTTTTTTTTAGAAGTAACACCATGGTTACTGACAATTATATTAGTTTTTGTTTTTGGTGGGCTGTCATTCACCAAAACAGTTATATCTACAATTGTTTCAAGTAGTTTGAAACAAAAGGAAGCTGGTGCCGGAATGAGTTTGCTTAATTTTACCAGCTTTTTATCAGAGGGAACAGGTATTGCAATTGTAGGTGGTTTATTATCCATACCCTTACTTGATCAAAGGTTGTTACCTATGGAAGTTGATCAGTCAACTTATCTGTATAGTAATTTGTTATTACTTTTTTCAGGAATCATTGTCATTAGTTGGCTGGTTACCTTGAATGTATATAAACATTCTCAAAGGGATTTCTAAATCGTTAAGGGATCAACTTTGGGAGAGAGTTCAAAATTGATCCTTTTTTTATAACAGGAATTCAAATCTTTTTGTTCCATTAAAGGGCGCGATTGCTGAATAAAAGATACGAGAGACCTCTCTTGTATCTTTTTTATTTTGAGTGGTTTTGTCCGTTACACTAGAAAACCGAAAGACAATAAAAATTTTATTCTTGCTGAGTCTGGCTTTCGGTAAGCTAGACAAAACGGACAAAATAAAAATTGGCAAGGGTTTAAAGGTGGAGATTTTTTGAGTGATCTTCTCAAAAAATACTACCTGTCCCTTGCTGATTTTTAAACGAGCACGAGAGCAAAACCCCCCTTTGCTGAGGTGGCAGAGGGCAGGTTTTTTTGTTTCTTTTTTCTCGTAAAAAAAAGAAAGGTCTTAAAGGTTTTATGGTTTTGGTCGGCACTGCCGACAGCCTCGCAGAGCACACACTTTATGAATATAAAGTATAGTGTGTTATACTTTACTTGGAAGATGCACCGAATAAAAAATATTGAAGAACAACTAGCAAAAGATTTTAAAGAGTTATTTTATTTTAAGTCTTTATAACATGAGTGAAACGAATTTTTAAATTTCGATAGAAATTTTTACATCAAAAAGCCCCCTGTCAAAATTGACGAAGGGGGTTTTTTGGCGCACGCTTTTCGTTAGAAATATACAAGATTGAAAATCGTGTATAAGTGCGCCCTTTATTTTGAACTTAGCACGTTACATCAATTTTTTAAAATGATGTATAAGTGCGCCCTTTTAAATTTTGAGTGATTATATTTTTTGAGTTAGAAAAAGGGATTGGGAAAATTTCCCAAAATAATTTAAAAAATAAGCAAAAATTTTCGATAGAGAATGTGCTATTTTTTGTCAAAGGTGTATACCTTGACTGTGCTTGCTGTTACATAAGTTTTATTTTTAAGTTATTAGATTTGTTATAATTTAAGAAACTGAATTTTATTTTTGGGAGGGATATGATGGAGCCTTTATTATTAATTGCAACTTTAATGTTATGTGCAGTGGCTTACTTTGAAAGTTAAATTTGAATAGCTGTTAGAAGCTCATATTTGCGTTTTAAGCTGTTTTAAATATATCTGCGTATATTTTTATGTGTTTTATCTTTTCGTCGGCAAATGCGTTAAAATTTGCGAAATAAAATATCTCAAGGGCGAACGCAGTGAGTGCATTTATCCTTGAGATATTTTTTTGAGTAAATTAGCTTTGCTGAACGACGAAAAGGAAACACAAAACTTTTCAGAGGCAAGGGGTTTTAAAGGGGCGCTTTTAGCCCCTTTGGAATTTATTTGATTTAAATAATATTTAGTTTTAAAATTAGGATAACGAAAAAAGACAAACGAAAAGCAGGCGACTTTGGCGAGTCCCTGCTTAGTGGAATAACAAATAAGGGTTGTTATTCATTCAGACATAGTATATCAAGTTTTGATTTTGAATACAAAACAAATTGGACGAATGGATACAGGCAAAATTTATTTTGCAATTCCACTCGTCCTTTTTTCGTTCCAAAAATTATTTTAGGAGCGATAAAAAATGAAGAAAATTGATGAAAAATTAGCTGCAGAAATCTCACTAAAAAAACCGGCCGTCTCTAATAGCCGGTTAGGAGTGCATTCTGTGCACCCACAAAATCCTAAATTAAGTTTTGACGCTATGACAATAGTTGGAAATCTCAGTCGTGACAACGCTCAAAAGCTATCGTCATTTATGAGTATTGAACCTCAAATAAGACTTTGGGATATACTACAAACGAAATTTAACGACTTTCCGAAAGAAGTCTCCAATCCTCAAGGAGTGTGAAGGTGCGAATAGCACCAATGAGTAGGTGGGAGATGAATTTCGGTTGGCTTTAGCCAAAGAATTTGGTAAAATATAGACATAATGTTCTTTGACAACTGGATATATGGAGTTGCATACGGAAATAAGAGCGAAAACCAAGCCCCTCGTATGCGTAAAATATCCAAGGTACTAAAAACATTGCGTATCAGTAGGGTTGGAATGCCCCGAATTCACGCTCGTGGAGAACACATAAGACTTGCTTGCAAGCTATGTTCGTGGAAGCGAGAAGCCCCCACTTCAAACGAAGTTAAGTGGTGGGTAGTTCACAGCTAAAGCACTGCAAGAAAAAGTTTATATCGAATATGACAAAGTGAAAGCAGATACTTGGGACAGACGTAATATGCGTGTTGAATTTAATCCAAATAAACTTACACATGAAGAAATGATTTGGTTAAAACAGAACATCATCGACTACATGGAAGATGACGGTTTTACAAGATTAGATTTAGCTTTTGATTTTGAAGATGATTTGAGTGATTACTATGCAATGACTGATAAAGCAGTTAAGAAAACTATTTTTTACGGTCGCAATGGTAAACCAGAAACAAAGTATTTTGGTGTGAGAGATAGCAATAGATTTATTAGAATTTACAATAAAAAGCAAGAACGTAAAGACAATGCAGATGTTGAAGTTATGTCTGAACACTTATGGCGTGTAGAAATTGAACTTAAAAGAGATATGGTGGATTATTGGAATGATTGTTTTAATGATTTACATATCTTGAAACCAGATTGGACTTCGCCAGAAAAATTAAATGAACAAGCAATGGTTTACATGTTAATTCATGAAGAAGGCAAATGGGGAGAATTGAATAAGAGAACTAAATATAAATATAAAAAAATAATCAAAGAAATATCTCCAATTGATTTAACTGAAATAATGAAATTGACTTTACGAGAAAACGAAAAACAATTGCAAAAGCAGATTGATTTTTGGCAGCGTGAATTTAGATTTTGGGAGTGAAAAAACAATGAGGACTGAAAAAGAAATTTTAAATTTAGTTTCTGAATTTGCTTATCAACGAAGCAATGTAAAAATTATTGCTCTCGAGGGTTCAAGAACTAATGAAAATATAAAAAAAGATAAGTTTCAAGATTATGATTTTGCTTTTTTCGTATCAGATATTGAGTGTTTCACACATGAAGAAAGTTGGTTAAGTTTATTTGGAGAATTATTGTTTATACAGAAACCAGAAGATATGGAATTATTCCCACCTGATTTAGATTATGGTTACAGTTATATAATGTATTTTAAAGATGGCATAAAAATGGATATTACATTAATTAATTTAAAAGATTTAAATCGTTATTTTAGTGATTCTGATGGTCTTGTAAAAATTTTAGTTGATAAAGATAATTTAGTAATTCAAGAAATTGTTCCAGATGACTCAAATTATTGGTTAAAAAAACCAACAGAACGAGAATTTTATGATTGCTGTAATGAGTTTTGGAGTGTCTCAACGTATGTAGCAAAGGGTGTTTTTAGAAGAGAAATATTATTTGCTTTAGATCATTTCAATAATATTTTACGTCCTGAATTATTAAGAATGATTTCTTGGTATATTGGCTTTAATAGGGGTTTTGATTTTAGTTTAGGAAAGAATTATAAGTTTATAAACAAATATTTAACTGATAAAGAATTCAATATGTTTTTAGCTACTTTTGAGATGAATGGATATAGAAAGACATACCAATCTTTTAAGCTTTGTTGTGAATTATTTAAATATTATTCAAATAAAGTAAGTTGTTTAGGAAATTATAACTATCCAAATTACGAAAAAAATATTGAGAATTTTATTCGTAATAATTATGAGAATTAATTTTATTAGCAACCACATTTTTGGTTGCTTGGGTTTAGGTTTTGAATTTATGGGCTGACTTGTTCAGTCCATTTTTTGTGCTTGCACAAAAACTAGCCTCGCAGAGCACACGCATTAATGACTTATGAAACGTAGTAAATAAGTCTAGTGTGTTATACTTTACTTGGAAGTGGTTGCCGGAAAGAGCGAAAATGCCTCACATTTGTGCCACCTAAAAAGGAGCGATTTACATATGAGTTATGCAGTTTGTAGAATGCAAAAAGTGAAATCAGCTGGACTAAAAGGCATGCAATTTCATAATCAAAGAGAGCGAAAAAGTAGAACGAATGATGATATTGACCATGAGCGAACACGTGAAAATTATGATTTGAAAAATGATAAAAATATTGATTACAACGAACGTGTCAAAGAAATTATTGAATCACAAAAAACAGGTACAAGAAAAACGAGGAAAGATGCTGTTCTTGTAAATGAGTTGCTAGTAACATCTGACCGAGATTTTTTTGAGCAACTGGATCCAGGAGAACAAAAACGATTTTTTGAGGAAAGTTATAAATTATTTTCCGAACGATATGGCAAGCAAAATATTGCTTATGCAACAGTTCATAATGATGAGCAAACCCCTCACATGCATTTAGGTGTTGTGCCTATGCGTGATGGAAAACTGCAAGGAAAAAATGTGTTTAATCGTCAAGAACTGTTATGGCTACAAGATAAATTCCCCGAGCATATGAAAAAACAGGGTTTTGAGTTGAAGCGTGGTGAACGTGGCTCTGACCGTAAACATATTGAGACAGCTAAATTTAAAAAACAAACTTTGGAAAAAGAGATTGATTTTCTAGAAAAAAATTTAGCAGTTAAAAAAGATGAATGGACTGCTTATAGCGATAAAGTTAAATCAGATTTAGAAGTACCAGCGAAACGACACATGAAAAGTGTTGAAGTGCCAACGGGTGAAAAGTCCATGTTTGGTTTGGGAAAAGAAATAATGAAAACAGAAAAGAAACCAACCAAAAATGTTGTTATATCGGAGCGTGATTATAAAAACTTAGTGACTGCTGCGAGAGATAACGATAGGTTAAAACAGCATGTTAGAAATCTCATGAGTACTGATATGGCGAGAGAATATAAAAAATTAAGTAAAGAACATGGGCAAGTTAAAGAAAAATATAGTGGTCTTGTAGAGCGATTTAATGAAAATGTAAATGATTATAATGAGTTGCTTGAAGAAAACAAGTCTTTAAAGTCTAAAATAAGCGATTTAAAGCGTGATGTGAGTTTAACGGCTTTCCGAAAGAAGTCTCCCATCCTCAAGGAATGTGAAGGTGCGAATAGCACCAATGAGTAGGTGGGAGATGAATTTCGGTTGGCTTTAGCCAAAGTTATTTTTCTAAGCCTTTTCGCAATAATTCGAGAATAGTTGCTGTTCTTGTAGACAGTCCGTTTTCTTCTTGGTATTTATCTAATTTCTCGATAATTGATTTAGGCATACGAATTTCTACACGTTC
>NZ_QAFW01000074.1 GCF_003057615.1 Metalysinibacillus jejuensis
AAATAACCACCGAACTTTTGCCTTTACTCACATCTAACGCAATGACATGTTTCATCATTTCCATCTCCTTTTTAGCCAGTCATAGAAGTCTTCACAGTACCTTAATGATTCCACTTTCTTATACGCGATCTCTTTGGACCCAACAGACTAAACTGATTCATATAAGGGTGTGAAGTCAGCCGGTTTAATATACGGACTCTCAATTGGTCCCAGAGGCTAGTCGACTTTTCTTCACTTCTACTATAAAAAAATAGTAGCACAAACCATGGCCTTGGTTTGTACTACTAATCTTAGTCTGTTTATTATTTTAGGCCTTTAAATCCTCTTTGACGCAATGCTTCATAAATAATAATGGCCGCACTATTGGATAAATTTAATGAGCGTACATTATCGCTTTGTGGGATACGTAAACACTTGTCTTTGCGTGCCTCTGCAAAGTCTTTAGGTAAACCCGTTGTCTCTTTGCCAAACATAAAATAAATGTCTTGCTCACCGCTAAAATCATAATGTGAGTACGGCTTGTCACTGTATGTTTCGATTAAATAAATTTCTCCTTCAGCAGCATACGTTAAAAAATCTTCTAACGAATTATGATAATGAACGTCTACACTATGCCAGTAATCAAGACCTGCACGCTTTAACATTTTATCGTCTGTTGAAAATCCTAAAGGGCGAATTAAATGTAGGGCCGTATTAGTGCCTGCACAAGTACGTGCAATGTTGCCTGTATTAGCTGGAATTTCAGGTTGGTATAATACAATATTTAATGACATCGTTATTCTCCTAGTATGCGGTCAATTTCTTGTAGCACCGCTTCATCTGTCTCTTGTTCTTTCGCTGCTTTAAGCAAGCTAAGATCTTCCGTAATCTCTCCTATCGCATAAGCGGCAGTAGCTCTAATGTCAGGACGTGGGTCTTTGCTTAATACCTGCTGTAAAATTGGTAAGGCAGCTCGTTCTTTAAAATGAGCTAACGCTAAAATCGCATTACGTTGAATTGGCTTTTTCCCTCGCCAAGCACCCGACATTTCACCAAAACGCTCTTTAAATTCACGATTAGATATCGTAAGTAATGGGGTTAATAATGGTTTAACGAGCTCTGGCTCTGGCTCAAATTCTTCATGCCATAAATTCGCTTTCCCTTTGTTTTTAGGACATACCGTTTGGCACGTATCACAACCATAAATACGGTTGCCAATATGTTTACGAAATTCTAGCGGCATTTGTGTTTTCGTTTGCGTTAAATAAGCAATGCAACGTTTAGCATCAAGTTGCCCTGGTGCAACTAACGCTGTAGTAGGACATACATCTAAGCACAGCCTACAGTCTAAACATGCATCTTCTATTGGCTCATTAGGTACGAAAGGAATATTTGTTAACATTTCTCCTAAATAGACGTAGGAACCAAATTCATGCGTAATAATCGAACAATTTTTACCGCTCCAGCCAATGCCCGCACGTTCTGCAACTGCTCGATCTACCAGTGCGCCTGTATCTACCATCGACTTAAATTCAGCGTTCGGTACACGTTCACTTAGCCATACTTCGAGTTTAGCAAGACGATCTCGCAACACCGTATGGTAATCTGTCCCCCAGGAAGCTCGACAAAAAATGCCACGACGTTCACCTTTTTTTCCTACAATATGCGTTGTCATCTTTGAAGGATAGGCGACAGCAATCGCAATAATCGTTTTAGCTGTGGGTAGTAATCTTAATGGCTCGGTCCTTAACTCTACATCACTTTCTTCAAATCCTGAAGCATAACCAAGCTTCTGTTGTGTATATAAACGGTCTTTTAAACTCACAAAGGGCTCCGCTGTTGTAAATCCAATTTTATCAATTCCAATTTCTTTAGCATACACGATAAGCTCTTGTTGTAGCTGGTGCACACGCATCACGCTCTTGGCCTCCTCTATGTTATACTAACCCTATAGTTAAAAAGGGGGGTAACACCATGCTAGTTGGTACAATAATGTACACAGGTGTAACAGTTTCTGATGCGCCTCAAATGATTAAAGGACGTGTTCGATTATACCAAGAAAACTTACTTCTTGAAATGGATTTATCTCCACTTACAGAACGTCCTGGTATTAAGCGCTGGCATCAAACACCAAAGCCTTATTTTATCTCATTGTTTGAACAAATCCAACAAGGTGAATTTATCGCTATGGTTGACGGAGCACATGCGATCAATGATTTCTTTATGTTACAATATGAAACACCTATCCAAATTTTTGATACGACTAAACTTTCACACTATACAATAAATGATATACTGTATTCAACACCATTAGCCCCAGTAGATTCGAAAACAACAGCCATTACACAAGTGTTTTTGCTGAAAGATTTACCTTACGAAGAGGCTCAGGCTTTATTACACGCTGCCGCTAAAATGTTTTGGCAAATTAACGGTGGCGACTATACTATTACATTAGAGGAGTATGCCGAATGAACTTAGCTGAAGCTGTTAAATTAAAAAGTATTTTAACGTCAAAATTCCATGAATATACGAGCGAACTTCATCGTTCTGCTTTTATTACCGTTGAAAAAGACCAACCACCTGTTACGAGCAACCGGACAATGGAAGAAATTCATACTGACTTAGCCCGTGTTCGCAAAGACATTCGTACACTTGACCGCTTAGTATATGAAGCAAATGTTATGAATACAGTCTCGTTTGAAGACGAATCGCTCACGCTAGTAGAAGCTATTGAGCTTGCTTCGCAACTTCGCGAAAGTGCTTCGACATACCGCTCTTTTGGTGAAAATGAAAAAGAAGAAGTACAACACGGTTACGGCGACACTATACTTTATCGTATCGCACAGTTCGATCCAGCTGCTTATCGCGAAAAAGCAACGCAACTAGAAAAACAAGCACATCGCCTATCGAATGCCATTAATGCTAAAAATTACAGTATTACAATTGACTTCGATGATAGCATGTATTTTTAATTCCTAGAGCGGTGAGACTCCAATCTAGGTGAGCTACGGTTATTACATTTAAGCAACCGATGACCTGTTACCTTTTATACCGTTACCTTTGACCAATAACCAACCATTATCAATGGAAACTTTTGTAGCTATCGTCACTAGCAAATTTTATAGCCGTAGCAAAAATAAAACCACTGCGTGTTAGAATGCAGTGGTTTTATCCATAACAGAAAGGAGAATATTATGCGTTTTCATCCTATTATTTTATTATTGCTTGCCACATTATTATGGGGTGGTAATTTTGTTATTGGTCGAGCTGTAAGTGATCAAATTGCACCATTTAGTTTAGCCTTTTTACGTTGGTGCACCGCTTTTATTATTTTCTTTCCCATCGCCTACCCTCACGTAAAAAAACATTGGCGTGCGTTATGGCAATATCGTTTTATCGTATTGTTAATGGCTTTTACAGGAGTCGCTGCGTTCAACACACTCGTTTATATCGGTCTGCATTATACTACTTCAATTAATGCATCTTTAATGAACTCATCTACCCCCATTATGATTTACATACTATCTTTTCTATTATTACGTGAAAAACTTTCCTTACAGCAATTAATCGGCACACTCTTATCACTTAGTGGCGTAGCATTTATTATAGCTAAAGGTCAGTTTGCCTCACTGCTTTCATTTCAATTTAATAAAGGCGATATGATTGTGCTCGTAGCGGTGATGTGTTGGAGTCTTTACTCGCTACTCGTAAAAAAATATGCCACCGTTTTACATGGACAAGCGACTTTCCTCGTAACGATAGCACTCGGTATACTTATGTTATTACCTTTCTTTATTTATGAAGTCGTTACACGTCCTGATGCGATTATATGGAATATGGGTACAATTAGTGCCATCGGATACGTCGGGGTGTTTGCTTCTATCGTTGCCTTTTTAAGTTGGAATACAGGCGTTATAAAAATCGGTGCAAATCGCGCTGGGATTTTCTTAAACTTTATCCCTGTATTTGCTTCTATTTTCGCAGTTATCTTTTTAAATGAGCAACTTGCATTGTATCAATTATTAGGCGGTTTCGCCGTTATACTTGGCGTTTTACTTTGTAACTATCAACGAAAAAATCAACGTAGCGCATAATAAAAAGAGCAGCCGATTAATACTCGACTGCTCTTTGTTTATTTTGTACCACCATAGATAATTGTAATATTATCATGAGTAGTTAATTGGCTCGCTGGGAAATCTTCAGTAAGCTTACCTTCTTTTAATTTCTCCATTGCTTCTAGCTTACGTTCACCGAATGCTAATAAAACAATTTCCTTCGCATTCATAATAGATTGAATGCCCATCGTAATCGCATGAGTAGGCATCTCAGCACCCTCTTCAAAATAAATAGCATTTTCAGTACGTGTAGATTCAGTTAGTTCAACAACATGTGTTAAAGAATCAAACGGTGTGCCTGGCTCATTAAATCCGATATGTCCATTGACACCTATACCGAGCAATTGTAAATCAATGCCGCCTTCTGCTGCAATTCGCTTATCATAAGCTGAACATTCTGCGTGTAGATTTGGAGCTACACCATTGGGCAAATGTATATTTTCTTCTTTAATATCAATATGATTGAATAAAGTATCGTGCATATACATCCAATAACTTGCAGAATTTTCTTGGGGCAAACCAACATACTCATCTAAGTTAAATGTCGTAACATCTTTAAATGAGAGCCTATTAGCTTTCACTTCAGCTACTAATAATTCATACAGTCCTACTGGTGTACCACCTGTCGCTAACCCAAGTACACTTTTAGGGTTTGCTTTTAGTTGCTTAATAAATAACTCTGCTGCAATACGACTCATTTCTTCGTATGTTTTTACTTCAATCCATTTCACCATAATAATTTTAGTATCCTTCCTTTATACAACAATGCTATCTTATTCTATTAACGTTTTAATCAAGTTTTAGTTGCATAGTATTTACATACGTAATATATTCATTTTACATTCTTAACAAGCTTAACGCTATCATTTTCATTGTAGACAAAAAAAGATTCTAGCAATAGACTAGAATCTCTAAAATAATACCGATGGCCGGGATCGAACCGGCACTCCAAAGGAATGCGATTTTGAGTCGCACGCGTCTGCCAATTCCGCCACATCGGCTAAAAATAAGACAAAAAAAATCGGTGTTCCCGATTTATAAAAAATGGAGGCGGCAACCGGATTTGAACCGGTGGTAGAGGTGTTGCAGACCTGTGCCTTACCACTTGGCTATGCCGCCTTATTATGGAGCGGAAGACGAGGTTCGAACTCGCGACCCCCACCTTGGCAAGGTGGTGTTCTACCACTGAACTACTTCCGCTAATACTGGGGTACTAGGATTCGAACCTAGGGAATGACGGAATCAAAATCCGCTGCCTTACCACTTGGCTATACCCCAAAATGGGGCGACTGATGGGAATCGAACCCACGAATGCCTGAACCACAATCAGGTGCGTTAACCACTTCGCCACAATCGCCATATTAATAATAATTTATATATAAAAATGGGGCGACTGATGGGAATCGAACCCACGAATGCCTGAACCACAATCAGGTGCGTTAACCACTTCGCCACAACCGCCATTATATAAATATATCATAAGTAATTGAAATTAAAAAAATTGGCAGGGGCAGTAGGAATCGAACCCACACCAAAGGTTTTGGAGACCTCTATTCTACCGTTGAACTATGCCCCTATAAAACTGGTGGAGAGGGGCGGATTCGAACCGCCGAACCCTAAGGAGCGGATTTACAGTCCGCCGCGTTTAGCCACTTCGCTACCTCTCCAGGTTAATCAGCTAATTATAATAAAAATGGTGCCGGCGAAAGGAGTCGAACCCTCGACCTACTGATTACAAGTCAGTTGCTCTACCAACTGAGCTACACCGGCAAATATAAAACTATGGGTCAGGACGGAATCGAACCGCCGACACTTAGAGCTTCAATCTAATGCTCTACCAACTGAGCTACTGACCCATATTAAAATGGCGGTCCCGACCGGGATCGAACCGGCGATCTCCTGCGTGACAGGCAGGCATGTTAACCGCTACACCACGGGACCTTTTTGGTTGCGGGGGCCGGATTTGAACCAACGACCTTCGGGTTATGAGCCCGACGAGCTACCACTGCTCCACCCCGCGTTAATACTAGTTATTATATCATAAATATGGTGGAGAATGACGGGCTCGAACCGCCGACCCTCTGCTTGTAAGGCAGATGCTCTCCCAGCTGAGCTAATTCTCCTGGGTATAAATCAATTATAAAATGGTGACCCCTACGGGATTCGAACCCGTGTTACCGCCGTGAAAGGGCGGTGTCTTAACCGCTTGACCAAGGGGCCTTAGTTAAATAAATGCTGTTGTTATACTGGCGGAGAGCAAGGGATTTGAACCCTTGAGACAGTTTGCACCGCCTACATGATTTCCAATCATGCTCCTTAGGCCACTCGGACAGCTCTCCAAGAATGGCTCCGAAGGTAGGACTCGAACCTACGACCGATCGGTTAACAGCCGATTGCTCTACCACTGAGCTACTTCGGATTAATATGAATGCTGCCTAGCGATGTTCTACTCTCGCAGGGGCTAACCCCAACTACCATCGACGCTAAAGAGCTTAACTTCCGTGTTCGGTATGGGAACGGGTGTGACCTCTTTGCCATTATCACTAGACTATGTAAATAATTACTACACATCGCACACATGTTAACTAATTTGCTAAATAAATATGAAAGATTGCTCTCTCAAAACTGGATAAACTTCATTGTTTTTTGTAAAGTAGTTGGTTAAGTCCTCGACCGATTAGTATTCGTCAGCTCCGTATGTCGCCACACTTCCACGCCGAACCTATCTACCTTGTCGTCTTCAAG
>NZ_QAFW01000075.1 GCF_003057615.1 Metalysinibacillus jejuensis
CGCAAGCATCTTATTGTAGACAAGACGAACACAACCAAATGTTTTGGCTAATAATACTGCCTGTTCTCTGTTTGGTAGTAAACGGAATTTGAAAGCTTTGTTTTGTTTAGTCATATCAATTCACCTCGCTTTGTACGGAATAATATCGTATATATTGATTGTATCGTAGAAATACCGTACAATCAAGTGAGAGGTGATAATTTTGAAAGATAATAAAGAACGTGTAGAAATTCGTATGCCTAAATCAATTATCGAGAAATTAGATAAATACCAAGAAGAAAACGGACTGTCTACAAGAACAGCAACTATTCTCGAATTATTGCGAAAAGGCTTAGAAAAATAACTTTGGCTAAAGCCAACCGAAATTCATCTCCCACCTACTCATTGGTGCTATTCGCACCTTCACATTCCTTGAGGATGGGAGACTTCTTTCGGAAAGCCGTTAAAAAAGGAGGGATAATCTTGAAAATCATTACACAAAAGCACTTTAATGACATACTAGATGAGCTTCACTATCTCGAACAACAACATGTTATTTCCGCTGAGCAAATCCAAGCCGCCAAACAGCACTATCAAGTTAAACCGCCATTATCCATTCTTTCTATTATATTAACAGTTGGTGCTATTTTAATTGGCATTGGTGTGTTGATTGCAGTGTCTACGAATTGGATGTATCTAGCTGCAATTACCAAATTTACAATCCTTATAGGTGCTACTGTAACAAGCTATGTGCTCGCTTTTAGTTTGCAAACAAAATTTGAGCGCACCTCTCGTGCTTTATACTATGTGGCAGTCTTTATTGCAGGTGCAAGCCTGTATTTCATTGAAGGCTTGTACACAAATATGGTCAACTTTACGACTACTGCATTGCTATGGGCACTTATTATTGCTCCGCTAGCTTATTTTTTACGTGATATCTTTTTATCACTACTATTTGCTGTAGCTGTGTTTATTGCTACTGTTAATTATTATGATGCTAGCTTATTTTACATTAGTAGCCTATTACCATTTATTGCAGCACTAGCATGGTTTAATATGCGTAAACTGCACAATAATGCATTACTGCTAGTAGCAGTTGTCGCGCTCACTATTATGTGGTTAACAACTTTTGGTGATTATTTTAATGCACCTACTTATAGCGTATTGCTTGTTGTATTTGGCTTTGGTTTAACTTTATTTTTCACTCGCTCAGCACAACATGCCACACTTACACGCTGGTTAGGTACTGCACTGCTTAGCTTTACGGGTGCGATGCTAATGAGTGATTTTTCATGGCAAAGCTTTCATCAAACCACTGCCACAACACTTAGCATTATTTTCACTATAGGTTTTGCGGTGCTCGCTTTTAGCTTATTACGCACTGCTCACTTACAAGCAATCGTACTAATTGCGGTATTAATTATTACGGTGTACACCAACTATACGTTTGATCTTATTCCTAAATCCGTATTCTTCGTAGTAGCAGGGTTATTATTAATTGGTTTTGGCTACTGGTTTGAACGCACGCGTCGGGAGGCTGATTCCATTGACTAAATTAACGAAAAAGCAATTTAGTATCGCGCTATTGCTTCCTATTATATTTGCGGTTGCTTTATCCTTACCGCTTTGGCAATTACTATCATCAACAACAACGTACACTATCGAAGCCACAAGCTACGATAATATTAAAGCAGATACGTACATCGACATCCCGCTACATGTTAAACGTGACCAGCTTGAACCTAGCTTGCGTAAATTAACTACGCAACAAAATAGTGTACGTAAAAAGGTATATGCTGTCTTTGCTGTTTCGCATAATAAAAAGCTAACTTTACGTCATGTACAATTAAGAAAGCCAAAGGATGAGGTGTACTTACCAGCTACAATGTATTTATACAATATGAGTGCTTATGAAAATCAAGAACTACCTATCACACTTGATGTAGGTCGCGCGATAAACTATGCAGATACGTATAACTACAGCACTACGACTGATTATAAATGGGATGCTACACTCCAGTATGCTAATGGACATGCCGTCATTACAGAATTACGAAAGCCAGCGCATTGACGCTGGCTTTTTGCTACAAAAAAACTCCAGCGAAGGGGCTTCACTGGAGTTAGCTGAGGATTTTTGTTTTTGTTTTTACATTGCTTGGCGAATAATTTCCATTACTTCCTCTAGTTTTGGTTTACGAGGATTTGTTGCTGCTGTTACGTCCTTCATCGCATTTTCAGCTAATGTTTGGATGTCTTCATGCTTAGCACCTAGCTCTTCAAAACCTGAAGGAATGTTTAAATCTTTAGCTAAACGTTCGATAGCTGCGATACCTTTTTCAGCTGCTTCACGTTTGCTTAAACCATCTACTGATTCACCTAGGTAAGCTGCGATTTTCGCAAAGCGATCTTCACGGCCTACTAAATTGTAGTGGCATACATGTGGTAATAAAATCGCATTACATACACCGTGTGGTAAATTATAGAACCCGCCCATTTGGTGCGCGATAGCGTGTACATAACCAAGTGATGCATTGTTAAATGCCATACCTGCTAAGAATTGAGCGTAAACCATTTGTTCACGTGCTTCCATGTCATGACCATTAGCGAATGCGCGTGGTAAGAACTCAGGAATTAACTCAAATACTTTTTCTGCACAAGCATCAGTCATTGGTGTTGCCGCTGTAGAAACATAAGCTTCAATTGCGTGTGTTAATGCATCTAGACCTGTTGCTGCTGTTAACGCTGGTGGAAGGCCAACCATTAAAGCAGGGTCGTTGATTGATACAAGTGGTGTAACATGCTTGTCGATAATCGCCATTTTAACGTGGCGTTTTACATCTGTAATGATCGTAAACTTCGTCATTTCACTTGCAGTACCTGCTGTTGTATTAATAGCAATTAAAGGTACTAAAGGATTTTTAGATTTATCTACACCTTCGTAATCGTGGATAGTACCACCATTAGAAACAACTAGGCCAATACCTTTAGCCGCGTCATGTGAAGAACCGCCACCGAGTGATACTAATGAGTCACAGTTAGCTGCTTTATAAGCATCTACACCGTCTGCTACGTTTTGATCTGTTGGGTTTGGCTCTGCTTTTGGATAAATCTCAACCTCTACGCCTGCTGCTTTAATAATATCAGCGATGGTATTTGCAATACCTAATTGATATAACCCTTCATCTGTAACAAGTAATGTTTTTTTAGCACCGACATCTTTCAAGCGTGTGCCCGCTTCATTGATTGTACCTTGTCCGAATAAGTTAATGGCTGGCATTGAAAATGAACTCTGTTGTGTCATGTAAGTTACCTCCAAGTTGTTTGTTATCCGCAATAGGGTTCCGGCTCCGCTAGTACGAATTGTCATTTTACCTACAAAGTGTTGCAACGACTTTACACGTAGAAATATACGCCCATGGGTTTATAAACTCAACAGAAACGACTTCAAAAATGTGATGTTCACAATATATTTATACTTTTTTCACATTTAGAAAGCGTTTTCAGCACACTTTATCAATGCATTATCGTTTACTTTACCTACTTTAGACCTTAATACCTTCTGTTATGTTAGAAAAACTGTTGCCACGGTTGCTCCTTCGGTGGGGACGAAGTAAAAGTAAGCCATTCTTTCGTTGTTGGATGTGGAAAAGCAATCATTGTTGACCAAAGAGCAATTTGTTCACCTACGCGATTAACATGTTGACCATATTTTTGATCACCGTATAGGGGACACCCTATTGCGGCAAATTGCACGCGGATTTGGTGGGAGCGCCCAGTTTGTAATTGCACCTTCACTAATGCGCTATTGCCATTTACCTTTTGCGTTTCATACGTTAAGATGGCTTTTTTTCCCCTCTTATCTTTAGCCGGTACTACGTGCACTTTGTTTTTAGCGCCATCTTTCCATAAATAATTTACGAGCTGGGCACTTTTTTTAGTTGGCACACCGCGTAACACCGCTACATACTCTCGTTGCATCTCCTGTTTACGTAAAGTATCTGCAAGACGCGAGGCAGCTTTTGATGTTTTAGCAAAAACCATAGCACCACCGACAGGTCGATCTAAACGATGGACTAAGCCTAAATAAACATTACCAGGCTTATCGTAACGCACTTTAATATCTTCCTTTAATAAGGTTAATAAATCTTTATCACCACTGCTATCTTCTTGGACAGGTACGTTGATTGGTTTCTCTACAACGAGTAAATGGTTATCTTCATATATAATTTTCACAGCAGTCCCTGCTCTCTTATAATTTTCTTTAATAAGGCCTTACTTGCACGTTCAACTAAATCATAAGTTTGCGCAAAATCTCCTGTATAATAAGGGTCTGGTACTTCAGTTAATGCATCATCAATAACATCCAATAAACGCAGTACAGTTGCTGATGTTTGTGGGAATACTTGCATCATATTACGCATATTGCTATCATCCATTGCTACGATATAATCGTACGTTTGACCATCTTCAGCTGTAATTTGGCGTGCATGCATACCCTCTGTTGAAATGCCATACTCCGCCATTTTTGCTAGCGTGCCTTTATGAGGACGCTCTCCAACATGCCAGTCACCTGTGCCTGCAGAATCAATTTCAATTTTATCAGCCAACCCAGCTTCCTTAACTTGGTGACGAAATACGGCTTCAGCCATAGGTGAACGACAGATGTTTCCTAAACAAACGAACAATACTTTTGTCATTTTACTTCCTCCTTTTCACTATTATCATACTAGCATTTTACGGGGGCTGAAACACGTTAATGTCAGACTTCTTATGGTATAATCCGTGTATGAAATTTGATAAGGTGGGGTCTGTTGTGAAAAAATCATTGACGATTGGTATGACAAAAGCAATTCAAAAGGCAAGTAAGTTAGCAGGTAAGGGTGGCAGTACAACACCAGGCGTCGTTGCACGAAAACTAAATCCTGCTATTTTAAAGCAATTACGCAATAATGTAGGCCATGTTGTTTTTATTACAGGAACAAATGGTAAAACAACAACATCTAATTTATTAGCGACAATCTTACAAGAAAATGGTAAGCGTGTAATTCATAATAAAGAAGGCGCTAATCTTATCACTGGTATTACTACAGCATTTGTAGCTCCTCAAAATTTGCGTGGTACGAAAAAGTTTGATTATGCGGTTATTGAAATTGATGAAGGTTCAATTGCACGTGTACTAAAAGAAATTCGCCCTGATTATTTTGTCTTTACTAATTTATTTAAAGACCAAGTCGATCGCTTTGGCACAGAGCATGATTTAGCGAATACGCTTAAAGATGTACTCGCACCTTATGACTTGCGCTTAGTGCTCAACAGTAATGATCCTTACGTTTCTCATATCGTAAGCAAACAACAAGCTATCTATTATGGCTTCGCTAAAGATGCCTTCAACTTCGACGCGATTAAAAACGAAGAACATGTTACTTGCCCACGTTGCGGTGGCGAATTGCGTTACGATTTTCAATTATATGCGAACTTAGGGAACTTCTATTGCGCTAGCTGTGACTATGCTTCTTCTACACCACGCTATACAGTAACAGCTGTTCGTGACGGAGCTGTAACGATTAATAACACCGACTATCATTGTGCTTTAGAAGGTGGCTATAATGCCTATAACATCGCCGCTGCAATCGCGGCTGCACGAGAGCTCGGTTTTACAGAAGACGAAGTTGCTAAAGGTTTACGTGCTGTAGCTTTAGAAAACGGTCGAATGGAACGCTTTACATTAAATGATCAAGAAATCTTGCTCAACTTAGCTAAAAATACCGCTGGCCTTGATGTAAGTTTATCTGCGATTGATACATTACCTGGCACTAAAAATGTCTATATCGGTGTCAATAATACACCTTATGATGGCATCGATAGCAGTTGGGTAAACGATGCTAACTACGCACTTATTAAACGTGATGATGTTCAGCATATTTACTGTGGTGGTAGTTGCGCACAAGATGTAAAAAACGCGCTGCTTGCTCAAGGCTTTGCCGAACAAAACTTACACATCGTAACAGAAGCTCCGCTCAGTGAGCAATTAGCGGTAGGTGCAGATAGCGTACTCGTTATTCCTAACTATACGATGCTTGAACCAGTGCGCAAACAACTCGTAAAATAAAGGGTTTTGTACGAGTGATGACGAAATAAGCTGTATCACCAATTATAGGAGGAATTTAAATGTTATCCGAAAAATTACACCGCGCTTTAAATGATCAAATGAATTTCGAATTTTATTCGGCTCATACTTATTTAGCAATGGCTGCTTATTGCACAGCTCAAAACTATGATGGTTTTGCTAACTTTTATTTAGTACAAGCAGAGGAAGAACGCTTCCACGCAATGAAGTTTTATAACTTCATTAATGACATGGGCTACCCTGTTACAATTAGCGGTTTTGGTAACCCAGGTAACGAATTCACATCAGTCGTGGATACATTCAAAACAGGGTTAACTCACGAAAAAGAAGTGACACGTCGCATTTATCATTTAGCGGACATTGCATTAGAAGAACGCGAACACGCAACGATGGCATTTTTAAAATGGTTCATCGATGAACAAGTAGAAGAAGAAGCATCTTTTGACAATTTAATTCAACGTTTAGAACGCGTACATGGCGATTCGAATGCTGTATTTATGTTAGACAATGAGCTAGCTTCTCGTAAGTTCGATCCAAATGCACAATAAAATAAAAACAGGCTGGGACAAAACCCTGCTTATAAATGAAAAGCCCTTGAACTTTTACATGGCGTAAAAGTTCAAGGGCTTTGATTTTTGTGGTTAAAAAAGAACACCTTCTGTTAAAATAAAGTCACCAAAACAA
>NZ_QAFW01000076.1 GCF_003057615.1 Metalysinibacillus jejuensis
CTAAAAATGCGGTATTTAGTCAGCTTTTCGCCGCGTTAATTGCCTATGTTTTATTAAAGTTTTTACACAGCCGCATTCAATTGAAATCAGACGTAGACTCCTTGTCATTCGCAGGTTTTACACGCCTATTTCTTTGGCATGCGCTTCCGGTGAAATGGCGAACGTACGTCGAAGAAATCTTATCATCAGCTCGGATGATTTATCAAAAAAGTGTTACGTGATTTTGGCTAATCAACACGCGTGTTCTATATATTTTAAATATTCAGTTTTCTAATGTTGGATTATGATATAATTGAGTAAGTAAAATATTTCTAATCTGCTAGATATACATAGAAGTAAGATACCAATTTATCAATGTTTATAATGGGAGTGAATAGAATGACGGGGTTTTATGCTGCTAGAAACGGACATATTAATTTGGATGAAATCAAGATACCTTTTCATAAATTTCGCGAGTTTTTCGTAGATACATATATGTATTTTGAGGAAAAAGGTTATTTTAAATTAGCTTTTTCAGGTTATCACAGTACACCTAGATTGATGTCTCCAAGTCCTGAAGCATTTATGTTTACTCACGTAGGAGTTAATAATATTTTTCCAATTTCTTATGAATATAAACAGAATAAAGTAACTACTTTTACATTGATAGAAGTTTTACATAAGTACATCCGTAAAATCGAGGCATTTGATTTCTATGAGGAAAAAGAAGCCCAAAAAGAATTTCGAGAGATGATAAACAAATATCTTATTTGTTTAGATGAAGGTTATGTGTTGTCGGAAAAGGGATACATAATTAATATACCAGAAGATGGTTTAGGAAAATTATTTACGCAAGACTTACCAAAGAATACAGATGATCCAACAACTCAAAGAGTTGAAACAGCAATAAAGATGTTCTTCAAATATGACTCAAATGAAACTGAAAAGATGAAAGCGATAAATCTATTGGTTGATGTGCTAGAACCGTATAGAAAAAACTTAAAGCAAGTTACTACCGAAAAACATGATAAATTAATATTTGAGATAGTTAATCAATACGGTATCAGGCATAATCGTATTACTGAAAAAACAGATTATGATAAGCCCATTTGGTATGAATGGATGTTCCATTATTACCTTGCAACAGTCCATGCAACACTGAGGTTAGGTTTAAATAAGGCAAAATAAAGTTAACTAAGTTGCGTGTTGAATATTATTCTTGTGGGGCTGGATCATGGGAACGGTTCTCACAGTAAGTTTTAGCAATTCGATATAGTATTATCCTATTATCCGATATCTTGTAAGTTGTGCTGAAGTGTTTGGAATTTAAAATGCGATTTCTTCGATTTTAAAAGTGGAGGATAAGGAGTTTTGGATCTTTATCCTCCATTCTTATTTATATTTTACAACATCAATGAATAATACAAGAACCATATTTGTATTACAATCAGTTATATATAGGAATATTTATTAGCTGAATCGGTCACTTTTGTTACTATAAAACGTAATGAGAAAACTTCCATATTACTAAATTAGTGATTTTTATATGGAAAAAGATTTATTCTATTGGATAAAGTAAGGGCGGGATTTCATGGCGATTAATTACGATTATTTGTATTTTGATTATCATAAACAAGATGTAGCTAACCAACTATTCAATAAACTATTACCTAGAAAGTCATGCTATAAATCAGTAGATAAGGATGCCGATCAAGCTCAATCGAAGTGGGGAATGGAAATATTACTTCTTCGTCTAATACAAAATAGTGAATTTGAAGAGGATCCACGCAGTTATGATGAACTTGTTAATATTTGGCGAGAATTTTGTAATAATTATCCTAATCCAAATTTTACACTAGATGAAATAATTCAAAATGGGTGGATAAGAGTAGTTTGGGATAGATGGTATCTTCCTCAAGAGTTTTATCGTTCTAGAAAAACAGCTTCTAATAATCTGTTAGTTACCTTTATGGAGAAACTAAGTCAGGTTCCATATCCAGATGAAAGAAAGTTAAAATTAAATTCTGTTTTAACAGAGTTGAATTTGCATCGGGAACACTACCCGAAACTACCAGAATTAGATTGGTTTTTATCAGAAGAGATTATTTACGGGAATGAAACAGCGTTATTTCTAAATTGTACGCATAAATTTGTTATACACTATTCTGCTTTTCTCTTAGCAAAGCTATGGGAAGAAGAAATAGTTGGACCATTGAATTATTCAAAGCGATTAACATGGTGGAAAAACTACTTTGAAATTTTCAGAACGGGATTATCTTTCTTTGAAAACTTGAATACGAATAGTCAAAATAATTTCTTAGATTCAGCTATTGAAAGAATCCTTTCTGAAGAAGATTGTCATGGATGGAATGAGGAAAAGGTAAAACTATCAGCTGAGGGGTTATCACTATATCCTGACAAAATGACTATTTTTCCAGATCTCTCATATTATTATTCTCCTTCTTCTCAAAAAGAATTAGATAGGATGAATTGGCTTACTTCTATTGGCCGATTTGATTCTGGTATTTTAATGGACCGTCCAAGACAAATGTTAGATGTGCTTTTCTCAATTGTCCTCCGATATGATGATGGAGAACGATTACATGTGAAAAGTTTAATAAACAATAGAATGGACAAACCATACTTTTATAAAATGTTATCAGGGGATAGATATAATTCTCATATGATACCATTTCTATTACTTGAAGATGATGCAACTTTAATCGGTATGTATTCACTTATTCATTACGAGGCAGAAAGTATTGGTATTATGAGCGGAAGTGAGTCTGAAAAATTGGAAGCTAAGACTAAGGAAGTTTGGGATGAAGGGCTTTCTTTTCTTGCGTATAAGCTTCATAAGCAAACTACTAAAGGGGCTGCAAAACTTATTTTAGAATTAGTAGAGTGGTTTTACCGCGAAATACGAAAACCTAGCATACATTCTTCTAAAATTCATTTAAAAAGAAAAAATCAACTTAATAGTATTTTACAACTACTATTAGAAATGCCTAGACATTCAAGAACCAAGGATTTATACATAGAAGAAATTTTGTCAGAGTTGCTAGATAAATTAGATATGATATACAACAACAGTGATTGTCCGTTAAAAGAAGAACTATGGCCTTTCGGAATATGGCTATTCGAGCAAGCTCAAAAAGGTCATTTAAAGGATAAAAATAAATTACTTAATATGTTTGCTGGGAAAATTGTTATGTATTATATACAATCCTTTTCTAATCATGAACAATACGATTGCTGGATTGAAGTAATTGAAAAGGAAATAGAGTCAGAGGGATGGTTGTTCATAGCCGAAAAAGTTGATTTTACGGAAGAAGAGCATTGGAAGAACTTCCTTTCTCCATTAGATTTCCAGAACTTTGTTAATCTATCCTATGAAAAATACAGTAAAGAACAAAGAGAAATTGTAGGAAAAGTCAGAACTCATATTAGATTATTAACTTTTTTATCATTGTATTTAAAAAATGAAGAATTATTAAAAGGTATTAATCAAAAACTCTCTAATATGGTGCTACAATTCCAAATTGATAAGGCTCAAGATGGTCAAGTTGATGTGTTTGATTCTCATTATGAATATAACCCTTTAATTGGTAATATCAATACTTATTTATTTGAAAAAGTATCATTAGCCATTAATAAATTTTCTGATAATGTAAGGGATAGAACTCTTAATGAATTTAAGAAAATTCAAGTTAATATTAATCGATTAAGTACATTATACAATGCAATGGATAGAGAGAAGGACAGGACATTTATAATTCAATCTATTACGCCAAATTTGATTGATAAGAGTTTAGATTCCATTATGATGCTAACAGATGTTCAGAATACGGTAAGGGAAATGTTGAATACTAGAAATGAAGAGTTAGTAAAAATGGCCGTTGATATAATGGATCGTTATGAAGATTTGGCTAAGAAAAGAAATCTTATAGATTGGATGGAATGGGAGTTTGGAGAGCGATTACGCGCCAAGTTTATATTAGGAAATGTTGAAGAAATATTAGAATGTGTAATTCCAGAAAGACTAGAAAATAGAGAAGCTACTAAAGACATGCTTAACTTTTATCAAGGATTGGTACTTTTAAATAGTGAAGACGATAGTCAGATTGGGCAATCGATTAAAACTTTCGAAGGCTTAATAAGTGAACAACCTGAGAATATAGGTTATAAAATTAACTTAATTGCAGCAAATGTTAGGTTGTTAGCACAATATGTGAAATCGGGTGATACTGATCCCGATGAACTCCAACAGCTTATTAAAAAAATCAGTAAACTTTTTGAGAAGTATAAATCTGATATTTCCTTAGAGAATGACCGTGATGGAGCGATTATTTTGGTGGAAAATCGACTATTTATGTCGATTTTAACTAAAGATCAGGTGGATTTTTGGAGTGTATATTCTTCATTAGATGTAGAGTTGAAAACAAATTTAAAAGTTGGATCGTATGCTGTGCAAGCTTATATTGAACAAAATAATTGGGAACAGGCCAATCTTCTTTTACAGGACTTAATAGGTAAGCATGGTAATAATGATATTCTGCTACAATTAAAAAAAGAAATAGAAGAAAAAAATTCAATGACAACAGTTATAGAACCAACATCAGTATTAACATTGTCTGATTGGAAATTTGTTGGAGCTGC
Organism: Metalysinibacillus jejuensis; assembly: GCF_003057615.1. Lineage (GTDB taxonomy): Bacteria > Bacillota > Bacilli > Bacillales_A > Planococcaceae > Metalysinibacillus > Metalysinibacillus jejuensis. Next base: position 4,639 of record NZ_QAFW01000076.1, read on the forward strand.
AAGAGTTTCGTTTAAAGGTTTAAATGTTTATGATCAGGCAAGAGCATATTTCAATCGAGATGATGCTAACGTAAGAGATGTTTTAGTTACAGAATTATTTGATGCTTGTAATAAAATGAAATTGCTTGCACCTACTTTAATTAAATATCTAGACAATGGTCAACCAAAACAAGGAGAAGAGGACCATTATAATGATATTCTCGCTTTATTGCTAAACCAAAGTATTAAATCGCTTGGTTGGACAGCTTCTACTCAACCCCGTGGAGGTTTTACTGGGAGTCAGACGAATGAAAAGGGAGGCATAGGTGAGAGAGATGTTGTCATTTACGACGGTAATAACAGAGAAATTACAATTATCGAAGGTTTACGTCTCCCTTATGCGAATAAGTCAGTCATTTTAGAGCATTTTCAAAAGCTATTTCGTTACGATGCGGGTGACGCGCATTTCTATTTCCATATTAATTGGGGATTTAGTGATAATCCAGCTTCGTTATGGAATAAGTATAAAGATATTGTACTTACCTGGGATGATGGTAACTATTCTGTGGTGGAACAAGGAAGTATTTTCAATTTATTTCCCTTTCTTGAAGACGAGAGATTGCCTAGTTTTTATACAAAGCATTTTTCAGATATGGGAAATGAGATTTACGTAATACACCTTTATGTGGATGTGAAAATGACGAGTAAGCAGAGGGATATAAGTCGATAAGTGTATTGGTTATTTTGTAGTAATTCATGTACCGCATGTAGAAACAATTCTATAATCCAAAATACGGAATATTTATGCAATCAGTACACTGAATTACTGCTTCCTTCGCAGATAGTCTATTTGATAGTGAAATAGAAAATACAACAGCGTTAGTATGAAAAGAAACTATCTATATCCAATTGAGCGATTCTGTTGGAATTATTCGCTCGTGAAACTAGACTTTATTCCGATAAATTTAGTAGAGCGTCGGTTACATGAAAAACACATTTAGTTTCAGCACTGAGTAGTCCCTTCAAAAATTAAAATTCTATTTGAACAAGGAAAGAAAGATATTTCAAATTACAATTATTGTTTTTAAAAATAATATTCGTAGATTACTAAATATAAGGATGTGAATAAATGAATGTCCTTACACAACTAAAACCAGATGAGTGGATTCTAGTGATTAATACATTAGTAATGGGGTTATTAACTTACTTTGTTTTTAGAGCAACTCAATCTAGTGCTAAGGCTAGTAAAAGTATGTATAAATTATCTGAAGATATTAGTAAGAGAGAAGAAGAAAGAAATTATGCTTTGATGGAGTTATATATTAGGGATTTTACAAACGAGATGTCCTCAAAAGTAATGCCCCAATTATACTTTCAAACAGTCAATGTTGATCCAATTCTAATGAATCAAGTATTTAATTATAATAAATTATCAGAAGAAAATTTAGCAAGGTATTTTGATAGTACAAATAGAAATCGTATTTTAAAAGCTTATGAAAGTATTGATACTTATTTATTTAATAACTGGAAAAACGCTAAGGGAGAATTTAAAGTTTCTGTTGAGAGTAATGAATTCGAAAAAATTAAAACACAATCAAAAGATTTATTTCTTGAATTACAATCAATCCTCAAAGAAATTCAAAATCAAAAATAGTGTCCTCTTCAAAAACTAAAATTCTAGTTGAATCACTCTATTTTCCCCTAGGGTGGTTCATTTTTTATATTACAATATGTACTTTGGATACCTAGAAAAAAATAAAGGTAATATCGGTGAAGGTGTAGTTACTTGATCGCTATACATGCAGTACACCAAAGGAAAAGTGAATCACTATGCCAGATAAAAAGGAATACTTCCTAAATTGTATTGTAAGCGTCAAATAGCACCCACCTGTTTTCCAGGGGGTGCTATTGTTATGCGTAAGGTAAGCCCGAATTCAAAAAAATAAGCGCACCTGACGGCACGCACGACAAATGGCCAGCTTTCTGACGATTTTTTCAGAAAGCTGGCTTTTATGCTGCTTTGATCTTGGCGCATGTTGCTTGAATTTTGGCCGACCAAGGCATGTACTCTTGTAATAATTCAGGTTGCTGGTGAATTGGTAAATTCGGCAGTTCCATTAAAAGCTTTACCAGGTATT
>NZ_QAFW01000077.1 GCF_003057615.1 Metalysinibacillus jejuensis
GGATCTAGATAAACTGGCACAATTGTCGGTTGATTCGTTGGCATAAAAAAGCACCTCCTTAAATTGATACGTTTATCGTACCGGAGGTGCCAGGGTGTTTATATGCGTTATTTGATTGGGGGCTTACAATGTGGTGGAACAATAACAAAAATGACACAGCTATTCTTAAACCTTAGCTGTGTCATCATTTATTCCTCGAATAGCTGCTTGAGTTTATCATCGACAGGTGGTGAAACCAATTCATGTTCTTGTAAAATGCGAATCATTTGAACTAACCCGTTTGAAGCAGGTTCTTCTTCTTCAATTAATCCAAAACCAAAACGCTCATATAGTGAAATTAACGCAGCGATAGGCTTACATTCAAGCATGATGATCCTTCCTGATAATAACTCTTGTCCATCTAATATCGTAGATAAACAATATGTCATTAATTCATCGCCTGTTATTGCTGCTTTATACTTTTCGTTCTTCGCTAATTGCCCAATAAGTAGAACAGGAAATTCAGTGATTTTTTGACCACCTTTATTTGCAGAAAAGCCATCTAATTTTTTTATCTTATTTCCACTAAAAGTTTGTGGTACTTTAAAAACTTGAAGTGCAAGTGAAAAGTAGCCAATGATTTTGATATCCTCAAAATTTGCGGCATTCTCATTATAGATGAGGAAGGTTCTACTTTTACCAAGCTTTTCATAGTGAATTGCTTTTTTTGGATTATGTAAGAAGTTTTCAATGTCAGGATCTTTTGAACAAGAAAAAATAGAAATAAGTTTCAGAGCATTTTGCTCACCACCTATTTCTATTAATGATTTTAGCGAGAGAACATTCGTTTTAATTTATCTTCACCTTGCTTTCTGCGGTCAGGTGACGTTAAAGAGCGATCGATTTTCTTACTTGGTTTTGGATGATTCACGATGTTTACAAACGATTTAACGGCACGTTCTGATTTAAGGGTGAAGTCTTTGTCAAATGATGATGTTGCCATGTGACATTACCTCCTTCACTTTTATTACTGATATTATAACACGGAACAAATAAATATTGGGTGACTGACACCCACAAAATTTTCTTGTATGAAGAGATTATCGAATAAGAATCGTAATAATAAAAAACTTAAGCATATATTATCATCATGAAGCCAATTAACAATTGGTAACGCATAGCGCTCATTCTCTTACAGGGAATGGGCGTTTTGTATTGACTAAAAATTATATGTACTAAATTATCAATTTAGTTAGTTGTTTTCCATTTTACTAATTGAATATTCATAATTATCTAAAATTCAATAAATATTTATAACTATTATCCGATATAATTTGTAGGTCTAAAAAACCTAATACACTATAAAGGATGATTATAATGAAAATACAAAAAGACCGTTGGGATTTTTACAAAGACAATTCTAGAGAATGGCGATGGCGACGAACGGCAGCTAACGGTAAGATTGTAGGCGCTTCGACGCAAGGTTATGTGAATAAGTCCGACTGCATTGCGAATGCTAAGCGAAACGGCTACGACTAGTTGAAACTATAAAATCTAGAGTGTTTAGTACTCACATCTTATGCTAATTTTTAAATGCTATTATATAAGGAGGAATGCAAGGTGGGGCAAGTAAAGAAAATGATGATGGAATTTGACGAAGCTGAACGAGATGAACTTAATGAGTTGATTGATAATAATCTTGATGAATGTATTAAAGAATTAAAGGCTGAACTTGAAGAGCAACAAGAATATTTTAATGATATCGTCTCCAAAGTAATTGAAGATGAAGATGATGTAGATTTATCGGAATTAGACGATATCGTAGAAAACATCAAAAATTTTCCTTTTTCTATCCGAAGTTTATCAGATAAAATAGAACGACGTGAAGAATTAAAAGAGAAATTCAACATAAAATAAAAATATTAGGTGCCTGGCACTCGCACAAATTTTATAAGGATAGCTTAGGTGAGTGGAGAGGGCGTCGTATAGCAACGAACGGTAAGATTGTATGAGCAGCTTCGCAAGGATATGTTAATAAATCCGATTGTTTAGCAAATGCAAAAAGAAATGGCTACAGGTAATTTTTATGTTTAGTAAATAGCAATTTTATAGCGAATTAAAGTATAAATACAAAGTAAATTGAATAGCTACTGAATGTATCAAGCATTAACAGATAGGTAATCAAGTTCATTTTACTTAAGGAGGACATTTATTTAATGAGTATAAAACAAGAAATATTTTCAAATGATTGTTCGGAGTATGTTGCTTTATATGGGTGGCAAGAACACTTAGGGAGAAGCACTATAGAGTTTGGCTATATTAATTCTTTTAAAAGTGCCGCAGACGATTTGGTTGAAAAGAAACTTGCTGATTTGTATATATTCCCTATAATATTTTGTTATAGACAATACCTAGAGTTGCTATTAAAAAATATTTACTATAGTCATAATACGCCAGACAAATATAAATTATATTTGTCTAGAGTATCACATGACTTGAAAAAATCATTTACTGAGGTTAAACCTTTTTTACTGTCAATGCATAATCAAAATACAGTAAATAAAGTGGAAGAAATTATTGATATTTTTCATAATTTGGATGAGGGCTCATATAATTTTCGTTACTCTACTGATAAAAAATTAAATAAGTCACTCCCTAACCCTCTTATCATAAATACAAAGCAATTACGTAAACACATTGATTTTATTGACTCAAAATTGCGTTGTACTTATGATGATTGTTAATAGTATTAATGTATGTCATTTGAGTGCTAAGTGAGCATACACTAAAAAAGCCTTGTTGCACATCGCAACAAGGCTTTTTGCTTGCTTTAATGCTAATATCGGGTGTCTGGCACTCACACATAATACTTGCGGCATTGGCTAAAATAGCAGGCTTAAATACTTCACGAGGATGGACGACACTCGCATTTAAACTTCCGATATGTGCGATGTTAATATGCGTCGGTTGATTCTTGACATTTAAACAAAGTACGACAAAGTGTTCACGATCGACATCTCCTAGAAATTCTCCGGTAGCAGGATGCTATTGCGTCCCTTACGTCACAGGATGTGACATGGCGTAGGGACGTTCCTTTAGCTGCCCCGTCACGTGGGTTACGAATGGTACGGTTAGCGTAATAAAGACTTGCTTCTTTAACTAACTTTACTGAAACAATCGCCACACGTTTACGGGGTTGTGGCAGGATTTCCTCTTTGACACCGATAGGTAATTGCAGTTGTTGCGTAGGTTGAATCGTAGTATACATAAAAAGCCCTCCTTCGTATTTTTTAGGCAACATAAAAACGCCCATTCCCTGTAAGAGAATGGGCGCTATACGTTACCAATAGTTACTTGGCTTCATGATTATAATATATGCTTATATTTTTTATTATTACGATTCTTGTTCGGCAACCTCTTCATACAAGAAGACTTTAATGCCTTCTTCTGTTTCGACAGGCATTACTTTCACTTGTTTGCCTTCTTTTTCAAACGTCATAAAGTCAGGTTTGGCATCTAATACTACATCCCAGCCGTCTTCTTTATACTGTTTTTCATAACTTTCTAAAAAGGTCTTATAGTCGCCTTCTTTTACCACATACGTTTGGTTCGGTTGCGTAGTATCAATTTTATCGCCTGTTTGTTCACTTTCGAGCTTCATATTTTCTTGAACAGGTGGTTTCACCTCTACCACTTCTTTACTTTGACAAGCGCCAAGGAGTAGCGCTGCACTTAGCAAGCCTACCATACCTAATTTATATTTCTTATGCTGTTTCATTTGTGTTCTTCTCCTCATCTAAAAAATACTACGATAGCTTTAGTATACCATTTGCTGCTATCGCACTACTAGCAAGAGCTCCAAACAATAAAGCACTCACTATTCAAAAAAGCCCTTCGCAAGATTGCTCTTACGAAGGACTTCCTATTTTCAACATAGTATCGCATTACACTATGCATTTTTATGAATTGTAGTGAATTGTGTGAGTGCCAGGCACCCGATATAGTGTGGGTGCCAGGCACCCGATATTTAAAAGAAACAAAAAGTAGAGCCAATCCATTACGGATCAGCCCTACTGTGGACACCTATTTCGACGATTTCATCACGTTTTGCGATTTATTCGCCACTGTTGCCCATGCACTGGACTTTCACCAGTGAATACAATCTAACAGTTAGAAAAAGCCCTATGAATTATAATGACTTTTAATATTTACTATAGTTAGTAAAATCTAAGTTTGTCATAAATTCATAGGGCTAAGTTCCACTCATTTCGCTAGTAGACTAGCTTATAGAGTAACGTTTCGTTTCGTTTTATTAAGGAGCTTCAGTTCCATCTTCTTATTCTTTATTTTGTACCAACTTGTGCTTCTACAGCTTCAGTAAAGACTACGATCGCACCTTTAGTAACTTCTACTTTATCTAACTTGTCTTGTTCTGCTTTATATTGAGTTTCTGTTTTATCAGTAGCTTCAGCAACTAGTTTAGCAGCTTTAATTGCATTAAATAGAGTTGTTGCTTGATCAACAGTTGCATATTTAACATCTTTATCTACTGCACCTACATTTGTTTCATTAGCAACTACAAGGTATACGTTATCGCCAATTGTAATTGTATCACCTGCAGCAACAGTTTCACCTTTCAACGTAAAGCTTACTGTGTTAATAGCTGTTTCTAAATTTCCTTTTGCTGTTTTTACTTTTCCTAAAGCAGTTTCAGCATCAGTTAATTTAGTTGCAGTAACCTTTTTTTGTTGATCAGAAGTTAGCTTGTCGAATGCGTCACGTGCTGCTTGGATTGCTGCTGCGTCAGCTACTGTTACAGCATCAGCTGCTGGTAAAGCTTTAATTGCTGCTTTCGCTTCCGCAATTGCTTTTACGCTTGCTGATACTTTTACGTTAAGCACTAAGCGTTCTTTACCGTATGAAATGTAGACTTCGCCGTCTTCACCTGTTGTTGATGTAATTGTGATTGTTTGAAGATCTTCTAGCTTTGTATCGTCTGCTAATGTAATAGAGAGTTTATCACCAGCTTCAGTAGCTAATGATGATGTTTTATCTGCTGTTACTCCTTCAGTAATACCGAAGATATCACCGTATTGGTCTGTTCCTGTGAATGTTAATGTGACAGCTTGCGTTGCTTCATCTGTAATTTCGATTGTGTTGTTTTCTACTTTTACTTCTTTAGCTTTTGTTGCATCTGTTACTTTACCTTCGAATGCTTTTTCAATCTTGAAGCCTTCTTTATAAGCTAGTGCTTCATCTGTGATCGTTACTGTTGTTTCAGCTGTTTTGAAGTTTGCTGTTTCTACTTGTACAGCTACATCGATTGTAAGACCTTTTAATGATTCGCTTCCACCTGTTTTAAGAACGCCATCTGTGATTGTTAATGTAACTTCTTCTTTATCAGCAAGTGTTACTTTGTATGTTCCTGCTGGATCTTCAGTTAATGTTAACGCATTTCCTTTAGCGTCTTTCACACCTGTGATTGACCATTTCAAGTCATCTGTAGTTACTTCAAGCACTTGATCGTCTTTGTCTTTTACGATTGCTTCAAGTTTTACGCCATCTTCTGGAGCTGCATTTTGTAAGCCTTCTACTTCTTTGATTTCTACTGAGCCAATTGCTTCAATCGCTTCGACTACTGTGAAGTCTACTTTTGCTGATGCAGTAGCATCGTCTTTTGTGACTTTAAACTCAACTGTTGATTTACCTGGTTTAACTTCATCTACAGTTTTGATTGTTACATCGTAACCAACTGTTTTGTCGCCTTCTTCAACTGCTTTAACTCCTGATGAAGGAATTTCAAATGAGCTACCTGTAGCAAGTGTAATATTAGTATCTTTAACTAATTCAGCTACCACATTACCGTATTGGTCTGTTGGTACGACACGGACTACTGTGCTTGCACCTTGGGCTACTTGTGTTGTTTTTGCTGTTGCTTTTACTTCTTTAAGTGCTGCTGCTGGTTTTACTGTTACGTCTACTTTTGATACTTCTTTACCTTCAACTGTTGCTGTTACTTTGACTTTTTTGTCAGCTTCTAGTTTGTCAACTTTTTCAGCTGAAATCACTAATGCTACACCTTTAGTGTATTTATCTTTTGTATCTTGAGTTTCGATTTTGCCTGTTTTCTCATCTACTTTGTAGTAAGAAACTGTTGCAAAGTTTGCTACTTCTGGGACTGTTTTTAAAGTAATATCTTCTTTTGCTGGAATGAAGTCGTTACCGAATTGGTCTTTTACTTCAATTACTTGAACTACTTCTTCTTTAGATCCTTGGTAGACGCCATCTGTAATTGCGTTGCCTAATGATACTTTATCAATCTTAGCTGCGCCAACTACTTTGAATGTTAGTTGTTTTCACGCCTGTTGATTAGCTAATTTTCACCGTAAAAAACTAATAAAAAAGAGAGATTCCATGTAAAATGTAAGTTACCACACAAACTTTTTACGAGGAGGAATCTCTCATTGCTAAGAATACCACGATTTTCACACTACTTCAAAACTTTATTTCACAGGAAGAACTCGCGGGTATTCTTACCGAATTCGGCTTTGAAGATACGGCTCGTAAATGCGATGTCCCTACGCTTTTACGTTATTTA
>NZ_QAFW01000078.1 GCF_003057615.1 Metalysinibacillus jejuensis
ATCGAACCTGATTTTGAAAACGTAAGCATCGATTCAACAAGCGTTCGCGCTCACCAACATAGTGCGGGGGCAAAAAAAACGCCATCGATACCGAAGTTGCCCAACACATCGGTGTAAGTCGTGGCGGAAAAACAACGAAAATCCATGCCATTGTGGATGCGTTAGGCAACCCATTGTTATTTCAACTAACAGCTGGAAACGTGCATGATAGTCAACCTGCTTGTGACATGTTCGACCAACTTCCAATCGCGGGCAGTAACGTATTAGGTGATAAAGCGTACGGTACAAAGGCGATTCGCGACAAACTGACAAGTAAAGGCGCACATTATACGATTCCACCACGTACGAACGCCAAAGAACCGTGGTCTGTCGATTGGTATCTCTACAAAGAGCGTCACGTAGTCGAATGCTTTTTCAATAAAATCAAACACTTTCGTCGAGTGGCAACCCGTTACGACAAATTAGCCACTTCTTTTTTGGCATTCGTTTATATCGCTGCGATTTTCAAGTTGACGCAGTAAAATGGAGTTTTTAGATACGTCCTAGTATCAGCACGGATAATTTGTCAAAAAAGGTGATACATAATTTTCGCTAATCAGCAGGTGTAAGATGTTAATTATTGTATTTTTGGTATTTTATGAAGATTTTATAACCATAATAAGGTTATTTATGATAAAGTAGACTCATAGAATTCAAAATATAAAGGTGAAAATAATCCTTCACCTGTTTTGACAAAATTAATTGCAAACAAAAATTTTGTTTATGTTTTGAGTTTATTAAAAAAGAAAGAGGAAATTATATGCAAAAAATTTATGAGACAATTGGAGAAGCATGGGTTGATGCTTTAAAAGATGTATACAATTCTAAGGATTTTGTAGAAGATTATAAAGAAGTTTTAAACTTTCAAACTTCTTTTCTTCATAACGTACAGTCAGATTTTATAATAGCTCAAGATGCACGCGTTCAAGCTGACACGTTAGAAATGCGCAAAGTATTTTTTACAGCTGAAGAAAATATTTTTGGGCATAGCTACTATAACACAGGTAAAGGCCCATTTGGGAATAATGGGGTAGAAGATATAATTACACTTTTAAAAGAAAACACAACAAGTAAGCGTGCGGCGTTATCTTATCCACCTTATGCCCATGGTAAAGTTCCATGTATTAACTTAATTCACTTCATGATTCGTGAAAATCAATTAGTTGTTCACTATTATTCTAGAGGACAAGATATGTATCGTAAATTCCCATGCGATGCAATTTGTATAGCCGAAATGGCGCAAGAAGTGGCAACAGCATTGGATATTCCAATTCATTCAATTACAGCGACAATTAGTTCAGCGCATATTTATGAATATGATTTTGAAAAAACAGTTACGTATTTAGAACAACAAGCGGTAGGGGTTTAAATGGAAAAAGTAGCATTATTAACGGGTAATAAAAATAAATACGCACCGTTTAAAAATTTTTTAAACGGAAGTATTATGGAAGTTGTGTTATTTAAAGAAGAAATTCTTGAAATTCAGGCGAAAACATTAGAAGACGTTGCAAAGGCAAAAGCAGAAGCTGTGCATAAAATTTATAAAAATTCGTTTTTGATTGATGATGTAGGGTTATTTTTAGATGCGTATCCTAGTTTTCCAGGTCCGTATACAAAGCATATGCTTCAAGTTTTAGGTGCAGAAGGCTTTAGTAAACTAATTGAAGGAAAATCAAATAAGGCTACATTTACGTGCATATTAAGTGGTTACATAAATGAAGAGTTTGTTTTAGTGAAAGGTGAAGTCTCTGGAAAGTTTGATCCAACAATTCCTTTACAAGATGGAGAAATGCCATTATCTACGTGGTTTATTCCAGATGTATCATCGCCATATGGTGCATTAGAGCATCGCTTCCAAGCATTAGAAAAAATTAAGAGAGAAATTGATTTTAGGAGAGCTTAGTTATGAAAATCCCAGCCTCTTTATTGAAACCAAATAAAGATTCAACACAATTTATTGTAGCGATTGAAGGGCCAGATGGTGTTGGGAAAACATCTATGTGTAATTTAATGGCTGAAAAGGTTGAATTTTCACACCAAACGTTACCAGCACAATTTAATCAATACGAACTTAAACAACGTATGATTTTTGAAGCGTCTTGGATGGCATCAGCCTTTTTCTTTTTATCAGGTGTGATGGAAACGAAACGAGAAATCGATTTAAATCCTGCTGAAACACATTTAATGGATCGGAGCTTTTGGTCCACATTAGCAGTGAATTGGGTGAAAGATCCTTTACGTATGCCAGCTTTATTAAATTTACTAGATATAGCACATGCGTTCATACCAATTCCAAACCTTATTATTATTTTGTATGCATCGTATGAGGAATGTAAAGCTCGAAGCAATTCTAAAATGGATCATGGGAAAGATTTAGATCGTGTATCATTTGAACAATATGAAAAAGAGATTGCTTATTATCATTTGTTAGAAACATCTTTACCTAATGTAATTAGTGTTGATACGAATGGGTTAAACCAGCAACAAGTGGTGGAAGTTGTAGAGGAAAAAATAAAAGGATTTAAACGTAGATTGGAGTTCTAGTCATATGTCATTTGGCTTTATTCGTGTCGGGGTTGCTTCTCCAGAACTACATGTGGCGAATTGTACCTCGAATGCCGAAAAAATCATTCACTTATTAAAACAAGCAGATGAAAAAAATGTAAAAGTCGTTGCTTTTCCAGAGCTTTCGCTTACGGGCTACAGCTGTGGTGATTTATTTTTCCAACAGCAGCTCTTGAACGCAGCGCAACAAGCACTACAAACGATTTTAAGTGCTACAGCGGAATTAGATGTAATTGCCTTTGTAGGGATGCCGTTAATAATTGGTGTACATCTATTTAATGTAGCGATTAGTATACATCGCGGGAAGATATTGGGGGTTGTTCCTAAAACATATTTACCAAATCAAAAGGAATATTATGAAGCACGTTGGTTTTCTCCTTCTTGGCAATGCCAAGTAAAAGAAATTGTCCTTTGTGATCAAATCGTACCTGTAGGAACAGACTTGCTATTTCACCATGCGACTGATGAAAGGATTATTATAGGTGTGGAAATTTGTGAAGATCTTTGGGCACCGATTCCTGTTAGTTCACAACAAGCAATCAATGGTGCAACGATTTTAGTTAACCTTTCAGCTAGTAATGAACAAGTTGGAAAACAAAAAATTCGTCGCCAATTAGTAGAGAATCAGTCTCGTCAAACTGTGAGTGCTTATTTATACACATCTTCAGATAAAGGTGAATCTACTACTGATTTAGTATATAGTGGTGTGGGTTTGATTGCAGAACAAGGGGAAATTGTTGTTGAAAGACAAATGTTTTCAGATGAGCCGTTTCATTATACGGAAATTGATACGATGTGTATTTTACAGGCAAGAAGACAAGTCGCAACGTTTGCACAACAAACATCCACTCGAAATGTGTCATTTTATACGGAGAATCCAACATTGAATTTAACTAAAAAAGTGAATCCACATCCTTTTTTACCAGCGGTTGAAGAACAAAAAGATTTTTGCGAAGAAGTCATTAAAATCCAAACAGCAGGTCTAGTAAAAAGGATGGAATATTTGAACAGAAAGCGTTTAATTATCGGTGTTTCAGGCGGATTGGATTCTACACTTGCGCTACATATTTGTGTAAATGCATGTGAGCAGCTAAATTTAGGCACTGAAAATATTTTAGCTATTACTATGCCTGGATTTGGTACAACTGATCGAACATTAACCAATGCGCACCATTTAATGGAAGCTTACGGCGTTACGTCACGTGAAATCTCTATTAAAGAGATTACAAAGCTGCATTATCAAAATATTGGTCATGATGAAACTATTCAGGACTTAACATATGAACAGGCGCAGTCGCGAGAAAGAACACAAATATTATTGGATCTTGCTAATAAAGAACATGGTATTGTGGTAGGAACGGGCGATTTATCGGAAATGGCGTTAGGGTGGATGACTTATAGTGGAGATCATATTTCCATGTATTCGGTTAATATGGGGTTAACGAAAACGATGATTCGCTTTATTGTTTCCTATCTTGGGAAAACAGAGGCTAAACAATTACAGCACACATTGCAAGATATTTTAGCAACACCAATTAGTCCAGAATTGTTACCACCAGATAAGCAAGGTAAAATTCAGCAACAAACCGAGCAGCTTGTAGGTCCGTATGAAGTACATGATTTTTTTATTTATCATGTACTAAAGCATCAATGTGAGCCGAAAAAGATTTTGTATTTAGCTAGGCACGCATTTGGGGACAAATACCAAGCTACGCAATTACGTAGCTGGCTAAAGTTATTTTATGAGCGTTTCTTTACACGTCAATATAAGCGTTCATGTTTACCGGACGGCCCAATGGTAGGAGATATTTCTTTATCGCCACGAGGATTTTGGCGTATGCCGAGCGATGCAAGTCCAGCAATTTGGTTAGAACAATTAAATCATTGATTTATAAAACAAGAGTGCTTATTCGCGAATAAGCGCTTAGTGAGGCTGCTACTTGTCTAGTGAAAATTGGGAATAGGTTTCCACCATCCAAGTGGCAAAGAGGCATCCGAGAAGTCATTCTGGGACGCCTTTTTGCTTTTTAGTGGACAAATTATTTTTGATATGTAACGTTTTTGTTTTTTTGAATATATGTTAGTACAGGGCTATTTTTTAAATTATCAATAATTTCTTCGTTTGTGTTTACCCCAATTTGTCCATAAATTTTCTTCATAATTTGAATTTGCCCGTTATGGAAAACAATTAAGCAATTTCCAGAAACACCTTCTACATTAGATGATTGGAATTGAACTTCTGTTTTTTTAAGTAACGTTGAAGGGAATTGATTTTTCATTTCTTCGAATAATACCATCGGTAACGCATACTTATCTTCATATATTTCTGAACGGAATTTATCTTTAATGAATTGATAAATTTTCCATTTATTAATAGGAAGCTGGTGTTCCTCTACATATTGTGCGAATGCTGGAATGTCTGAATAGTTCACTGCTGATGCTACAGTAGCTAACAAAATTTTAATATTTGGATTTTTTTCTTTCAATGCTTTCATGTTTGCAATTGGAAGATGGAATTGGTCCTCCTTTGAAATTTTATTCTTTGCTGGACGCATGCGAGCATTTGCCTCTACTAAACCGTCTAATGAAATTCCTATCCATTCAAAGTTTTCCGCGATTAAATCGAGATGTTTCCCTAAATAAATTCCGTTTGTACGTAAAATTAATTGGAAGCCACGGGCTTTAGCTAAACGAACAGCCTCTTCAAATAAAGGGTTTAACAATGGCTCACCACCGCAAAATTCGATCGTTGTCGCATTTATTTGCTGTGCAAAATCTAAACATTGTAAATATGTTTCTTTTGTCATATGCGGATTGATATCATTTTCACCATAGCAATATTCGCATTTATAATTACAAAACCCTGTAAAATATAAATCTACCGTACTGATTTCAATAGTTGACATAACGTAATCCTCCATTAATATAAATAGCCTAATTTAGTTATTTGCTGAGACAAATTTTTTTGCATTTCTGCTGCATATTGTTCAGGCATTGTAAAAATAACACAACTTGCTGGTCCTCCTGCCTTTTGTATATCAACAACTAGTTGTGAGTTATTTAATGTTACATGGAAATCATTAAGCTCAGCTAAAACTCTCGCCTCATGTGCGATGCCTTTCGAACCGATAGGAATAATTTCATGTATAAAGGGTGATTGTACAAGCACTTTAAAATTAGCTAATGAACACAACTCCGAATCAAAGGGGTATGAAATTTCTGAACCGATTTTTGGGATACCTAGTAAATAAATTGCATCCCCTGCTTGAGAACAAGCTATTTTAAGTTGATTTGTTTCACTTATTCCGATAGCGGTAACACCGATACCTGTTTGGACAGTAGGTACTAAATCTTCCGTACTGCCATTAAGTGTACTTTGATCGAGTTGAAGCTCATCTAAAATGCGACGAATACCTTTAATCATTTGTTCTCCTGTAGGTTCCATTTCAACGCTTAACGTATCGACAAGCGTTACAAGTGAAGCACCAACAGATAAAATTTCCATAAGTGCGACTCTAGCTGTATAATAGGCTACCAAATCTGGTGATAATTTAATGGAATCGTATGTTTTTAGTCCAATACCTCCAACTGCATCACAACTAATTATGATTGATTGTGTATCATTAATTTGAATAATACTTAAATCACGTTTTTTTGATATTTTTAGCACGTCAAATTCATATCCCTTCTAACTTTTATAGTGAAGTACGACTAGGTAAATGATCTTTATATAAACAACAGTAAATTGAATAACTGTAATTTTTAAGAATTGGATCTAAGTCAAGATTTTGGACACAAAAAGATTAAGTTTTTTTGCTGCACAACAACCATTCATGGAGTGTTCCACATCCCAAGTAGATTGTCAAAGTGAAAAGAGCCTTTGATAACCTACTTG
>NZ_QAFW01000079.1 GCF_003057615.1 Metalysinibacillus jejuensis
AAATAATAAAATAAAGCTCATCAAAAGACGTGGGTTTGGCTACCGAAATGATGACCGTCTTTTCCTACGTTTACGCTTGGAAACCGGTCATTGAATTTGTCATCCCCGGGATTTGGTGATGAGCCAAAATAACGGTAGATGTACGTGTCGAAAAAAATTTTTAAGACACTTAAATATGGCGTCAGCCATTGATACATCAACATTTATAGAGGGAGATGATTAGATGAAAGTAAATGTGAACGGTGCTACAATTGCCAATAAATTTAAAACAGCTCAAATGAATACAGGTTTGCTCAACAAAAACAATCCTGTAAGCGAAAAAAATAGTCCAGCGGTTATTTTTAGTCAATCTGGGTTTAAACCGAATATGCCGAACGATGTATTAAAAGACTTTTCGAATGATTTAGCACGGCTAAAAATAGATTTGAAAAATAGTACCGATAGTGAGTCAGCTAGCAAATTAGTAGACGAGTTTTTAGCAACCCATGAGCAACATAAAGAAAAAGGTGTATTCGATGGGAAATTTGACGAGTTCGATACGAACCAAATTTTGCAAAACAGTGTTTTAGATTTAGTTGATGAAGTGCGTGCGAAGCTTGTAGATGAACATGCTCAAAATAATTTTAAGGAAATGAAGGCAAGAGGCAATATGGTACGCTTTCTTACTCAAGCTTTAGGTATAAGTGGGGAAATTAATTATGGTGAAGAGAGCGTTTCTCGCATGGTGAAGCTATATGAGGAGAAATTAAAAGATGGTACATTAACATCTGATAATGTTAAAATCCTTGATTTGGAAGCATTTAATAAATTTCGTGAAAAAAATAGTAAAGATATTGAAGAAGCCATTAAAGAGCGTGACGCATATGGCTCATTAGTACAAAAGCTTGTTGGATTTAAACATTCTTTAGTTCAGTATTTCAAAGATAATAAAACATTGTAAGGGCATTTCCTTTTTATTCTGCCAAATCGTTTATAAGCAATAAAAATACCCCTGTCCATATGGATAAGGGGTATTAGTTACCAAAGTTTCATTTGGGAACGTTATTAAATAAAGAAATGTATATTTTATTCGTCAAATTTCATTGGAATATTAATTAATGAATAATCACCAGTCCATTTTTGTGTTGTGATAATCAAATCCTCACCTTGTTTTTCAAAGAAGAGTCCACTTCCATCTTTTCGTTTGAATACCCATTCTTTTTGGCTCAACATATCTATAATTATTTCATCAACAATAGATTGATTTTGTTCGTTTACTATGTACCATTCTTTCCCGTTTTCACTAGTTAATTTAAGGATTTTTTCGTCAGATTTATTTAGTTTTTCAATCACTTCTTTTTTGCTTATAGTTTCTATTGGTAACGTAGGGTAATAAAGTTTGTTGTAAAATACAAATGCTCCAGCCAATACTACGATTAGTCCGAATGTTATTAATAATCTCTTCATAAGTCACCACCTTTTAAACAGTTATATAAGCTATATTCGATTTAAAATTCTAATGTCCTTTTAAAATCATTCCCAAAGCGTCGTTTAGGGACATCCTGAACATAAGCAGCTAAAATCAAACTTTTATTTGGGAACGTTATTATGTTTAGTTATGTATACGTTATAAATCCTTGTTGCACTAAAGCACTCTGTTAGCACAAAATCTATATTTCATTAATAATTTATTAAGCTACCTCCGAGAGTAAACAAAAAAGGAATCATTACTAATAAAAGAATCCCTACAACAACTGTTGAAATGATAATTTCTTTTACTCGAATAAAATTTTGCTTGTGTAATTTATAAAGAATCACGGTATTAATAGGTACGTTTAATAATAAAGCTGTAAGAAGTCCTGGAGCATATGTTTTCATTAATAGTGTAACGATTAGATGCGGAAAAAAAGCATTAAAAATCATAGAACCTAAAAATCCAATATATGCCCATTTTCACTAGCGTCGCATTAAAATAATCCAATGCTTATTATTAAACTGAATTTTCTGTAATATAATTCAAGCACAAAAAAATCCTTTATAATGGTTGGGTGGTAGTAAACCATCCAAATCCAAAACAAAGGACTCAAACATGGATAAGTTTACACGAAAAACATCATTTGAACAATGGTTTTCCCCGATTTCTCAGATAAAACTAGAGGAATTGGTTGAAATCCATCAATTAAACTACTATACAAAGAAATTACAAATGGATTCATTCTTGAAATTACTGTTATTTGCGCAGCTCAATGAAACAGAAAGTATGCGAGATGTTCATCTTAAATTGTTTTCAGACGAACTCCAACAAGTAACGGGCTTAGAATCCATCAGCTTTTCACAGTTAGGTCGCCGGTTAAATCAAGTGTCGACAGAGGTGTTCCAACAGCTATTTCTCGATTTAGTCGCTCAAATCCATGAAAAATCACAGTATGAGCAGCGTCGCAAAATAACGACACCATTAAAAATCATTGATTCGAGTACGTTGCCGTTGAATTTGAACAATCATAAGTGGGCTGAATTTCGCCAAACAAAATCAGGAATCAAGCTTCATTTACGATTGATTCACGTAGAGAAAGGACGTTCATATCCAGATCAAGCGGCTCTCACAAATGCAGTCGAGCATGATCATGGTCAGCTTGAGCTACTCGTTGACGACAAGGAATGCATGTATGTTTTTGACCGTGGTTATCTGGATTACAAACAATTCGATCAGATGACGGATGACGGTTATTTCTTTGTTTCGCGCTTACGAAAAAACGCAGCGATTCGTGTCATGGAAGAATTCAAATTGCCAGAAGAATCAACCGTCTTAACCGATGAAATGATTTTAATTGGCACAACACAAAATCGGGCAGAAAACTACTTTCGTCGCATCAAAGTAGCGGATACCAAAGGAAACGAACTCCAGTTGATTACGAATCGCTTTGATTTAAGTGCTGATGAAATCGCCGAATTATACAAATCGCGCTGGGCAATTGAGTTGTTTTTCAAATGGATGAAGCAACACTTGAATATCAAAAAATTTTACGCGCAAAGTAAACAGGGCGTACATAATCAAGTGTATATCGCGATGATTGTGTACTGCTTACATGTATTGGCTCAACTGCGTACAAATAGTCCTAAAAGTTATTTGGACATTAGTCGCTTATTGAAGGCAGCTCCATGGAAGTCTGCTCACTTATGGATTCGAAAAATCTCTGGAAAAGCCGTTCCATAAAGGTTCAACCACTTCTGTCACACTCGTCATAGGTTATAGTAAAAAAATGGATGTTCACTACCTCTGTTCAAGTGTCTTCGTTTTTCTTCAAAAATGAAAAATAAAGAAAACAGAAAATTCAGTTAAATTTTATGCGACAATAGTGAATGATGTGTTGTGTTTTATTTATGAGTCGTCCGGCACTAGCAAATAATACGTATTTTCCCGACGTACCTCGTTACAGTAGTGCCCACAGTGAAATTACGTATTTAGCGCAGAACGGTGTAATTAGAGGCACTTCATATGACACATTTAGTCCAAATAATTATGTTACAAATCGACAAGTAGCAGCAATGCTAGTTAGAGCATTGCAGTTAGGTAATGAGGCCCCTAGAAACCCTAAATTAAAGGATGTTCCTACAACAGATAGCGGCTATAAAGATATTGCAATCGCAATACAAAATGGTATTTTTCCTAAAACAGAGTACTTTTACCCTAATGCGTATACTACGCGTGAAGAAATGGCAAGAGCACTCACACACGCATTTCAATTAAAAGGAAATAAAAGCACAATATTTAAAGATGTTTCTAAAAACTACTGAGCCTATCAATATATTGATGCTTTGGCAACCCATAATATTACAACAGGTTATCCTAACCAAACTTTTATTCCAAAAAATAAGTTAACAAGGGCGCATTTTTCTTTATTTTTAGCACGTGCATTGGAACCAAAAATTAGACCAGCGCATCGTAAGGTTACTTATCCATCTAACTTAATGCCTGATGCTTCTTGGAATGGATTAAATCAATATTTTGGAAGTGCTAACCAGCGTACGATTTTTGGCACACGATTTAGTAACTTACAGTTGAAGAGAGAAGCTACGGGCATAGTTGTGGAAGGTTCTTTTAACAATCATCGTGTAGTTCTATACGAAGATACACCTAAAGCTTTATATATCTATGCTGGATCAACATTATCTATAGAAGATTTATATCGAGGGTTTGAGATTACTTACCCTATTTACGAAGGAAAAACATGGTCTACCCCACGCTCAGAATTTTCTAACGGCACAAAATATGAAGTGCTTAAAACAAATGATTATATTTTTCACGATAATAAATGGTTTGATAACGTAATAAAAGTAAAAGCGACTTCACTTACGCCCACTACAAATTACTTTGATCAACTTATCCCTCCTAGTGTGATTTATATCGCGCCTAATATTGGTATTCTCGCTACCTATTATGAAGATTTAGTAGGTCCTGGTATACATGAATGGGTTTCTGAAAAGACATATAAAAATAGTTATGAATCTGTCGAAGGCTATTCGCCCTGGTCATAATAGCTAACGCATTTGCTCTGACAAATGCGTTTTTCTAATGGGTTTAGTATACTAACAAAAAGGAGTGTAGTTTATGACAAACTGGTTGAAAAAAGTCGCGTTAGCTACAAGTATTGTTGGTGCAACAGCCGTCAGTTCAGTAGCTTACGTCTTTCGGAAGGAACTGGCCACACTCAAAAGTGTAAAGCGCCTATCCCCTTCCCTTTTTGAAATGCATTATCAAGGCGATTATGGTTTAGATAAATTTTTGCAAACAGGGGCGCGCACTGATGGGGAGTTGATTCATTTTGTCACGCGTCATCTAATGAAAGGCTTCCCTGTTAGTATTGCACTACCTGATTTAAGTTGTACGACGTTTCGTGCTAAGAGTGAAACCGGTTATTTATTCGGACGCAATTTTGATTTAGCACAAGGTCCTTCACTCATTATGCACACTGCTCCGTCTAACGGCTATAAAAGTATTGCGATTACGCACCTTCCCTTTTTAGGCTTTGCAGATGATGAAAGTTTAAATGGTATGCATAATCGACTTACCACACTTGCGGCACCTTACATACCGATGGACGGTATGAATGAAATGGGACTGGCTATTGGAATTTTATTATTACCTGATACGCCGACAGCGCAAAATCGTGGCAATATCCCTATTATGTGTACGACTGCTATTCGCCTCGTGCTAGATAAAGCTGCAACTGTAGATGAAGCAATCGCATTAATGGCACAATATGATATGCATGACTCTGCTGCTAGTGCCTATCACTATCAAATCGTTGATGCTAGTGGACAAAGTGTAATTATTGAATATATTAATAACGAAATGCACGTGCTTCGCCATAAAACGCATCGTCAAGCTGCAGCTAATTTTTATCAACACCCTAGTAAAAATATGCATGGCTATGGTCATGACCGTTATGGTAAGGTGATGGATTTACTTACTCAAAAAAATGATGTTCTCACAAAAGAGGAAGCGATGGACTTATTGTCACGAGTCGCTGTAGATGGCGAGGTTGATCCCTTCTCACACAAGCCTTCTTTTACCTTATGGAGTGCTGTTTATGAGTTGGACAAGCGCAGTGTGACAGTTGCCGCTAACAGGAATTATGATGAGGTATACACATTTACATTATGACGATTTTATGAGGCAAAACTGGTGCCTTGTGGAGCTGGTTTTATTAGGCATAAACTTATTTTCTATTTTTGTATTACTTTTGTGTATTTTCTAGTAGATGTATTTATTCGAAATAACCCTTGGTACGAAAGTATTATCACAGTTATTTCCTTTTTATTTATTTTTATACACTAGCGTCGCATTAAAATAATTCAACGCATCATATTAAACTGAATTTTCTGTCATATAATCCAGGCACAAAAAATCCTTTATACTGGTTGGGCGGTAGTAAACCATCCAAATCCAATACAAAGGA
>NZ_QAFW01000007.1 GCF_003057615.1 Metalysinibacillus jejuensis
TTTACACGCCTGTTTCTTTGGCATGCGCTCGATCAACAATGGCAAACGTATGTGGAAGAAACTCTGACCTCAGCTCGATTCATTTATCAAGAAAATGATACGTGAATTTCGCTAATCAACACGTGTGTGAAAGAACAGAAGTTGCGTCTATGCGACTTCTGTTTTTTTTTGTTGTTAAGTAATGTTCATTTAAAGTTCATGTAGCTCTTTTACACTTAATATAACATCACATAAGTAAGGAGTAGACAACATGAAAATACTACGAGAAAAGAAAAAGTGGCTAGCTATTGTTGCAGCATGGTTACTTGTTATGGTGACCTTAACGATGGTTGCCCCTACAGCAAAAGAAGTCACAACACCAGCTAAAAATGCTGGCTTACCAGATGAGGCACTTTCAATAGAAGCTAAGCAGATGATTAAAACATACTTTCCTTCTTCAGACGGTACCCCTTTATTTATAGTTATGCATCATGACGCAGGGTTTGATACGGCTACGTATGAACAAGCCATTCATACTGTAGAAGGTTTAGTAGAAGATACGACGTTAGAGGCATCTGTTTTACCACTTTCAAAGATGCCGGAGCAAGCATGGGAAGGTTTTACATCAGAAGACGGTAAAACATTTTTTATACCTGTAACATTTACAGGTGAACTTGAAGGTAAAGAAGTTAAAGCAGAATTAGATACAATGAAAGAGCAAGTAGCTAGCGCATTACCACAGACAGACGTTTTCTTCACAGGGCCTGTAGGTATTGTGGCAGATGCATACGAAATGTTTACAAAAGCTGACGTTGTCTTAATGTTAAGTACAATCGTTGTCATTTTAGTTTTACTTATTGTTATTTACCGCTCACCACTGCTCGCATTTATTCCGTTAATTGGAGCGGGAATTGTATACATGGTAGTAGATCGAGTAATTGGTCTTGTGGGTGGTGCAGGTATTATTGCGATTGATGGACAAGCATTATCAATTATGTTGATTTTATTATTCGCAGTAATTACAGACTATTCATTGTTAATTTTCTCTCGTTTCCGTGAAGAATTAGAGAAAGGCTTACCGACTAATGAAGCGATGAAAAATGCTGTTAAGCATGTACGTGAGCCAATCGTATTTAGCGGTAGCACAGTAATGCTAGGCATGCTCACATTATTCTTTGCAGTATTTGAAATTTACCGTGTATTTGCACCGGTGTTTGCTATCGCTGTCGCTTTTATTTTCTTAGCAGGATTGACATTATTGCCAGCTTTATTTGCTATCGCTGGCGCAAAAGCCTTCTGGCCATTTAATCCTCGTAAAGTGGCAAATAAGCCGAAAAAAGAAGGTATGTGGCATCGTATTGCACGATTTGTAACAGATAAACCGCTAGTATCTATGATTCCTGTAATTGTAGTACTTCTTGTCTTTACATTAGCGGGCAACTCAATGAAATACACATTTAACTTGCTGGATTCTTTCCCAGAAGAAATGTCATCGATTCAAGGATATCATCAATTAGAAACAGCATTTTCAAAAGGTGATATTGCTCCTACAACGATGGTTATCCAAGCAAATGAAACATTGACCGAAGAGAAATTGCAAGATGTAGCTACTGTAATGGAAAAGCAAGAGGGAATTCATGCAGTCACTATACAAGGTGGAGGCAATGCGATTTCAAAAGAGGATGACAAGGTAGCTAAATTAAACGTTATTTTAGAAGAAAATCCGTATGATGAAAAAGCTTTCGATCAAATCGAAGCCATTCGCAGTAAAGCGGATGACTTGTTACAACAAGCACAACTTAAAGATGCTCATTTATATATTGCTGGTGAAACTGCAGAGCAAGCTGATATTCGTGCAACGAGTAAAAGTGATATGATTCGCGTAGGTGTAATCATGTCGATATTAATTGCGATTATGTTAGGCATTCAAACACGCTCACTTATTGCGCCAATCTATATGATGGCAACGATTATTTTATCATTTGGCGCTGCATTAGGGATTACCGTATTTGTCTTCCAAAATGTTTTAGATTACGAGGGTGTGAGTTATCGTACGCCTGTCTATGCTTTCGTCTTTTTAGTAGCGCTAGGCGTAGACTATAGTATTATGCTTATGGCACGTATTCGTGAAGAAGTAAAACATCTCCCGTTAAAAGAAGCTGTCGTTGAAGGTGTTGGTAAAACAGGTGGGGTAATTTCATCAGCAGGTGTAATCTTAGCTGCAACATTTGCTGTATTGATGACACAACCTGTCCTTGATTTACGTGTGTTTGGCTTCTCTGTTTTCATCGGTGTATTAATCGATACATTTTTAGTACGAACAATCGTAATTCCAGCAATTATTGTATTGTTAGGTAAGTGGAGCTTTTGGCCAAAAAAATAAAAAATAAAAACACGTTAGCGTAAAAAGTTAACGTGTTTTTTTGCCGTTGTATAACAGATTATAAATTCATAATGTAGAAATAATCCTACATAAACGAAAAAGATTGTGATGTTTTGCACAAATAAAGAAAATTTTTTATTAATAATGAAAAAAAACGAAGTAGCTTCTATGATAAAAAAGCTGACACTCGAATTAATTAAATATATCTATAAAATGATTCGATTTTCTGCTTTAAGTATATAAAAATAGTTTATGCCAGTATGTGAATAATTACACAACTACATATATAAAAATAACAATATATTATTAAGATTTCAAAATAAAGATATTTTGAAAGCGCTTTTACAATGAGACGAAGTCAGTATGGTAGAGTCTTTACACTTTTAAATAACTATATTTTTTTCTGCTTAATGTGATGTATTTCTTTTGTTATATAATAATCTCTTTTTGAGTGAAATAATAAAAAAAGAAAAAAATAACTTGCCAAGATATAAATATCAATGGTATCTTGTTTAACATAGCCGTTCATAAAGTATTCACAAATAGCAAGAAGGGGGATTAGTGAGAAGATATGAATAAAAACAGATGGTTAATTGCATTATCTGCAATAGCAATCCACTTATCAATTGGTGCGGCATACGCATACAGCGTGTATAAAATGCCAATCGCCGAACAGATGGGATGGAGCGACTCAAAAATAACAATTGCTTTTACGATTATGATGGGGTTAGCTGGTTTTGCAGCTGCACTCTTTGGTAACTTTGTAGAGAAACAAGGGCCAAGACGCTCAGCAATGTTAGCAGCAGTATTATTTGGTTTAGGACAAGCGGGGGCAGGTGTCGCGATTTTAGTAGACTCTGTCGTTTTATATTGGTTAACATACGGTTTATTAAGTGGTTTAGGGATGGGGATCGGCTATATCGCACCTGTTTCTACACTTGTTAAATGGTTCCCAGATCGCCGAGGGTTAGCAACAGGTATGGCAGTATTAGGATTCGGTGCAGGTTCATTAATTACAGCACCAGTAGCTGTAAGTTTAATGAGTGCTGTAGGTATTTCAAATACGTACTTTATTTTAGGCGCAAGTTACTTTACATTCATGATGCTAGGCGCGCTTTACATTGCACCACCGCCACGTGATTATACAGTAGCTGGTATGGAAGCTGTCGTAGCAAAAGGCAGCAAAAAAACAACTGCGGATTTAGCACAGTTGTCTGCAAGAGAGGCTGTTAAAACGAAACGTTTTTGGATGCTTTGGACAATGCATTTAGTTAGCGTTACAGCCGGTATTATGATGATCTCTGTTGCTTCACCGATGGCACAAGAAATTGCTGGTCTTTCGGTAGCTGGTGCAGCGACAATGGTTGGTATCATGGGTCTATTTAACGGTGGTGGCCGTTTAATATGGGCAGCAGCATCAGATTATTTAGGACGCGCCAACGTCTTTATTTTATTCTTTGCTGCAGAAGTTGTGATCTTCTTCTTATTACCAATGACAACAAACACAATTATCTTCCAGTTATTTATCTTCCTCGTAGTTAGTTTCTACGGTGGCGGATTCTCGAATTTACCAGCATTTGCAGGTGATATGTTTGGCACAAAGCAACTAGGAGCCATTCACGGATATTTATTAACGACATGGTCACTTGGCGGTATTTTTGGCCCAATGATTGTGACGTTTGTTAAGGGAGCTACAGGTAGCTATATTCCTGTATTTTATATCTTTACAGTATTAGCAGCACTCGCTTTACTTGTAGCAGTAGCATTGCGTATTGATGTAACACGAGAACGTCGTGGCATTGCGCAAAAAGAAGCTCAGCAACAAGAAACAGATGCTGTGTCACATGCCTAATAATGTATAGCGTGCGTTTAAGCACGCTATTTTTTTAGTATCGTTGTTGTATAACACAATCTTATTATTACTCATACAATATAACAGCTGTGAAGCAGTGTCAATATAAATGAATAAACTAATCAGAATAGTTCTTAATCTACAAAAATAGTGATTAATATAGAGCGGCACACATGCCTGCGATACGACCTGTTACTAAGGCAGCTGTAATGTTATAACCTCCTGTATAACCGTGAACATCTAAAATTTCTCCACAGAAATACAAGCCTTGTTTTTTTCGCGAAGCCATTGTTTTAGGTTCGATTTCTTTAGTAGAAACGCCACCACCTGTAACGAATGCTTTTTCCATCGGTTGTGTGCCTGAAACTTGCATTGTAAATTGGGCAAGTTGCTCGGCTAATGCGCGTAACTCTGCTTGAGAGACATCGGCACCTGTTTTATTAGGATCTAACTTAGCTTGTTCAAATAAAAATAATAACCAACGCTCTACGGCAAGTGCTTTAAATGTATTTTTTAAGGCCTTTTTAGGTTCAGCTTTTGCGAGTTTTTGTAAGTGCAACGTAAGGTTATGTGCATTTTCTTCTATCGTTTGGATTTGCAAGGTGACGGGTTGATTGCCATTTTTCATTTGTTCTTTAACGACAAATTGGCTACAACGCAAAATTGCAGGGCCACTTAAACCAAAGTGTGTAAAGAGCATGTCCATTTTATGTGTCACTACTACTTTACCTTTAGCATTTAACACGCTAACCGCCGTATCGCGTAGTGCCAAGCCTTGTAACGTCTTATCTTTAATAAAATTTTCTTGTGAAAGTAAAGGTACTTCGGTAGGAAAGAGTGGAGTAATCGTATGACCAGCGCGTTCAGCCCAAGCGTAGCCATCACCCGTAGAGCCGGTATGTGGCACTGCCTTACCACCAACAGCTACAATGACAGCGCGTGCTGTGAATTCTTCTGTTGCAGTACGAATGCCGAATACGCGGGTGTCATCCATTAAGAGTTTTTCTACCGCTGTAGCGCGTAAAATCGTAACGTTTAGACGCTCGAGCTCATGTAATAATACGTCAACAATATCGCGTGCACGATTTGATACAGGAAACATTCTCCCGTGGTCTTCTTCTTTTAGCGCGACACCTCGCGTTTCAAAGAAATGAATAATATCTTCATTATTATAAATGCTAAAAGGGCCATATAAAAAACGTCCATTGCCTGGAATGTTTTTAATAATCTCCTCAATCGGAAGACGATTGGTAACGTTGCAACGGCCGCCACCTGAAATAGCGAGTTTTGTGCCAAGCTTCGTGCCCTTTTCTACAAGTAATACTTTTTTATGTTGTTCTGCCGCGGCTACTGCAGCCATCAAGCCTGCTGTGCCACCGCCGATTACAATTACATCATACATCGTGTAACGTCCTTTCATTTTGACGGGCAACTCGCCCTAATAATTTTGCGTTTCTATAATAAAAGCATTTGAGTAAATGCTGTTTCAAGGTTAAACTATACTTTAGGTTTAATGCAATGTTTGATTTTTAATAGAATGGTGGCTGTTTAATGTCCTCGAATAGTTTAATGAAAGGCGCTGCGATTTTAACAATCGGGTTATTTTTATCAAAGGCGCTTGGTTTAATTTATATCTTTCCTTTTTACGCCATTATTGGCGAGAGTAATGTAGCCCTGTATTCCTATGCATACATACCTTATTCTATTATGTTAACTTTTGCGATTTCAGGGGCTCCTAATGCTGTAGCAAAATTTGTTTCAAAATATAATACCTTAGGCGATTATGATACAGGTCGTAGGCTTATGCGCTCCGGGCTATTCGTAATGCTTGGCACAGGGGTACTATCTTTTATTTTACTATTTAGCTTAGCAACACCGATTGCTGAGATGGTAATTAAAAGTGATGAGCAAGTGTTTTCTGTTGAACAAATTGCAAGTGTTATTCGCTGGTTAAGTTTAGCGCTACTTGTTGTACCATTTATGAGTTTATGGCGTGGTTTTTTCCAAGGGTATGGCATTATGACACCAACAGCTGTTTCGCAACTAGTAGAGCAAATTGTGCGTGTCGCATTTTTATTAACCGCATCATTTTTAGTGATGATCGTATTTAGCGGAAAAGTGGAGACAGCGATTTCGATGGCTGTATTTGCAGCATTTGTTGGTGCGGTAGCATCGATGTTTGTTTTACTGTATTACTGGCGTAAATATGTACCAGAATTTGACCGTCTACGTGCGACAAGTGTTGCAAGTGGTGAAGATGTATCAATGGTAACGATGTACAAAGAAATTTTAACATACTCGATACCATTTGCATTTGTCGGTATGGCCGACCCTTTGTTTCAACTTGTAGATATGCTTACCTTTAATGATGCAATGACATCAATTGGCTTAGCTAAAGTAACTGATGATTATTTCGGTATGATTAACTTTTTAACGAATAAGATTGTTATGATTCCTGTCATGTTAGCATCAGGTCTTTCGATGGCATTAATTCCGGTAATTACACGTTATTATACACAAGGTGCGCAAACCTCACTTCGTTATACGGTCGATAAAACGTTTCAAATTATTTTATTCGTTATGCTACCTGCTACAGTAGGTATTATGACGTTATCATATGAAATTTATTATACGTTTTATTCTAAAAGTGAGGCGGGTGCTACAATCCTTATGCATTACGCACCAATTGCCATATTATTTGCCTTATTTGCAGTAACTGCAGCGTTAATGCAAGGTATTAACTATCAAAAGTGGGTAGTATTTAGCTTATTAACAGGGATTTTTATGAAGCTGGCGCTCAATATTCCGCTCATTCGTATTTTTGAAGCAGATGGTTCCATTATTGCTACAGGTATCGGTTATACCACAGCGATTACGATAAACATTGCTGTTATTGTAATTGTGTTAAATTACCGATCTACCATTGTGTTACGCAGAGCGTTGTTAATTGCGATTGTGACAGCATTAATGGCAGCTGTTGTATTTATTGCTAAATGGTTACTCGGTTTAGTAGTAGGTCCACCAGAAACAAAATGGATAGCTATCCTATATGTAATAGTATGTGCACCGCTAGGAGCAATTGCTTACGCCGCAATTACATTAAAAATCGGCTTAGCACAAAAAGTTTTAGGGGAACGAATTACACGCCTTACAAATAAATTAGGTTTATAAGGAGTTTGATTATGCGTTTAGATAAATTACTTGCGAATATGGGTTACGGCTCGCGCAAGGAAGTAAAGCAATTAGTGAAAGATAAAGTAGTGATGATTGATGGCGTGCTAGCAAAAAGTACATCACAACACGTTGATCCTATCGCACAGCAAATTACAGTATATGGTGAAGTTGTAGCGTATCGTGAATTTATTTACGTTATGTTACACAAGCCACCAGGTGTGATTTCAGCTACGGAGGATTTACGCGATACTACAGTGATTGATTTATTAGATCCTACGTTACAACATTTCGCACCGTTTCCTGTAGGGCGTTTGGACAAAGATACGGAAGGGCTATTATTGATTACTAATGATGGTCAGCTGACGCATAATTTATTGTCACCTAAAAAGCATGTGCCTAAAGTATATTATGCGCGCATTGAAGGTGAGGTAACGGAAGCGGA
Source organism: Metalysinibacillus jejuensis (assembly GCF_003057615.1). Classification (GTDB taxonomy): domain Bacteria; phylum Bacillota; class Bacilli; order Bacillales_A; family Planococcaceae; genus Metalysinibacillus; species Metalysinibacillus jejuensis. The sequence goes on from NZ_QAFW01000007.1 coordinate 7,831, forward strand.
CGGTGAGGCGTTTGCGAAAGGCGTTATTTTAGACGACGGCTACGAAACGAAGCCAGCAAGTTTGAAAATTATAGCGTCAGGCGAGCAATCTGAGATAGAGCTAACCATTCAAGAAGGTAAGTTCCATCAAGTTAAGCGCATGTTTGAGGCAGTTGGTAAGAAGGTTGTTTACTTAAAGCGCTTCTCAATGGGGTCGCTTCAATTAGATGACAATCTAGCGCTCGGTGAATATCGTGAGCTAACAATTCAAGAGTTAACACAATTAAAAAGAGCAGGCGAGTAGCCTGCTAAACAGTAAAGAAATGACCCCGACGAAAGGTCATTTCTTTTTTGGGTTAAGATGGAATTTTTACTTTTTTGCTCGTCGTTGTCCATTTGCCACGACTTGGACTTTGTACCAAATCGTTAAATGCTAGTACGTTCAAATCTCTCTGAACAGTACGTGGAGTCATGCTAAACTCGTCGACTAAATCTTGTGTAGTAACTGTACCTCTATCTAAGATAAATAAATACACACTTTTAATACGATTAAGCATTCGGTCAGTAGTAGGTTTCATAAGTGAACCACTCCTTCATCTCAATTCTCTTGGCAAAGACTAGCGGACGACATGAATGTTTGTGCGGAGTGCACTAAGGCTTAAATTTAATTGCCTGAGACATCCCCTTTAAGTTGTAATTGTCAGTCGAATCTGACAACTTCATTATACAAAAAAAGTATAAAAAATACTAGGGTATGCACAGATTTTTAACATGCAATGTACGTATGATTTACAATAGCCGCTAACACTCAGTGTACTTGATACCCGCGTTCAAACTTAAAAAAACATCACTACACAATAATAATTTATTGAATTTTCACCGATTAAGAGTAGAATAGCTGTAACAACGATAGAAGGGGGCAAATGAATTGGATTGGTTACAATTAGCCACAGCTAGAAAAGAAGAATTACTAACAGAATTACAGCAGTTAATTGCTATTAAAAGCGTTTTAAATGAACAAGAGGCATCTGAGGCAACACCCTTCGGTAGAGGACCACTGAAAGCGTTAGAATGGTTACTAACAAAAGGCGAAGAACAGGGCATGTTAACGAAAAATGTTGATCATATGGCAGGGCATATTGAGATGGGGCAAGGCGATGAATTACTCGGTATATTATGTCATGTTGACGTAGTACCTGCAGGTAATGAAGCGAATTGGATGTACCCACCTTTTGAAGGCACGATAGCAGACGGTAAGTTATATGGTCGCGGTGCGATTGATGATAAAGGCCCTACAATGGCTGCTTGGCTTGCGATGAAGCTAGTTAAGGATGCAGGAGTACCTTTAACGAAGCGCGTGCGTATGATTATTGGAACAGACGAAGAAACAGGTTTTCGCTGTGTAGATCGCTATTTCGAAAAAGAGGAAATGCCAACAATGGGCTTTGCGCCTGATGCGGACTTTCCCCTTATTAATGCGGAAAAAGGTATTGCTGATTTATTAATTCAACAAAGGTTTGCTAATGAAAATGAGCAAATTGTAAGCTTCACAGCTGGACATCGATTAAATATGGTACCTGATTTAGCAACTGTACAATTACAAGGAATGACGGTAGAAGTAGGGCAAGCTTTTGAAGCGTTTTTAGCGGAAAATCAATTTGAAGGAACAGCAGAAGTGCGTGATGAGTACTTATTGCTGACGTTAAAAGGACGCTCTGCTCATGCGATGGAGCCATTTAAAGGATTAAATGCAGGCGTGATGCTTTGTGCATTTTTAGCGGATGTTGTCACAACCCCAGCGAGTAAAAACTTTGTTACCTTTGTAAAAGACGCTTTTGCTACGAGTTGTACAGGTGAGGTTTTAACATTAGCCTATCGTGATGAAATTTCCGGTGATACTACATTGAATCCTGGTATTTTTAACGTCACAGCAGGCGTAGCAGAAATTAAAATTAGTATGCGTTACGCTGTCACTTTCCCATTTGAGCAAAAGATTACAAGCGCACAGTTAGCTTTGCAAAACTATGGCTTTACGCTTGATGTTATCGATAACTCACCGCCGCATCATGTGTCAGCAGACGATCCTTTAGTGCAAGTGCTTGAAAGTGTCTATCGCAAGTATTCTGGCGATATGACAACACCTTTATTAGCGACAGGTGGCGGCACGTATGCGAGAGCAATGGCTGAAAAAGGAGATGCCACTTGTGTCGCATTTGGTATGTTATTTCCTGGAGAGCCGGATGTTGCACACCGAGCAGATGAATTTGTCGTAATCGAAAATTTACTAAAAGCGGCTGCTATTTATGCGGAAGCCATCGTAAAATTAGCAGGCCAAACAGAAAAGGAAGATGTTAAATGAACTACGTTTTATATAATGACCAAATTGTAACACGCGATGAAGTTGTAATTTCTCAAGAGGACCGAGGCTATCAATTGGGCGATGGGGTTTATGAAGTTGTAAAAGTGTATGATGGTAAATTTTTCACAGCTAAAGAGCATATCGATCGTTTGTATGCAAGCGCAGATAAAATTGATTTAGTCATTCCTTATACGAAAGATGTATTGCACAAATTATTGCATGATTTAGTAGAAAAAAATGAGTTAGGCACGGGTCACGTATATTTTCAAGTAACACGTGGTGTTGCACCGCGTAATCATATTTATCCAGAGCCATCAGTAGAAGCGGTATTAACGGCTAATGTGACAGAAAACCCACGCCCGATGGCTAATTTTGAAAATGGTGTGCGTGTCATTGTACAGGAAGATATTCGTTGGCTACGTTGCGATATTAAATCAATTAGCTTACTCGGTGCAGCGATGTTAAAGCAAAAGGCACATCAAGCCGGTTGTTATGAAGCAATTTTACATCGTGACGGTGTTGTAACAGAGTGTTCTTCTTCTAACGTATTAGCGATTAAAGACGGTGTACTTTACACGCATCCTGCAACTAACCTTATTTTAAATGGTATTACACGCCAAGTGATTTTAGCATGCGCAGATGAGATTGGTTTGCCAGTAAAAGAAGAAGCTTTCCGCGTAGAAGATATTGCAACGATGGATGAGCTCATCGTTTCCTCTACAACATCTGAAGTAACGCCAATTGTTGAAGTAGATGGTGTAGCGGTAAACGGTGGTACTGTAGGACCGTGGACGCGTAAATTGCAACAAGCTTTCAATGCAAAAGTAGAAGCATTATAAAATGAAGAGCTACCTGTTTAGTGCAGGTAGCTTTTAATGTGTGAAAAAAGGTAGAATAGACGTAACATATCAGATAGAAAGGTGATACATATGGCACAACTTGTAAAGTTACAAGATTATACATCGCGTTACCAAATTGACTTAGCACGCTACCCTACACAATTTGTTCGTTTGAAAAAGAATCAATGGGACCGAGTTAAGCGCCAATGGGAACAAGGTGATGAAGTCGATGATTGGGAGCATATTGAAGAAGAGGAAGAAATGAAGCCACGCTTTTCTTTTATGCGTAAGTGGTTTGTCAAAAAAGAACCAGAAGAGACAGAGGAAGTAGTAGGCGAGCAAGAATTGTTAGCGACTGAAGATGAGATACCGGATGAAGAAACAACGTTAACATTCAATCCTAAAATTGTCTATGCACCGCAAAGCTTGAAAGAGTTACGTCAAATGTTTATGAATCAGTTTTTTCACTTTCAATTAAAATGGGCGAGCTCGACATTACGAGAAAAATCTTACGTAGATCCAAAATTTATGCGCGATTCTTTTTTACGAACTGCACTACTTAGCTTGCCTGATACGTATCTCGTATTTTACTATCCTATTATTAAAATTAAAAAAGCACCTGTAGAATTAGCGATTATTATCATTACGCCAACGGAGTGTTTATGTATTAATAAATTAGAACAGGAAGACCAAGCAGTATACGTAGCAGATGGCGACCGCTTTTGGACAAAGAAAGTGGGGAAAAAAGATAGTAAAGTACTCAATCCGTTTATTAGCTTAAACCGTACAGAGGCTGTACTTGAACAATTATTTGACAGTGAAAATATTACGATGCCCATTCGTAAAGTATTATTGTCCCGCAATGGCTATTTTGATTATCCAGGCACCGCATTTAATACGCGCTTAATTGATAAGCGTAATTATCAAGAGTGGTTTGAACAAATTAAACGTTCGGCTTCTCCTATGAAGCATATGCAAATTAAAGCAGCGCAAACATTACTTAATCAAGCACAAATCACATCATTTAATCGAAATATTTGGCAAAACGATGAAGAAGCGACAGACGATGAAGCATAAAACTACAAAATACTCCGTGACCGTCTCTGCTAAAAGACGTACAATATAAAAGGATATACGCTATTTGAAAAAAGCTGAATAAGGTATAATGTCGTAATATGACGTAAAATCGTAATAAAATTTTGCAATAACGATATTTTTGCTTAAAAATAGTGTACAATTTAATGAGTTAGAAAAGAGGAAATAGTATTGAGATTACGAAATAAACCTTGGGCAAGTGAATTTATTGCCGATCATCCGGAAGTTATTATTCCAGACCCAGAACAACATAAAGGACAGTGGCAACAAGTTTTCGGTAACACCAACCCACTACACATTGAAGTAGGTACAGGTAAAGGGCAATTTATTACCGGTATGGCGCTTCAAAATCCAAACATTAATTATATCGGCATTGAGCTTTATGATAGCGTTATCGTTTGTGCGCTTGAAAATGCCATCGAGGCTAAATCTCCTGCTAATTTACGCTTGCTAAAAGTAAATGGCGCGGATTTAAATAAATACTTTGCGAAAAATGATGTGTCTCGCGTTTATTTAAACTTCTCAGATCCATGGCCAAAAGTGCGTCATGCTAAACGTCGTTTAACGCATGAAGGTTTTTTAAAAACTTATGAAGACGTGTTAGTAGATGAAGGTGAGATTCACTTTAAAACAGATAATCGTGGGCTATTTGAATACTCACTAACTAGTATTTCTGCATATGGTATGTTGTTAACGTATGTATCACTCGACTTACATGCGAACATGCCAGAGGATAATATTATGACAGAGTATGAAGAGAAGTTCTCAGCTAAGGGGCAACCAATTTATCGCTTAGAAGCAAAGTTTCAATTGAAGTAAAGAGATAAAGGGGGAAGTGTAATGGATAAATTTCAATTTCACGACATGACATTAACATGGTTAAATGGGGGCGTGACATGTTTAGATGGGGGTGCAATGTTTGGGGTTGTACCGAAACCACTATGGTCACGAAAATATCCAGTTAATGAAAAAAATCAAATCGAATTACCGACAGAGCCGATTTTAATTCAGTATCAAGGTAAAAATATGCTGTTAGATACAGGTGTAGGCTTTAATAAATTAAATGAAAAGCAACTTCGCAATTACGGTGTGACACAAGAATCATCGTTAAAGAGCAGTCTAGAAGCGCTAGGTTTAACGGCTAATGATATTGACTATGTGTTAATGTCACATTTACATTTTGATCATGCAGGAGGCTTAACGGAATGGCAAGACGATGTATTAGTACCTGCCTTTCCAAAAGCAAAAGTGTATGTATCACAAATTGAATGGGATGAGATGCGTGCACCTAACATTCGTTCACGCAATACGTATTGGAAAGAAAACTGGGAGCCGATTGTTGATCAAGTCGTCACGTATGAAGATCAGATCGAAGTATTGCCAGGTATCGAAATGATTCACACAGGTGGTCACAGTGAAGGGCACGCTATTTTGAAGTTTACCCAAAACGGCGAAACTATTTTGCACATGGGTGATATTATGCCAACCCATGCCCACCAAAATCCGCTATGGGTACTTGCGTATGATGATTATCCTATGACGTCGGTATTTGCTAAAGAACGTTTAATGAAAGAAGCTTTAGCAAACGGCTACTGGTTTAGTTTTTACCATGATGCTTATTATCGTATGATTAAGTGGGATGCAACAGGTAAAGAAGTCATTGATTGCCTAAAGCGCAGCAATGAAGCGACAATTCAATTTGACAAGTAAGGGATAAACACAGCAGGCGAGACAATTTGCCTGCTGTGTTTTTTGTTTGTAATAAAGAGTGATACAAGTTGGTGCTAAAGTAATGTAAGGGTTTTCAAAGTAGGTTGAGACACGTTATATAGTAATACTTTGTTAAGGAGTTAATACATGTTTGTAATATGTTTGTAATAAAACTTCTGTAAAGTAAGCCTCAGTGAGTTACAAAACACACCATTTGGAGGAAATAAAATTGAAAAACAAAATCGTTGCTCTTATTGGAGCATTACTATTTAGCGCAGGTATTTATGCATCATCAGCAAGTGCAGCAGAAGCACCAACACATATCGTACAACCTGGTGAAACATTATGGTCAATTTCTAAAGTTTACGGCACAACCATTGAAGAGTTACAAAAAATGAATAATTTACAATACAATTTAGTATACCCAACACAAAAATTAGTTGTAGGTGAAGCACCAAAAGAACCAGTAGTACAAGCGCCAGCACCAGTTAAACCATCAGTAGAAACAATTAACGGTAAAGAAGTAGCGCGTACACTGCGCGTTTCAGCAACAGCTTACACAGCATATTGCTACGGTTGTTCAGGTATTACAGCAACAGGCATTAATTTACGTGCTAATCCTAACTTAAAAGTAATCGCAGTGGATCCACGTGTTATTCCACTAGGTTCACGCGTTTGGGTTGAAGGTTATGGAGAAGCAATCGCAGGTGATACAGGCGGTGCAATTAAAGGGAACCGCATCGATGTATTTATTAATAACACAAACCGTGCTTATGCGTGGGGACGTAAAATGGTAACAATAAAAGTATTAAAATAATAGAGCTATCTTGGGCTCTCTATGGCGTCAGCTTCGGCTGGCGCTTTTTTTGTACAAAAAAATCACTGCCCAGTAAAGAGCAGTGATTTAAACGTTTATACTTGTTGTAAATCTACTACGACACCAGTACGTGCGTCCGCTGCGAATTCAAATGTTTCGGTAGCACCGTCATTTACGCGAGAAATACCACCGCGGTAAACAGGAATTGTTGATACACCGTTTGAGAATTCTTCAGTTTTCATGAAAATCCAAGAACCGTCAATTGGCGCTACTTCTTTGAATTCATTTTTAATGTTTTCAAGTACTTTGTTTGCTGGTTTATACGGAGCAACTTGCTCGCTTGTTTCTTTAATGATGACAGCGACAGCTAAGCCTGTAGCTACGCCAATTAAAAAGTCACGTAATTTCATTATAGAAAACCTCCTATTAGATAATAACTTTATTTTACCATAGCTTAGTTATATAATGCACCCTAACTGGTATGTTACAATAAAATAAAAGCTAGCATGCTAGCAAATGCATATCATAAAGGGAGAGTCAACAATGAATGAAGCAACATTAGCGATGTTTAAAACATTAACGGAACTTCCAGGTGCACCTGGTGACGAAGGAGCCGTACGCCAATACATGCGTAGCGAATTACAAAAAACAACGGATGACATTATTCAAGATAAATTAGGTAGTATTTTTGGTATACGTAAAAGTAAAAATGCTGATGCACCAACGATTATGGTTGCAGGGCATATGGATGAAGTTGCTTTTATGGTGACGTCAATTACAGATAACGGCATGATTCGCTTTCAACCATTAGGTGGTTGGTGGAATCAAGTAATGTTAGCACAACGCGTAGATGTGTTTGCAAAGAATGGTAAGATACCAGGTGTAATTGCATCTATCCCGCCTCATTTACTAACAGATGCTGAGCGTAGTAAGCCAATGGACATTAAAAATATGCTAATTGATATAGGTGCGGATAGCAAAGAGCATGCACAGCAATTAGGTATTCGTCCAGGTCAATCGATTATCCCAGTATGCCCATTTACGCCAATGGCCAACCCTAAAAAAATTATGGCTAAAGCATGGGACAATCGCTACGGTTGTGGTTTAGCGTTAGATCTTGCTAAGGCACTTCATGGACAAGAAGTTAGCAATCATTTATACGTAGGTGCTACGGTGCAAGAAGAAGTAGGGTTACGCGGCGCACAAACTGCGGCTAATATGATTAAGCCAGATCTATTTTTCGCACTCGATGCTTCGCCAGCAAATGATGCAAATGGTGATAAAACACAGTTTGGTCAGCTAGGACAAGGACCATTACTACGTATTGTAGACCGTACGATGGTAACGCATCGGGGTATGCGCGAATATATTTTAGATACAGCTGAGAGCAATAACATTCCGTATCAATACTTTGCCTCACAAGGTGGTACAGATGCAGGTCGTGTGCACCAATCACAAGAAGGTGTGCCAAGTGCAGTAATTGGGATTTGCTCACGTTATATTCATACGGCAGCTTCTGTTATGCATGTGGATGATTATGCTGCAGCAAAGGAATTATTAATTAAATTAGTACAAGGCGTAGACCGTTCAACGGTTGATGCCATTCGTGCTAACGTATAATTTGACAAAGAGCTCCTTAGAGGGCTCTTTTTGTAAGGAGAGAATCGTTATGAAAATTATAATAGGCACGAAAAATAAAGCGAAAGTGCAAGCGGTTCAAACTATAGTATCTCAGTTTTACGACGCAGAATTTGTCTCATTAGCAGTGCCGTCAGGGGTTAGTGAACAACCAATGAGCAGTGAGGAGACGCGACAAGGTGCTATTCATCGGGCACGACATGCTTTTGTTGAAGGTGCTACAATGGCGTTTGGGTTAGAAGGCGGTGTGACATTAGTTGATGGCCAACTGTATATTTGTAATTGGGCAGCACTTGTTACCAAAACAGCTACATATACGGCAGCAGGTGCACAAATTCCACTTCCTTTAACGGTTGCTCAAGCTGTGCAAAATGGCGAAGAGTTAGGTCCAGTAATGGAGCGTTATACAAAGCAACAAGATGTAAGGCAAGGTTTAGGTGCAGTGGGCATTTTTACTGATGGTCTCGTTACACGCCAACAAATGTTTGAACACATTTTATTATTGCTTCTTGGACAATACCGCTATCGATAAGCGCAAAATTTGCAAGTTCATATAAATTTTTCTACACTTGTTAAGATTAGAGGAGGCGTAAAATGAAAGAACAACAAATGGTTGAAGCGATTAAAGCACGTTTAGGTAATGATCAATTTACGTATACATTTGATACAGAAACAAATCGTTTACGTTTACAACATAATAAAACAGAGCGTGGAATGGAAATCGCCATTTCACAAGTAGTAGCAAAATACCAAGAAAAACAACAAGCTGCTATTGATGAAGTGGTTTATACGGTGCAGCAAACGTTTGCTGCGATGACACAAGAAGCAGTAGAAGGTTTTGTTGGTAAAAATACGATTTACCCTGTTGTGCGTTCTACGTCTTTTCCGCAAAAATCTAAAGAAGGCAATACTTTTTTAACGACTGAACATACGGCAGAGACGCGTATTTTTTATGCGCTTGATTTAGGTAATACGTATCGCCTTATTGATGAAAGCATGTTGCCTGAACTTGCGCTAAGCGCTCAGCAAGTAAAAGAGGCTGCACGCTTTGCTTTAGGTGGACTAGGCACAGACGTTAAGCGTGACGAAGTAGCGGGGAGTATTTTTTATTTTGTAAATTATAATGATGGTTACGATGCCAGTCGTATTTTAAATGAGAAATTTTTACAACAGATGAGAGAAAAAATACAAGGCGATATGACCTTGTCAGTTCCGCATCAAGATGTTTTAATTATTGGAGACATTCGCGATGAAGTAGGCTATGACGTATTAGCTCAGCTAACGATGCATTATTTCTCGGTTGGTATGGTACCGATTACATCATTATCCTTTGTTTATGACAATGGTGAGCTAGAGCCAATCTTTATTTTAGCGAAAAATAAAAATACTAAAGGAGCAAAAGAATGAATATCGCATATAACCGCACGCACGTAGGCGACGTATTACTCGTACAATTAGCAGATGAGGCGATTGTAAAAACGAAAGTAGAAAAAAAGGGAGATGTTGCTTTATTAAAAGAAGCATCTACCGGGGAAGTAAAGGCACTGAATTTATTCAATGCGAGTAACTACTTAACGATTGCTACAGAAGGTATTGTAGAGGTGACGAAGGAAGTAGTTGAAGCATTAACACAAGCACTAGCAAAAAATGACGTGACAGTAGATTTAGACGTAGATTTTTCGCCTAAGTTTGTTGTAGGGCATGTAGAGACAAAAGAAAAACACCCAAATGCTGATAAATTAAACATCTGTACAGTAAATGTTGGTGAAGAGACATTACAAATTGTATGTGGTGCCCCAAATGTTGAAGCGGGTCAAAAAGTTGTTGTCGCTAAAATTGGAGCCGTTATGCCTTCGGGAATGTTAATAAAAGAAGGGAATTTACGTGGGGTGGACTCATTTGGTATGATTTGTTCAGCGCGTGAATTAGCAATTCCGAATGCGCCATCTGAAAAAGGAATTATGGTTTTAGCAGAAGATGCAAAAATCGGTGAACCTTTCGAAGCATAAATAACTTACAATCGCGGTATTTTTTATGCCGCGATTTTTTTATGCAACTTATCGCGTAGTGACGCGCTTTTCAAAAGAAATTAAGCGGGAAATATGGTATTCTTGGATAAAGCAACTGTGAGAAATCATGCAGTAAAATGTTTAGGAAGTGAGTGAATGCGATGAATTGGTTTAAAAAACAAATCAATAAATTATTTGCAGTCGACGAAGAAGTAGTAGAGCAACCACAACAGCCACAATCCGTTACGCCACCGCAACCACAGCCTAGGCCACAAAAACAAAGGGACTTTACATTTCCATTAATTCCTGATGAACAACAAACTGTACAACCAACTGTGGAAGAAAATGCAACAGTTGATGTGGATATATATGAAATCGAACAGCCTAAAATTAGTGAAATTTTAGCTGAGCGTTCAACAAAAAAGAAAGTGTACCGTATGAAGCGAGCACCCCTTAGTACTGAGCCTACGATTAGAGATGTTATTAATGCTAAGCGAGCAACCGATTTGCCAAAAGCGCCTACAGTAAAGCCACAATCACCGGTTGTAATACAACCTAAAGAAGCAACAACACCAATTAAGTCAACGCGAAAAACACCGTTTAAAGCCACAGATGTTCCTTCACCTGTACATGGCTTTATGAAACCATCTGGCTTAAGTAAAAAGTTAGAGGAAGCGCGCCAGCAATCTAAGCAGTCGCCACAACCGAAGCCTGTTCGTAAATTGCACGTCGTAGCACCTGTTGCAAAAGAAGGAATTCGTGATACTTCGTCAGTAGTAACACAAGATCTAACGCACACAGCGACGAAGAGCCCAGAGGTAAAGGTAGAAAAGACGAGTAATCAATTAGGTAAAGTAGCACCAATAGTTGAAGTACAAACTGTAGTAACTAAGCCACCACAAGCGGTAGTAGATGGAGCAAGAGACTCCCTCACACGAGGCGCATTAGAGAATAGAGCAGTTCAATCAGAAGCTACAGATGTAGTAGAAGCATCAGTACCTGCATTAGAAAATGAGACGGTTCAACCAGAAGCTACAGATGCCGTAGAAACAGTAACACCTGCGTTAGAAAGTGAAATGGTTCAATCAGAAGCTACAGATGTAGTAGAAGCATCAGCGCCTGCATTAGAAAATGAAATGGTTCAATCAGAAGCTACAGATGCCGTAGAAACAGTAGCACCTGCGTTAGAAAGTGAAATGGTTCAATCAGAAGCTACAGATGTAGTAGAAGCATCAGCGTCTGCGTTAGAAAATGAAGCGGTTGAATCAGAAGCTACAGATGTAGTAGAAGCATCAGTACCTGCGTTAGAAAATGAGACGGTTCAATCAGAAGCCACAGAAGCAATAGTAGAGACAGCACAACAAATACCTACTGAACATGCTACTGTACAGGAAGAAAAAGTTTTACCGTTTAATGTCATTATGTTGAATAGTGATAAGCAGAAATTAGCGCAAAAAAAAAGCCCTCAATTAGCTAAAGGTGAAGAGGTTCAACCACAACCTGCAAAACGACAATATGTTAAGCCAGCGGGTTCACTTCTCATTGCGCCTGAAGAAAATTTAGAGGATTATGCATGGATGGATGCACAAAGTGAACAACTCGTAGAAGCGCTATCTCACTTTCAAGTAGAAGCTGAAGTGGTAGATATTGTGCAAGGACCGGCTGTTACGCGTTTTGAAATTACGATTGGTCAAGGTACGAAAGTAAATAAAATACGCAATCTATCAGATGATTTAAAGTTAGCATTAGCAGCTAAAGATATACGAATTGAAGCACCTATCCCTGGAAAAAGCTCGATTGGTATTGAAATACCAAATCGCGTAAGTCGTCCTGTACGTTTAGCCGAAGTTATTCAAAGTGAATCTTTCGAAGCGGCAAACTCTCCGATGCAGGCGGCGTTAGGGCTTGACTTAACCGGGCAGCCAATTAGCGTAGATTTACGTAAAATGCCACATGGCTTAATTGCCGGGGCTACGGGTTCAGGAAAGTCGGTATGCATTAACTCTTTACTCGTAAGTTTACTTTATAAAGCTGCGCCTGATGAGCTCCGCTTGTTACTCATCGATCCAAAATATGTGGAGTTGGCTTCTTATAATGATATTCCTCATTTAGTGACACCTGTTATTACAGACCCTAAAATTGCGACGAATGCGCTAAAATGGGCAGTGAGTGAGATGGAAAACCGTTATAAATTATTATCAGCAGCGAAAGTACGAAGCATTGAAAAATATAATCAATTAGTCGAAGCGCATGATAACATACAAAATAAAATGCCTTATATGTTAATCGTAATTGATGAATTAGCTGACTTAATGCAAACGACAGCTAATGAAGTAGAAGAGGCGATTAACCGTTTAGCACAGAAGGCTCGCGCTTGCGGCATTCATATTATCGTAGCAACACAACGCCCTTCTGTGGATGTGATTACAGGTGTTATTAAAGCTAATATTCCAACACGTATGGCTTTTTCTGTGTCCTCACAAATTGATTCACGCACCATTTTAGATGAGCAAGGTGCCGAGCGTTTATTAGGGCGTGGCGATATGCTTTATAGGGGAAGCGGCATGTCAGCGCCCATTCGTTTACAAGGTACATTTGTGACAGATGAAGAAATTGAAGCAGTTGTCGCTCATGTGAAAAGCCAAGGCCGTCCGCATTACTTATTAGAAGAGGAAGCATTAGCGACGAAAAATGTAGATATTGCGGAACAAGATGAACTTTATGAAGCCGCGTGTCATTTTATTTATAAAACAGAGCGTGCTTCTGCATCGGCGTTACAACGTCAGTTTTCAATAGGCTATAATCGTGCTGCACGTATTATCGATCGTTTAGAAGAGCAAGATTTAATATCTAAAGCAGTAGGTAGCAAACCACGTGATGTATATATTACACAAGATTACTTAGACGAGATGTTTGGGTAAGCGCTGTTTAAACGTGTTGAAAATGGTATACTATTATGGAAAAATGATTGATGAATGACCATAATGGGTATAGTATGAAACTATTCGTGCAATAAACAAGCAGCGGAACAGGCTTGTCAAAAAAAGTGCAATATTACTTGCACAGTTTACTTCGTTTATTAAGGGATGTAGTTATCCCAGGGGGTTTAAATAATGACACTTTTTCACTTTACAGGAATTAAAGGTTCTGGCATGAGTTCACTCGCGCAAATTTTACATGATGCAGGGGAACAAGTGCAGGGATCTGATATTGAAAAATACTTTTTTACAGAGGCACCGTTACATGAACGTAATATTACGGTCCTGCCATTTAATGAGGATAATATTAAAGCGGGTATGACAATTATTGCGGGTAATGCATTCCCAGACGATCACCCAGAGCTGGTACGTGCTAAAGAGTTAGGCGTAGAAGTAATCCGTTATCATAAATTTTTAGGTGAGTATATTAATCGCTATGTTTCTGTTGCTGTAACAGGTGCACATGGTAAAACATCAACGACAGGACTACTGTCACATGTTTTAGGAGGCTATAAGCCAACATCTTATTTAATTGGAGATGGTACTGGCGTAGGTCATAGCGATGCATCTTTCTTTGTGCTAGAAGCATGTGAATATCGCCGTCACTTTTTAGCGTATCATTCAGATTATGCGATTATGACAAATATTGATTTTGATCACCCTGATTATTTCGCAGACATTGATGATGTATTTGATGCATTTCAATCATTAGCCCATCAAGTAAGCAAAGCGATTATTGCTTGTGGCGATGACGAGCAATTACAAAAAATTCAAGCGAACGTGCCTGTAGTGTATTATGGCTTTAGTGAATCGAATGATTTCCAAGCGCGTAATATTAAAAAGACTACTGATGGTACAACTTTTGATGTGTACTTACGCAATGACTTTTATTATACGTTCCATATTCCGCTGTACGGTGATCACACCGTTCTCAACACGTTAGCGGTCATTTCGTTATGCCACTATGAAAATATTCCAGCTGAGATTGTACAAGCCCGTTTATCAACTTACGGCGGTGTTAAACGACGTTTTACACAAACGACAATCGGGCATACTATTCTTATAGATGATTATGCTCATCACCCAACAGAAATTAATGCGACGCTTCAATCAGCCCGACAAAAATTCCCGGATAAAGAAGTGATTGCTGTATTTCAACCACATACATTTACACGTACGCAAAAGTTTTTACAGCAATTTGCGGATAGTTTAGCACAGGCTGACAAAGCTTATTTATGTGATATTTTTGGCTCTGCTCGTGAGCAACAAGGTGAGTTAACAATCTCTGATTTAATTAATTTAATTGAAGGTGCTGAGTCATTGTCGGTAGAACATATCGATGTACTCGCTAAACATCAAGATGCCGTATTTTTATTTATGGGTGCTGGTGACGTTAATAAGTTCCAAAAAGCATTTGAACAATTATTGCAAAATAATTAAAGGGATTTCTTTGCGCGTGTCGAATTTAAGTACATATGCGTAAATCTAAATAAAACTACTAGTAGGAGGTTATTCGTATGGAAATCGTATTATATGTTGCAGCATTAGTTGCAGCCGTTGCTTTTCTAATCTTATGTGTTAGTTTAGGCATGACATTATTTACTGTTAAAGATACGGTAAAAGAGTTAACAAAAGTATTAGGTGATATTGAAGGTCAAATGCAAGGTATCACACGTGAGACAACATTCTTATTAGAAAAAACAAATTCACTTGCTGAAGATATCCAAGACAAATCACAACAACTTAACACTGTAGTCGGTGCTGTTAAGGGCATTGGTGAGTCAGTAAATGGTTTAAACAATTCGGTACAGCGCATTACATCGTCTGTAGCATCTAGCGTGGAAACAAATAAAGATCAAATTGCTCAAGTTGTACAATGGAGCAATGTAGCAATGGGTATTGCAGATAAATGGAAAGAGCGTAAAGCGGATGAAGTCCAAATTACGACAGTTAAAGCAGAAGGAACGCCGAAAAAGCGTTTTTGGAAGCGCAAGAAGTAACTAACACACAAAGGGGTGTAGTTGTATGACTGAACAAAAGCCAAATTATAATGTAGTAAAAAAAGATTTACCACAAGTTTACAAAGAGGAACAAGTGATTTATGAATCATGTAGCACGATGAAAGAATTTGTCGTTGGTGCTGTAGTCGGTGGTGTTATTGGCGCAGCTATTGGTTTACTTGTAGCGCCTAAAGCAGGCAGTGAATTACGCGACGATGTTGCTACGCAAGCTCTTAGCTTAAAAGATAAAAGCCTTGCCTTGTCTACTTCTGCAAAAGATAAGACGACACAACTTTCTCAACAGTTGCAAGAACAAACTACGCAGCTCGTGGATAAAGTAAAAACATTAAAGGCCGATAAGCTACCGTCAGATGACGGCACTGTATCCGTCGAAGGCGAAGAGCCACTTGATGATTTACCACAAGCATAACTAATAAAAATGCCCAAAGTGCACGCGCACTTTGGGCATTTTTTATTCAAAAGTAATCGTTAATGTATCGCCGCCGAAAATTAAACTATCAAAACCAACCTCTTCATTATTCCGTAGTACTTTAAAGCTAGTAGCTGTAGCAGGTAACTGCCAATCAGAAAAGCGAAAAACGTCTTGGAAAATAAAAGGTGATGTTTCTCGTGGGATAAATGTTAATTGAGAGCCGTTCGTCACGACTGTTTCAGGTGTGCTAACAACACCATTCATATGAGCTTCGTTTTCAATTTTTTCTAAGGTAATTAATTGCCCTTGAAATGTTACGGTAATGCTCTCTACTAAGCGTGTACCGATTTCGTCGGCAATCATCGCAATGCTTGGCATCGTTTCTTGACGTAAAGAAATCGTATCCCCATCTTTAATAGGATAGCTTAATTTCGCGGGTTTATCATTTACCCGCAACTCTGCAGAGAAAGTAGGGAAGTGCATCGGTTTATGATCAATGAATAGAGAGAAACTACGTAACCGCTCGCGCAAATGTGTTTGCTCACTATAAAGCAGTGCATCCTCCACTGTTTGTGCGACGCTATACTGTATCGTATCACGGTCTTGTAAACGCGTTTGTAACGGCACAACTTTTTCGTTTACGGTAATGCGTGGTTGCAATGTATAGGTCTTGTTTTCAATTGTAATCGTAATAGGTGTAATATCATCTAGCATATCACGCAATGTTGCGGTTGCAGATTTGCCGTCTTTACCATCAATAATAGTAATTTCATCGTGAGAAGTGATGCGTGTTTTTGTGGAAGCAACTTCTCCGTTTAGTAAAATTGTAGCGGGTTGACCGTGTTCACCTGGAATGAAAATGTCTTGACCATTAACGGTTACTGCTAATGCTGCACCAGGTTTGCCGAACAGTTGTTTAGCTTTAATATTTGCGGCAAGCATGGCGTCACCAACGGTCATTTCTTTCACTTCAAATAAGCGCACAATTTGGCCATTCACTGTGAGTGACATGTATTGAATTGGCATTTTTTTAGCCGCAATTGCGATACCAATAGGTGTGACAAGTTCAGGGGTAGCTTCGATATGAGCTTCACGAGTAATTGTAGGGATTGCGTCAATACTCCGCACAGCAATGCGATTAGCAGGCAGTGCTAATGCTTCACTTAAGAGCGTAGGGAGCTCTGGCGTCAAACTACCGCCGCCTACTAGCATAATTGCTTTAGGCGGTACATTATTATTAAGCTGTAAAATTTCTTGACCAATTGCCTCGGCTAGTTGTTGCACAGTAGGCAATACAGTTTGTAAAATTTCTTCTTTCGTATACTGTTGATCAAAGCCTAAAATATCTTGCATAACGATAATGTCTTCTGTAGCGAGTTGTCTTTTGATATGCTCTGCGACAGGAAAGTCCAGTAAGTAGTTATCGCTTAGTGCTTCTGTAATTTCATCACCGGCTGTGGGTACCATGCCATAAGCAACAACTGTATTTTGATCCGTAATCGCAATATCTGATGTCCCTGCGCCAATATCAACGAGCGCGACATTTAACCTGCGCATCGTTTGCGGAATGAGCACGTTAATCGCAGCGATAGGCTCGAGTGTGAGAGCATCCATTTCTAAGTCGGCACGTTTTAAGGCGGCGATTAAAGATTCTACTACTACCCGTGGCAAAAATGTAGCGATAACTTCTACGGTAGCTTCTTCACCTTGTTGATCAAGCAAGCTACCAATTGTTTCATTATCTAAACGATAATGCAAAACGGAGTAACCTACACAGTAATAGTGTGAGGTCTTTGTATCTTCACGTTGTTGAACGAGCTGTTGCTGAGCTTGTTGAACAGCTTGTAGTTCTAAGCGGTTAATATCTTCTTCAGTAAAAATAGCGCGGTTACGAATATTGACGCTTATTGTAGCTGTCTCTGTTTTAAGTGATCGCCCTGCAGCTGCTACACTTACTTTTGTAAGAGGGCCGTGCTTTTCTTCGAGTGTTTGTTTAATTTCGGCAATTAATGATGCAACATAAATAACATTATGAATTTGCCCATCCACCATTGCGCGCTCTTTATGTTCTTTTACAATAATATCTGCAACATGATATGTGTCATTCGCTTCTTCTAAAATAATACCGACAACGGAGCGTGTACCGATGTCGAGTGCGAATAATTTTGTAGACAAATGAAACCGCTTCCTTTCTATAACTTACGAATAACACTTTAGTGGTTTAAACTGCTAAAATGTTTTGCGTGACATTCTGTGCTATATTGATTATAATAAATGTATTCAATAAAATGTAACATAGTTTTCAGACTTCTGAAAGAGTCTGACAGTTGGAGAGAGGGGAAAGAATATGAGTCAACAAGATTTAGATGGTTTACGCGGTCAAATTGATGACCTAAACCTAGAGATTTTACGCTTAATTAATGAGCGCGCTGCAGTAGTAAATGAGATTGGCAAAATTAAAGAAAAGCAGGGCGTACATCGTTATGACCCACTACGCGAGCGCCATATGCTAGATTTAATTAAAGAGCATAATAATGGTCCATTAAACCAAATGACGGTTGATTATATTTTTAAACAAATCTTCAAGACAGCATTAAAGCAATTAGAAGCTGAAAAGAAAAAAGAACTATTAGTATCACGTAAACAAAAGCCAGTCGATACAATCATTGATGTAAACGGTGAGAAAATTGGTGACGGTAAACCTTCATTCATTTTCGGTCCGTGTGCCGTAGAGTCTTACGAACAAGTAGCAGCCGTAGCACAGTCTATAAAAGCTAAAGGTGAGAAATTAATTCGCGGTGGCGCATACAAGCCACGTACATCTCCGTATGACTTCCAAGGGCTTGGCCTTGAAGGTCTGAAAATTTTGAAACGTGTATCAGATGAATATGATTTAGGCGTAATTGCTGAGATTGTAACGCCTGCGCATTTAGACGAAGCATTAGATTACATTGACGTTATTCAAATTGGTGCGCGTAATATGCAAAACTTTGAATTATTAAAGGCGGCAGGTGCAACAAATAAACCTGTATTACTTAAGCGTGGTCTTGCTGCAACAATTGATGAGTTTATTCATGCGGCAGAATACATTATGTCTAAAGGGAATGAAAACATCATTTTATGTGAGCGTGGTATTCGTACTTATGAAAAAGCGACGCGTAACACATTAGATATTTCGGCAGTTCCTATTTTAAAACAAGAAACACATTTACCAGTATTTGTAGACGTAACACATTCAACAGGACGTCGTGATTTATTATTACCGTGTGCTAAGGCAGCGATTGCTATTGGTGCTGACGGTGTTATGGCTGAAGTGCATCCTGATCCATCAATCGCACTATCAGATTCGCAGCAGCAAATGGATATACCAACATTTGATGCCTTCTACAAATCCATTAATCAATTTATGAAAACGCACGAAGTAAACGCGTAAGCAGATAAAATAAATTGACGATATAACAGGGGGAGAAGTCGCTTTATTGCGGTTTCTCTTTTTTTACTGAAGTGCAGTGAAAATTTAGCTTCAATGTTGAAAAAAAGATTTACTATAGCGTATGATTAAGAGAAGAATTGGAGGGCGTTAAACAATGACAGTCACAATTTATGATGTCGCAAGAGAAGCTAGCGTATCAATGGCAACGGTGTCGCGCGTAGTAAATGGCAATCCTAATGTTAAACCAGCTACACGCAAGCGCGTATTAGAAGTAATTGAGCGCCTAGGTTATCGACCAAATGCAGTTGCTAGAGGACTTGCTAGTAAAAAAACGACTACTGTAGGGGTAATTATACCGGATATTTCAAACAGTATTTATGCAGAACTTGTCCGAGGCATTGAAGATATTGCAACAATGTATAATTATAATATCTTTTTGGCTAATACAGACCAAAAAGAAGCGACACTCTTACGTGTAATTGACACGATGTTAGGCAAGCAAGTTGATGGCATCGTATTAATGACAGATGAGGTTACAAAAGCGGTTAAACAAGCGATGGAAGCTTCGCCTGTACCTATTGTACTTGCGGGTTCTGTAGACGAAACAGAAACGATACCTTCCGTAAATATTAATTATTTTGATGCGGTGTATGAAGCGACTTCGTTATTATTACAGAATAACGAAAATGTAGCCTTAATCGTTGGGCCAGAGACGTATACAATCAATCGTATTTACAAAGTAGAAGCATACCAAAAAGCTTTAGCTGATGCAGGTAGACCTTATCATGAACAGCTCGTTACGTCAGTTACTACAGGCTATGAGGGCGCGATTACAGCTGTCGAAAAGATGGTGCAACAAACAATCGAACCTACAGCGTATTTAGCAGGAAGCGATGAAATCGCCTTAGGTATTATTCACGGTTTACAAGATAATAATAGACATGTACCAAATGAAGTAGAAGTTATGAGCTGTGAAGACACAAAGCTTGCACAGATGGTTCGCCCTAAATTAACAAGTATTGTACTGCCGCTCTATGATATAGGTGCTGTGGCTATGCGTCTATTAACAAAGTTTATGAACAAGGAAGAAATCGAAGAGCAAACGGTTATCTTACCTTACCGTATTGAATGGCGAGACTCAACAAAAAAATAAAGAGGTGATGCGGCAAAGTCTTTGAATGTTAAAATAAAAGGCGCATAGCTTCCTGATGAATAGTAGGATGCCATGCGCTTTTATTATTTTGTGCTACGAATAATATGTAGTGCTTTATCGAGCATCATAGCGTTTTTTTCTTCGATTTCAGCTTTGCGCGGAATCGCCTCATAAAGTGGTGATGGATCTTCCCATGTAGGGATGAGTGGTACAGGAGATTCTGGTTGCCAGCGATCCAACCAAGCTTGTGGTAAGGAACCAGTCGGCATCGGCTGATCGGTCATTTCGGTCCAAATAAGTGACCACGCGCGAGGTACTACGCGCCAAATATCATAACCACCGCCACCTACCGCAATCCATTTACCATCGCAGTATTCATGCGCTAGTTTGTGAGCGAGCTTTGGAATCTCTTGATAAATATTCATTGTCCCATATAGGTGGGTTAATGGATCAAAGAAGTGAGCATCTGCTCCATTTTGTGTTAGTACAACATCAGGTTTGAAAAATTCAAATACTTCACGCATTGCCTGTTCATAAATAGTAAGGAAGCTCTCATCTTCGGTAAAGGCATCAATTGGAAAATTAAAGGATGTACCATAGCCCGCTCCACTTCCACGTTCTGTAATATTGCCTGTCCCAGGAAATAAATATCTTCCTGTTTCATGAATCGATAATGTACAAACGTTAGGATCGTCATAAAAACTCCATTGTACACCATCACCGTGATGAGCATCAGTGTCTACATAGAGCACGCGTGCTCCGTACTTTTCTTGTAAGTATTTGATGGCAACCGTACTATCATTGTAAATACAAAAGCCGGATGCGCGTCCTTGAAAGCCGTGATGTAGCCCACCACCTAGGTTTAATGCATGTTCTGCCATACCCGTCATGACAGCGTCTACAGCTGTTAAAGTACCACCTACTAACTGTGCACTTGCTTCATGCATATTTTCAAAAATAGGCGTGTCTTCTGTGCCAATGCCATAAGGCTCGCCTTGATTTTCTAGCAACTCCCCATGTCCAGCTTTTTTAACAATTTCGATGTATTTTGCTTCATGTGCAAGAAGCAATTCTTCATCTGTTGCTACGCGTGCAGGAATGATTGCAGCGTCATCTAAGGCATTACTATTTTTTAATAAATCCATCGTTAACGTAAGTCTTTTATGATTGAAAGGATGTGTATCTGAAAATTTATAGCCTAATTGTTCAGGTGAGTAAACAAAAACTGCTTTTTTCATTTAAAATTCCACACCAGGATATTGAGGGCCGAGTACATCAAAGCCCTCTTTTAGTAATGCTTCAATCAATTCAATAGGATTTACGGTTTGTACACGAATGGATAATACACGATGGTTTTCACTTTTCTCATCAGGATAAACGAGTACGCTTTGCACATTAGTATTAGTACTCGCCATAATTTGTGTAATATGCGCTAATGTACCAGGCACGTCCTCGATACGAATTTCGATTTTGGAGCCTGGTTGATGAGCGCCTGTTAATTCTACATACGTATAGAGTAAGTCGGTAGTCGTTACAATGCCTACAAGCTCACCGTTTGAAATGACAGGTAAGCAGCCGACTTTAGTGTCATAAAAAGTTAAGGCCAAATCTTCTACGGTGTCGAGAGGGTGCGCCATAATAGGATTTTTAATCATAAACTGATCTACGGTAACATCTAGCAAGTGTTCACGTTCATTTGGCTCTAAAGAAGAAGGTAGTGCCTCTTTTAAATCGCGTTGTGTTACTACCCCAATAACTTCACGCTGCGCTGTAATAATAGGAATATGACGAATTTTTTTCTCGCGCATTAATTTCATAGCATCTCGTATCGTATGTTCTTTTGTTAACGTATACGGCGCGCTATTCATAATTTGTTCGACTAACATGTTAACATCTCCCTTTGTATAATCGTACTGCTAATACATAAAGCGACTCGCAAAGCGTAATTTATCGAAGCGCTCTAATGTATCTTGTTCTACACGTTTCCCCACACGTGCCATTAAGCAGTTGGCAGGATGCGAAGTAATTTCAGGATCGTCTGTTGCATAATATTCAAATCCTTGCGTACTCATCATCCTTTCCATCATTTTACGGTAATCCCATACATTTAATCCAGTACCTTTTAAATCCCAGTGCCAATAATACTCAGTCGTCATCACTAAATAGTCTTCCATTTCGTCTCCCATAAACGAAACTTCAAGCAACGCTTTACCTGCGCCAGTGCCGCGGTATTCTTTAATTACTTCGATGGCACCTAGTTCAATCATATTAGGAATAGGATCTTCAGCCCAACGCTCTTGTGGGTCAGGATATAAATATGTGACATAGCCGACAATGATATCTTTATTACGCATAATAATAATGCGTCCTTCTTCTAATTTTGCAATACCAATAATGGCTTCATGTTGTTGCTTTGGTAATCGAAAAGCGACAAGGCCTTCATGAAAAGTATAGGTAGCTAAATCTTCTGGGCTGACAGGACCTTCTACAATAACAGTACCATGTTTTGTTTCTTTTTCGATTGAGTAAAATGTTTTTTTATGCTCCATTATCAAACACCACCTGAATTTTATAAACTCATTATAACGGATATTATGCGAAAATACGCTATTTTTTGCGAAATATACATAAAGTTTTTAAAAAGTGTAAATTTTAAGATAATTGAAAGGTGGTAATGATAGAATAGTAAATATTCTGTTATATAACAAAGGGGGAAATACAAATGCAAGCAACAGAAGTGGAGAAATTAAAAGCAAAAGCAGGGGATTATTTATTACCAGACTATGAAGCTGTAGCACAGACTCATAATTGGGAAGATACCGAAAAGCAATTTAGCTGGTATACGACAGGCCAACTTAATATGGCGCATGAAGCTATTGACCGTCATACCTCGACTTATCGCAAAAATAAAGTTGCACTTTATTTTGATGACGGCAAACGACGAGAAGCTTATACGTTTAATGATATGAAGATGAAAACAAATCAAGTGGCAAATGTATTGCGACAAATGACAACACTTGATAAGGGTGACCGTTTATTTATTTACATGCCACGTTCGCCAGAGCTTTATTTTACACTGCTTGGTGCATTGAAACTAGGTGTTATTGTAGGTCCTTTATTCGAAGCTTTTATGGAAGCTGCCGTCTATGACCGCCTCGATGACAGTGACGCAAAAGTTTTAGTGACAACAAAAGAATTATTGCAGCGCGTACCACTAGATAAATTACCACAAATTGAAAAGGTTTTTCTTGTAGGGGATGACATTGAAGAATCTGAAAAAATTGTGGATTTAACAAAGCAAATGACAACAGCAAGTAAGCATTTTGATGTCGTATGGGTAGACTGCGAAGATGGCATGATTTTGCATTATACTTCTGGCTCGACAGGTACACCTAAGGGCGTACTTCATGTGCATAATGCAATGTTACAACAATACCAATCGTCTCAATGGGTACTCGACCTACGCGATGATGACATTTATTGGTGTACAGCGGACCCTGGTTGGGTAACGGGTACCTCTTATGGCATCTTTGGTCCTTGGCTAAATGGTGTCACAATGCTCGTGGTGGGCGGGAGATTCTCACCTGAAGCTTGGTATGGTGCGTTAGACCGTTATAACGTAACGGTATGGTATAGCGCACCAACGGCATTCCGTATGCTAATGGGAGCAGGGCAAGGTTTGCTCGAACGCTATGATTTAAGTGCGCTACGCCATGTGTTATCTGTTGGAGAGCCCCTTAATCCCGAAGTTATTCGTTGGGGAATTAATGAGCTAGGTCACCGCATTCATGATACGTGGTGGATGACCGAAACAGGTGCACATATGATTTGTAACTACCCGTCAATGGCAATCAAGCCTGGTTCGATGGGAAAACCATTACCAGGTGTGTATGCGACAATTGTTGATGACCAAGGCGAAGAAGTTAAGCCTTATACGATGGGTAACTTAGCTATTCGCCGTGGATGGCCTGCTATGATGCGTGAGATTTGGGGTAACCAAGAGCGTTATGATTCTTACTTCTTAAAAGGTGAGTGGTATGTGTCAGGGGACTCTGCTTATATGGATGGGGATGGTTACTTCTGGTTCCAGGGACGCGTAGATGATGTCATTATGACAGCTGGTGAACGTGTAGGACCTTTCGAAGTAGAAAGTAAACTACTTGAACATCCGGATGTATTAGAGGCAGGGGTAATTGGTAAGCCGGACCCTGTGCGTGGCGAAATTATTAAAGCGTTTATTGCGTTGCGCGAAGGTGTAGAACCAAGTGAAGCTTTAATAGAAGATATTCGCACATTTGTAAAAACAGGTTTAGCTGCCCATGCGGCACCACGTGAGATTGAATTCAAGGATAAGTTACCGAAGACGCGAAGTGGTAAAATTATGCGTCGTGTGTTAAAAGCTTGGGAACTCGACCTTCCAACAGGCGACTTATCTACTATGGAAGATTAAACATACAGCTTACTTGCATGAATATGCGAGTAAGCTTTTTTTGTTAAACGATAAAGAATTGTATAAAAATAAATAAAAATGCGGTTGACTTAATATTTATACAGACTTATACTAGGTTTAACACATTTCAGAGGTGAAGAAAATGAAAGTTGGAATTATTGGAGCTACAGGATACGGTGGTTTAGAACTTATCCGTTTCTTGCACAATCATAAAGAGATGGCAGAATTACACTTATTTACTTCATCCGAAGAAGGCGTGTCATTCTCACAAAAATTTGGTCACTTAACACATATTGTTGACCATACTTTGCAAAAAATAGACAATGATGTACTAGCTGAGTTGGATGTTGTATTTACGAGTACACCAGCAGGCGTTGCAAGTAAACTTATGCCTTCGTTAATCGGAAAAGGTCCGAAGCTGATTGATTTATCGGGTGACTTCCGGCTGAAGGATAGCGCATTATATGAAAAGTGGTATAACAAACCAGCTGCTGACGCTAAAGCGGTAGCGCAAAGTGTTTATGGTTTAACTGAATGGAATGCAACAGCAGTAAAAGACGCTGCATTAATTGCTAACCCTGGTTGTTACCCAACGGCTACTTTGCTTTCTGTTTTACCATTAATTAAACATAAACTAATCGATCCAAGCTACCTTATTGTAGATGCTAAAAGCGGGATTTCTGGGGCTGGTAATAAGCCTTCGCAAGGGACGCATTTTAGTGAAGCTAATGAAGGGTTCTCGATATATAAAACGAATGAACATCAGCATATTCCTGAAATTGAACAAGCGATTAAAATGTTTGCAGGAGCAGATGCAACGATTACATTTAATACGCATCTCGTACCGATGACACGTGGTATTTTAACGACAGCTTATGCGCCGGTTATGCCAAATGTTAGCGAACAGCAACTGTATGAGTGTTTACAAGCTACTTATAAAAATCACCCATTTGTACGTGTAGTACAAGATGCAAATGCTATTAGTACAGGACGCGTGAAAGGTTCAAACTATTGCGACATGTTTGTTAAAGTTGATCCTCGTACAAACCGTGCGACGATTGTAAGCGTAATTGACAATTTAGTAAAAGGCGCTGCTGGTCAAGCGATTCAAAATATGAATGTGCAATTTGGTTTCAATCAAATGACTGGTTTAGATGTTGTGCCGCTATTTATTTAACTAAGCGCCTCGCTTTATGCGAGGTGCTTACCTATTCTAGGAGGGAATATTATGATAATGACAAAACTATCAACGAAGAATCTCGTATCACCAAAAGGTTTTAAAGCGGCAGGCTTACACTGTGGGCTTAAACATAAGAAAAAAGACTTAGCAATGTTAGTAAGTGAAGTGCCTGCCAGTGTAGCGGGTGTATTTACAACGAATGCGATTCAAGCAGCACCACTAGGCGTTACAAAAAAGGTAGTATATGAAACAAAACAGATGCAAGCATTAATCGTTAACTCTGGTAATGCGAATGCTTGCACGGGGAAACAAGGTAAGGTTGATGCAGAAGAAATGCAACAGCTTACTGCTGATAAACTAGCTATTGATGCTAATTTAGTCGGTGTTTTTTCTACAGGTGTCATCGGTGAAATTATGAATATGGCGCCTGTACGTCAAGGTGTAGCTAAATTAGATTTACAAGATTCACTCGAGAGTGCTATTGATTTTGCCCAAGCGATTTTAACGACTGATACGGTAATGAAAAATACTGCCTATTCTACAATTGTAGATGGAAAGGAAGTAATTATCGCTGGCACAGCTAAAGGTTCTGGTATGATTGAACCAAATATGGCAACAATGCTTGGCTTTATTACAACCGATGCAAATATTTCTTCTGAAGTATTGCAACAAACACTCTCTTCATTAACAGATGTAACATTTAATGCAATCACAGTAGATGGCGATACATCGACGAATGACTCAGTCGTTATTATGGCAAACGGTTTAGCAGGAAATGAACCTTTAACACCAACACATCCAGACTGGGCAAACTTTTATAAAACGCTACAAGTGGTAGCAGAGGATTTAGCTAAAATGATTGCTAAAGATGGAGAAGGTGCCACAAAGCTAATCGAAGTCAATGTCGTGCAAGCGTTAACGGATGAAGAAGCGCGCAAAGTTGCGAAAACAGTAGTAGGCTCTCCTCTCGTAAAAACAGCTGTCTTTGGTGCAGATGCTAACTGGGGACGCGTTATCGCTGCTGTAGGTTATAGCGGGGCAAGCGTAGACCCGGATAAGATTGCGATTAAAATTGGTGGTAAGCTTTTAGTAGAAGACGGCGAGCCAGTGCCATTTTCGGAAGAAGAGCTTATGCAAATTTTAAAACAACATGAAGTGAAAATTGACGTTTCTTTAGGCCAAGGTGAAGGAAGCGGCTTAGCATGGGGGTGCGACTTAACTTATGACTACGTTCAAATCAACGCCTCATACCGTTCGTGAGCGAATGGTAATTAAGCTAGGGGGAAGTACTCTTGAAGGCTTAACAGAGGAATTTTTTAAAAATTTTAAAAAGCTACAACAACAATATGATTTAATTATTACGCATGGTGGTGGACCAGCCATTAATCGTACGCTAGAGGCGCAAAATATCACTTCTTATACAGTAGAAGGTATTCGTGTGACGAGTGAAGCGGCCATTGATGTTGTGCAATCAACATTAATCGGTATTGTTAACCCGAGTCTTGTCCATGAACTTACACAAGCAGGTATTACGGCTGTTGGTTTAAATGGCTTTGATAGTCAGCTTTTACTCGCTGATTATTTAGATGAAGCAACATACGGTTTTGTTGGTGAAGTGAAACAAATTAATACAAACTTACTAGATCGTTTAATTGAAGCAGGTATTGTGCCGGTTATTGCTTGCGTAGCAACAACGACAGAAGGTCAAGCGCTTAATATTAATGGTGATACAGTAGCGAGTGAAGTCGCCTTAGCTGTTAATGCTAAAAGCTTACTGTTAGTAACGGATGTTGACGGTATTCGTATTCAAGAACAATACCAAGATGAGGTAACACCACAGATGATTAATGCATGGATTGCATCTGAAGATATTTACGGAGGAATGATACCGAAAGTGCAAGGCGCACTAACTTGCTTACAAGCAGGCATTCCGACTGTACAAATTGTAGGTGCAGCTTTAACTGGCACCATTATTAAAAGTGAGGGAAAATAAATGACAGTATTATTTAATAACTACGGTCGTCGCCCCGTACATCTCGTAAAAGGGCAAGGGACAGAAGTGTGGGATGATACAGGGAAACGTTATTTAGATTTTACAAGCGGTATTGCAGTACTAACGCTAGGACATGCTAATCCATTGCTCGTAAAAGCATTGCAACAACAAAGTGAGAAGCTTTGGCATGTGTCTAATTTATTTGCAAGCCCAGAACAAGAAAAATTAGGTGCTTCGCTAGTTAAAGATACACATCTTGCACATGCACTATTTTGTAATAGCGGTGCTGAAGCAAATGAAGCGGCAATTAAGCTTGCACGAAAGCATTCTGGTAAACATCATATTATTACATTTGAAAAGTCGTTCCACGGTCGTACGTATGCAACAATGGCGGCAACAGGGCAAGATAAAGTAAAACAAGGTTTTGGCCCACTTGTAGATAAATTTACGACGATTCCATTTAACGACGTTGCAGCCTTAAAGCAAGCGGCAGATGACACAGTCGGAGCCATTATGTTAGAAGTTATTCAAGGTGAAGGCGGCGTTAACGTAGCGACAGAAGAATTTATTGCTGCAATCAATGAAGTGAGTAAAGAACATGGTATTTTAGTTATTGTTGACGAAGTGCAAACAGGGATTGCGCGTACAGGTAAGCGCTATGCGTTTGAATATACTGCACTAAAGCCCGATATTGTCTCTTTAGCAAAAGGATTAGGTGGCGGTTTCCCAATTGGCGCTATTTTAGCTAAAGCAGAGATGTATGATACGTTAGGTCCTGGTTCACACGGTACAACATTTGGTGGTAATCCACTCGCTGTAGCAGTAGCTCAAACTGTTATTGATACGGTGTTTACTGAAACGTTTTTACAAAGTGTAGCTGAGTTATCCGCGTATGCTAAGCAACAAATTACAGAAAAATTATCACAGTTTACAGTAGTAGGTGAAGGGTTATTGCTAGGGCTTGTCTGCCCAAATGGTGATGCGGCAGCCTATGTGGCAAAAGCAGAGCAACAAGGGCTATTAGTTGTCCAAGCGGGTCCAGGTGTCATTCGCTTAGTGCCACCACTTACAGTAACAAAAGAAGAAATTGACGAAGCGATTGCTATTCTTCAAACACTCTAAAAAATAAAACCACCTTGTTGGGTGCTGCACCCCAAAAGTTAGAGTAAAAACTAACTTTTTGGGGTGATTTTTTTATGGCTAAATATAGTGAAGAATTTAAATGGAGCGTTGTGCAAGAGTATTTAGAAGGTTCATTAGGAATGAAATTAGTTTCGAAAAAATACGGACTTTCTGATCATTCTATAGTCAGACGTTGGGTACGTGCTTACAAAGCGTTTGGACGTAAAGGATTAGCTGTTAAGAAAAAGAAGACGATTTATTCTGTTCAATTCAAAGTGGATGTATTACACTTTATGAAACAAACAGGTGCTTCTTATCAAGAGACGGCGATTCAATTTAAGCTGAATAACCCGAGTGTAATTGCCAATTGGAACAGTAAATTTCTTAAAGAAGGGATAGAGGGCCTGCAAGAAAAAGCAAAGGGGCGCCCATCTATGTCTAAAAAAACAAAAACAACATCAATAAAAAAAGAAAAAGAAATGTCACGTGAGGAGCAATTGGAGCGTGAAAATGAACTACTTCGATTGGAGGTCGCCTATTTAAAAAAGTTGAAAGCTTTTCGAGAGAACCCGGATACCTTCCTCGAAAAGCACAAGCAGTGATTGCCTTTGAACTCAAAGGAGAAGGATTCCGATTAAAAGATGTATTGAAGCGTGTCGATTTACCAGAAGCAACGTATCATTATCACATGAAACAAATGGCGAAAGCAGATCCAGATCAAGCTTTGAAAACGTTGATAATAGAGCTGTTTGAGGAACATGAAAGTCGTTATGGCTATCGTCGAATTCACTCACAGCTAAAGGCGAAAGGTTATACGATTAATCACAAGAAAGTGCAAAGAATTATGCGGGATTTGAATTTGAAATGCGAGAAATTTGGACGTAAATCACGTTATAAATCTTATAAAGGCACTGTTGGAAAAATCGCAAAAAACCGATTAAACCGACGTTTCTATACGCCATACGCCCTTCAAAAACTAGTGACTGACGTAACTGAATTTAAATGTACAAATGGTGAGAAACTTTATTTGAGTCCCCTAATGGATTTATATAATGGAGAAATTATCGGTTTCAGTATGTCCAAGAGGCCGACGCTTGAATTCGTCATGAAATCACTGGAACAAGCGCTACCAATCATTCAAGAACGAGCTGAATATCGTACAACAATTCACTCAGATCAAGGCTGGCATTATCAACATAAATCATGGGTCAAAACCTTAAAGCAGAACAAGATTTTCCAAAGCATGTCTCGTAAAGCAACGTGTGCAGACAATGCCGCAATGGAGAACTTCTTTGGCTTATTAAAACAGGAAATGTATTACGGGGAAGAATTAGTCTCCTACGAAGTGTTACAAAAGAGAATTGAGCAATATATCGATTACTACAACAATGATCGAATTAAACAAAAACTGGCCGGCATGAGCCTGATAAAATATCGGACACATGCCAGCCAATTAGCTGCATAATAAAAACTCTAACTTTAAGGGGTCACTACCTTGAGGGTATCACAAGGTGGTTTTATTTCACTATAGGTGACATAGAACTATAAAAATGGTAGATCGCATCGTTTTGCGATCTACCATTTTTTTATGATTCAGCCGGTGGTGTAGACTCCGCTGGCTTTTCTGGTTCAGTTTTTGGTGGGGTAGTTTCCTCTGGTTTTTCTGGTTCAGTTGGCTCTGTCGTTGGTGGTTGTTCTTCCTTATTTTCTTCTTCTACTTCCTCTTTTGGCTCTGGTATTGAAGTAGCTGTATTAGAAGCACCTGAAGACATACCTTCAATGTTAACCGCGACAACGATGTATGAACCACCTGCCCCAACTGTCATACTGTATGGTCCGGACTCAGGAATAGATGCAATTAATGATTGACCACCGCCAGATACATTATAGACGCGGTAACCTACCACATCATTTGAACTTGAACGTGACCAACTGAGCGTACTACCGTTCATAGAGACGGAAGGCGGTGCAGGTGCAAAGCCGTTAACTGGGAAACTCACGGCTGCTCCACCGCTTGCGAGCGTAGAGCCTTTTGGCACTAGACGACTCGGGTCTCCACCTAAAGGTCCGAGCATACGTTTTACGAACGCTGGATTTAAGCCACCACCGCTTTTTTTAATAAATTCAGCAGGGGTATTCGGTAGCGCTGTATAGTACTTACCATTAATCATCACAACAGAGGCACTAGCCATACTGTCATCTGTCTTAGAAGGTAAGAACACTTTAGCGTTAAATAAATCAGATCTTACTAAGCCAGCTTGGGCACAGGCATTTGATGGTGCCATGCCTGACATGCCACAAAACGAAGCATATACGACATTTTGTGGTTTAACAAAGCCATCCTTTGGTGCTGCCCAATCAGGGTGTGTATCGTATACACCGTTCATTAAACGTGCCCATAATAAATTAATACGTTTGCTTGGCTCCATATACGTATTATTGAAAGTATAAAGAGAACGAGGTTGGTCATAACCCATCCAAACGCCTAAAGTTACAGTAGGGTTATATCCAACAAACCATACGTCTTTATATTCCTCAGAAGTACCTGTCTTGCCTGAGAATTGATAACCAAATTTTAAGTTTTGCTTAGCGCTTAGTCCTGTACCGTTGTTAAATACATCACGCATCATATCTGTCATGATATATGCTGTTTCAGGGCTAAATACAGGTGTTCCTGCTGACTCATGTTGATAAACAATGTTACCAGTAGGGTCTTCGATTTTTTCAATGATATACGACTCCACGTATTGGCCACCATTTGCAAAAGTAGCAAATGCATTGGTATTTTCCTCAATCGTCGTACCGTATTGTAAGCCACCGATACCTGTTGCTAAGTTCTCTCTATCTTCAGCGGTGATTTTAGAGAAGCCCATTTTTTCTAAAAACGATGCAGGGCGTTGGTCTAAAATACTGTAATACAAACGTAAAGCTGATAAGTTTAATGATTGTGCTAACGCTTCACGCGCTGGTACTAAACCAGCTTCATAGCTCGATGTATAGTTGCCTGGTTGGTAGCCACGTAAATTGAATTTAACATCGACAAGTGGGCTACCTGCACCGATTTTACCGTATTCAATTGCAGGACCGTATACGAGTAGCGGTTTCATCGTAGAGCCGTTTGAGCGGTAGGCTTGTGTAGCGTGATTTAACTCTTCAATTTCAAAGTCACGACCACCTACGAAGCTTAAAATACGGCCCGTTTTATTTTCGATAAGTATGCTACCTGTTTGCACGGGTTGCTGAATTTCGACATCTTCACCGGACTGTGGGTCCTTAACGACTTGTGTATAAGTTTGGCCATAGTATTGATAGTCTTTAGCAATCTTTTGCATTGCATCGTACATATCCTTTTTGACAGTCGAATGGATACGGTAGCCTTTTGAACGAATTTCACGATCAGCGAGCATTAAATATTTATCTCGTAAATTTTCTTCTTCTTTTAAGCGCGCAGGGTCTATTTGGTCTTGCTCAGCTAATAAATTAGCAACTACTTCTTTGGCACGTCGCTCAATTTCGTAAGTTAACCACGGATAAACATCTTCAGGACGCTGTGTTGGCTTAGTGAAGTCTTGCGTAATATCATAAGCCATTGCTTTTTTATGTTCTTCTTTAGTAATATAGCCTGTTTCTAGCATACGGTTTAATACCGTCTTCATGCGCGCTAAGCCGTCTGCTAAATAATCTTCACTTTTTACCGTACCTAAATTAGTAAAAGGCGTATACGTGAACGGGTTTTGCGGAATACCAGATAAGAACGCAGCTTGTTCTAGTGTTAGGTCAGCAGCACTGACGCCAAATACACCTTGAGCCGCTGTTTCGATTCCGGCGATATTACGGCCAGAAGCGTTACGTCCATAAGGAATGACGTTTAAATAAGCTTCTAAAATTTCTTCTTTTGTCATAAAGTGTTCAAGTCGCATAGCTAGTAAGATTTCCTTCGCCTTACGCTCATACGATACTTCATTCGTTAAAATTTGGTTTTTAACGAGTTGCTGTGTTAATGTTGAGCCACCAGTTTGGTTAGCAGAGTTTAATACGTCTTGTAGCACGCCACGTATTAAAGCTTTAGGTACAATCCCCTCGTGTTCTCTAAAATACTCATCCTCTGTAGCAAGTACAGCATTGACAACGAAAGGTGATACTTTATCAATCGAAGTTTCGCGGCGGTCTAAATCGGTACGAATATTGCCGATATAGATGTTATCTGCGAAGTACATTTCACTCGTTTCTTCATAATTGAAGACAAGATCGCGCATCTCTTTTTCCGTACGGAGTGGCTCTTTACTTACAAGGGATGCAAAATAGCCAGCGCCTACAGAAAATGCAAACACGCCACCTAATATTGCCATAACGAGTAATAATAAAGCGAGATTCCAAGTAATTGCACTTGAAATACGAACTTTAGCCATCCATGGTTTTTCAAAAAGTTGTTCGATGCGATTGTTGACTTTAGCAATCCAATCTTTCACTTCATCGACCTCCTATAAATCTTGTCCATTATAGCATAATAAAATATTTACGAATATATTTATTGACAATGAAATAAAAAACGGTAAAATAGCTAGTATAGTTTTATAACATTTTTGCAAAGATTGATTTGCAGTAGTTTTTATACTCCCTGTTTGAGAGAGTTAGCGGTCGCTGTGAGCTAACCATAGTATAAAAATGAATTACGTATCAGGAGCAAAAACGTGCCACGCCGCGTTATGGTGAATGAAGTGGAAGAGTAATCTTCAAGTTGGGTGGTACCGCGTTTATACATAGACGTCCCTGCATGCATAAATTTATGCGTGCAGGGCTTTTTTTATCTGCACGTAAACTTTAGGAGGAAATCATAATGACAAATGAATTAATTCAAGATTTAGAATGGCGTGGGCTGTTATACCAACAAACAGATGCTGAAGGTATGGCTAAGCTGTTAAGCGAAGAAAAAATTTCATTATACTGTGGTGTAGATCCAACAGCAGATTCTATGCATATTGGTCATATTGTACCTTTATTAACATTACGCCGCTTCCAAATGCACGGACATAAACCTGTATTACTAGTAGGTGGAGCAACAGGTATGGTTGGTGACCCATCAGGCCGTTCGGAGGAGCGTCAATTGCAAACGACGGAGCAGGTGGATCAAAACGTTCAAGGCATTAAAAAGCAATTAGAAATGATTTTCGATTTTGACGCAGCAAGTGATAATGCAGCAAAATTAGTGAACAATAAAGATTGGATTGGCAAATTAACATTAATCGACTTCTTACGTGATTACGGTAAATTATTAAGCGTTAACTACATGTTAGCAAAAGATAATGTAGCTTCACGTCTAGATCAAGGGATTTCATATACAGAGTTCTCATACATGTTAATGCAAGCGGCAGACTTCGTGCATTTATATGATAATCACGGTGTACGTATGCAAATTGGTGGCTCTGATCAATGGGGTAACATCACAACAGGTTTAGAAGTATTACGTCGCACGCATGACGAAGAAACAAAAGCTTACGGCTTCACAATTCCACTTGTGACAAAAGCAGATGGTACAAAATTCGGTAAAACAGCTGGCGGTGCAGTTTGGTTAGATGCGAAGAAAACATCACCATACGAGTTCTACCAATTTTGGATTAATGCGGCGGATAGCGATGTTGTCAAATACTTAAAAATCTTTACTTTCCTAAGCCGTGAAGAAATCGAAGCATTAGCTGTTTCTGTTGAGGAAGAGCCGCATTTACGTAAAGCACAAAAAGCTTTAGCGCGAGCTATGACAAGCTTAGTGCACGGCGACGCAGCACTTGAGCAAGCAGAGCGTATTACACAAGCTTTATTCTCAGGTGATTTAAAAGCACTTTCAGTAGAAGAAATGCGCGATGCATTTAAAGGTGTACCGACAGCTGAAATGCCAAAAGAAGATAAAAACATCGTAGACTTTATCGTAGAAGCGGGTATTTCTTCTTCAAAACGTCAAGCACGTGAAGATGTGACGAACGGAGCGATTTCTATTAATGGTGACCGTGTACAAGATTTAGACTTTGTAGTAGATGCATCTGTACGTTTAGATGATGCCTTTACGATTGTACGTCGTGGTAAAAAGAAATACACAATGGTGACATTTAAATAAAGTAATATAAGCAAGTGGCGAAAAACAATCGTATTTCGCCACTTTTTTATTTTGGTGCTCAATATAAAAA
This sequence comes from Metalysinibacillus jejuensis, assembly GCF_003057615.1. Lineage (GTDB taxonomy): Bacteria > Bacillota > Bacilli > Bacillales_A > Planococcaceae > Metalysinibacillus > Metalysinibacillus jejuensis. The sequence goes on from NZ_QAFW01000007.1 coordinate 43,198, forward strand.
ACCTCCAACCATAAAAGGTAGGAGGTTTTTAATTGTTGCGCTATGCAACGAAGTTTTATTAACGAGAGTAGAACTCTACGATGTAAGCTTCGTTGATTTGGCCGTCTAGCTCAGAACGTTCTGGCATGCGGTTGAAAGTACCAACTTTGTTATCAGCATCGAAAGTGATGTATTCTGGTACGAAGTTGTTTACTTCTAAAGCCTCGTTAACAGCTGTAAGGTTTTGTGATTTTTCACGTAGAGAAATCGTTTGGCCTACTTTAACGCTGTATGAAGGGATGTCTAGGCGTTTGCCATCAACAAGGATATGACCGTGGTTAACTAATTGACGAGCACCACGACGAGTACGAGCGAAGCCCATACGGTATACTAGGTTGTCAAGGCGAGTTTCAAGAAGAATCATGAAGTTTTCACCGTGTTTACCTTGCATTTTGCCAGCTTTGTTGAAAACTGTGCGGAATTGACGTTCGTTTACACCGTACATGTGGCGTAATTTTTGTTTTTCTTGTAATTGTAAAGCGTACTCAGATAATTTCTTACGTTGCGTTGGGCCGTGTTGACCTGGAGCGTAAGGACGCTTTTCGATTTCTTTACCAGTGCCGCTTAGTGAAATACCAAGACGACGAGATAGTTTCCATGATGGACCTGTATAACGAGACATAATTGTGTCTCCTCCTTTAAAGTTGGTTTTTGTTGTAAAACAAACCAGATGTATCTAGAGTACTAATTATTTTGTTTTCATGCATCTTCACCCATGCAGCCGACGTAAAGGTTACGCGATACACCATCTATCATGTATAATAGAGGAACAAAATAAAAAAAGTACACATACAACTGCTGCACTATTTTACACATAGGCTATCTTAACGCTATTGATGTAGGAAGTCAACTGAAAATAATAGTGTGCTATTTAGCTCACTAGGACTAATTAACGAAATGAATAAAAAAATACATTGAAATATCATATATTTACGGTAGAATTGTGTATAAAGATATAATAAGTAATAGTCAAAATGTCACTATTGGGCTATACTATTACGTAATGAAGTGAAAATCGAAGGATTGGAAATAAAGGTGATACGATGTCAAATCATGAACAACAACTTAAAGATATTAAATCAGATATGCTCGGTTTAATTACAAATGCTGAATTAGAATTTAATGACTTTAACAAATATGTATGCGTCTTAGATCCCTGTCTCAAAAAGCACTTCGATATCACGAGTAGTATTTTTTTGAAGTGTGAGTCGGAAATTTTATTACCTATAAAGAAAGACCCGCATGATCATATTATACAGGATGCGATATCTTGGGCGATGATTGAGCCGTACTTTTTTCAAAATAAAGTAGTAAAAAAGCCTGTTTTATTAGAGGGGTATACACAGTATACAACGATGACAGATGCTATTTTATTACAACGTAAAAATGAAAAACCTGTGGGAGTCTTACTCATTCAAGCTACACCTACATGGTATGAATTTACACAATCAGCAAGCTTTAATGAATTTTTACGTATTTTAACGGATGTTTTATATAAGGTAGAAAGAATTGCAAACGAAAAAACAAATGAAGAGCATTATCGTAAATTATTTAAAATTACAGACTTATTTCATTCAACGATGGACGTTGATATCATTCTAGAAAATATGTTAGTGACATTAGAAAAGCAAATCCCTCATCTTAATGTCGATTTAATTTTATCGAATGATCAAGATCGCGAGCTGACGTTAAACGTCAAACTATTTGACTATGCTGCAGAGCGACCTTCAACAATTGAGGCTTTTGTATCAGGAGAGTTAACATTTGAGCAAGCAGTTGACTTAAAATGTCGTATCTTAAATGCGCCTATTAAAGGCCGCCAAGCCATTTATGGTATTTTACAAATTTCAGGGCCAGAAGGTTATGTATTTTCCGGAAAAGAAAAAGATTTCATTCGTATGTTAGCAGACGCATGTGGCAATGCTTTAGAGAATGCGAAGTTGCATCGACAATCAAATCGATTAATTAGTGACCTTCAACTCATTAATGAAACGTCACACCGCCTTAATATGAAAATGGACATTGATGAAATGTTCGTTTACTTAAAGTCGCAACTTGAAAAATCATTTCAGCCGCAAGAAATTTGCTTTATGTTTAGAGAGCAGGGGAAATTAACATTAAAAGAAGCTTCTCCCTTCTTTAGTGAGTCAGTTGCCAAGTTGTATACAACCTATGTAGAGGACCGTTTTGAAACTAGCAAAGATCCGATATTTATTGCTGATTTTAGCCGTCAAGTCAATCAATCAGTGGCCTATAACTCTATGATGGCGATCCCCATTCTGATTGAAGAAAAAACACACGGCTATTGCATGGTATTACATAAAGATTCGTATTTTTTCCCGTTTGATAGTTTTAAACTCATGCAATCTTTAATTCATCATTCATCTTTAGCGATGGCCAACACTATTTTACAAAACCAGTTGCAAGAGATGGTTGACCGTGATCATTTAACGAAGCTATATGCGCGAAGCTATCTAGACAAATATGTAGAACAAGCGCTGGCGCAACATGCACGTGGCATGTTCTTTTTAATTGATATTGATAATTTTAAACGTGTAAATGATACGTACGGTCACCAAATCGGTGATGAAGTGCTTGTACAAATTTCTAAACAGCTGAAAGCAATGGTCGGAAATAAAGGCATTTGTGCGCGTTGGGGTGGCGAAGAATTAGCGGTATGTATTCCAGATGTAACAGCTGCCCGTGCAAAAGAAATTGCAGCCAAGTTTGTAGAAGTCATGCCAACCGTCACCAAGCCCAAAGTAACCATATCGGCTGGTTTAATTACATGGAATACAGATGAACAACCTATTTTTAAATCAATTTTTTCTCAAGCTGATGATGCTTTATATCAAGCAAAAAATAGTGGTAAAAACCGATTCGTCGTTTATGGTGAGTCTTAAACATAAAAAGCATTATTCCTACATTAAACGGAAATAATGCTTTTTATTTGTTATAGATACTTTTGAATTGTTTTTACAATGTTTTCTAAACCTGCGCGGTCCAAATCACTAAAGCGAGCAGTAACAGGGCTATCGATATCTAATACGCCAATCACTTCATTATTTTTACGGAGAGGAATCACAATTTCAGAGCGTGAAGCTGCATCACAAGCGATATGACCTGCAAATTGATGAACATCATCGACGACAATCGTCGTGTTCGTTGCCGCACTTTCACCACACACACCACGTCCTAATGGAATGCGCACGCAAGCAGGTAACCCTTGAAACGGTCCTAGCACGAGCTCGTCTTGTTCCTTTAAATAAAAACCTACCCAGTTGATAGTATGTAAAAATTGGTTAAGTAAAGCGGATGTATTGCTTAAATTAGCGATAAGGTTAGGCTCATCCGCAATTAAAGCTTCTACTTGTTGCTGTAAAGTGGCGTATTGTTGCATAAGATCACCTTGATAGGCTACTTTTTCAAACATTATAATTTCTCCTTTATACGTTCAAAATTTTGATGTAACCCTTTTACTGTGTGCGCGTCTGACCCGAACACAAGGGGGACACCGAGTGATTTAGCGAATGTAATCATTTCATAGGGCGGATAGGGTTCTAAACAATCAGGTTTTGAAAGACCGGCGCTATTAACATCGAGCTCCCACTCATGGGTCTTCATTAAGCGTAAAATATGTTCAATTTGTTTAGTGTCATCAATGGTCTCCTCAAATGAAAGCTGAAATTTATGAACGAGTGTAGGATGGCCAATGCGCTTAGGGCGATAGGGTCCTAAATCAGTTAAAATTGATTTTTCAACAGTAGCGTAATATAGGTCGTATACCGCTTGGTAGCTACCAACTTCAAGCGCGAATTGTGAAAATACTTCTGCCGAAAAATCAATGCAAGTATAGGTGTTTTTATGACGCAAAAAATGTACAGATAGTATAGCATCATCGAGTTGGCTACCATACGTTGTTAAAAAGTCTTTTGTTTGTTGTTCAAAACCTTCAATGAAGTCGACTTCTAAACCGCATAGGATAGTAATATCATTTTGATATTGATGTTTTATGGTTGAGATAGCGTGGAAATAGTCTTCTAATAATTCAAGTTTCATTCCGCTATCCTGTTCAGGCGTAGGGTCAACAAAGCCTGGTGGGAGGGGGGCGTGTTCAGTAAATGAAATTTCGGTAAAGCCGGATTTAATCGCTTTTTCTACATAGTCTTGTAACGCATCTTGAGATCCATGAGGGCAAAATGGCGTATGAATATGTTTATCTTGCTTTAGCATAACGACACAACCTTTCATTGAATTAGACGTTTTATTTAAAAAAGCCTACAAATTAACGTGCGTTAGTATATAATGTATACTAAACTTATTGTATAGTAAAAATTTGAAGTATAAAACCTAAAATGAAGAACAGGAATTAGATTAGGAGGCTTACGATGCAGTATATCATCATTCCCATTGTCATACTACTCGTTATCATATTCGTACTATTACAGCAGCAACGCAAACATCGCAGAATTTTACAAGTATTAGAGTTGCAAAAAGAAGAAATGCAACATAAACCGATTAACGAGGAGTTAACAAAAGTAAAAGCATTAAATATGCATGGCCAAACAGAAGAAATGTTTGACCGCTGGCGCCAAATGAATGATGAGATTAAAGTAAATTATGTAAAAGATATTAATGAATTACTTTATGACATTGAAGACCATATTCGTGCTTTTAAATTTAAAAAAGCAACGGCTCTCGAAGAAGAGATTAAAGAGTATTTAAAGCGCGCAACAGAAAGCCAAAATAAAATTGTAGAAGAGCTTAACGATTTAATTGGTAGTGAAGAGAAAAACCGCGTTGAAATAGAAGTGTTAAATGAAAAGTACAAAGGGGCGCGCAAAACATTACTAGCGCATCAACATGCGTTTGGCGATGCGCTACCTGCACTAGAAGAGCGCTTAGAAGAATTTACACCTAAAAGTGAACGCTTTGCTGAATTAACTGAGCAAGGTAATTATTTAGAAGCACGTGAACTTGTAGAACAGCTACACGTTGAGAGTGAAGACTTTTTAAAGCTTTTGCAAGATATTCCTACATTAATTACAGACGTACAAACGAATATTCCGACGGCGCTCACAGAAATTCGTGCAGGATATGCGGAGATGGAAGGGCAAGGGTATTACTTACGCCACCTTGAGCTGTTAGAAGCATTTGAACAAGTAGAAGAAGAAATTATAACGATTAAAAAAGATATGAAAAACTTAGAGCTCGACACGATTCGTCAGCGTATAGAAGACTTAAATGAAACGATTGATTACTTTTATGATGTGCTAGAAAATGAAGTAATGGCAAAGCAATATTTAGATCAACATTGCGACGGGATGTTTGGCAAAATTACGAAGCTACAACAAGGATTACGTCATACGATTGAAGAAGCGGAGTATGTGCAACAAAGCTATCATCTCTCAGAAGAAGAGGCGGATATTCCTCGTGAATGTTTACGTCAACTTGATTTATTGCAAAAGCGCTATGATTTAGTAGCGATGCAAGTAAGGGAAGGCAAGTCCGCTTACTCTAGTTTACGTGAAGAGTTGCAAACGATTGAGCTTGCGGTAGGTAAAACAATGAATGTACACGAAACGTTTTCAAAGCGCATGAAAAATTTACGTGTAGATGAAGAGCAAGCGCGTCAACGCTTAGAAGTTATTGAACGCAATTTACAAGAAACAGAACGCATGTTACATAAGGCTAATATGCCTGGTATACCTGTACAACTTCAAACATCATTAGAAGAAGTAGCAGAGCGTATTTATGTCGTGCATGAAGGATTGCGTCAAGTACCTTTAAATATGACAGACGTCTTAGAAAAAGTAACGACTGCTGAAACGTATATGCAACAAGTTCGACAAACAGCAGAGCAACTTATTAAGGATGTATTAATGATTGAGCGCACGATTCAATATGGCAATCGTTACCGCGCTACACATAGCACACTTGATGAGCGTCTCACTGAGGCTGAACAAGCATTTGTTAAAGCGGAATATACGAAAGCACTTGACGAAGCAAGTGCTGCGGTAGAAGAAGCTGAACCTGGGGCAAGTGAAAAAGTACAACAGCTCGTAATGCGAGACTTACAAAATATTTAACGGTGTACGCTGACCATAAAAAGCGTTATAATGGTTGAGGCTATCCAAATCGGGTAGCCTTTTTCATGTTAAATTTTATTAAGGAATGATATGGATGATTTACTTTGATAATAGTGCAACAACTCAACCGCTCCCTGATGTGTTACAAGCATTTGTAACAATCAATGAGCGTTACTATGCTAACCCCTCCTCCATCCATGAGAGAGGTGTAGAAGCCAACGCTTTACTAACACGAGCGCGTGAACAGATTGCTACGCTTATCCAAACTGAAGCGTCTCGCGTTATTTTTACGTCAGGTGGTACAGAATCTAATAACTTGGCGATTTTTGGTGTAACAGCGAGTACACAACATATCGGTAAACATGTGATTACGACAGCTATTGAGCACCCGTCTGTAGGCGAGGCAATGAAACGCTTAGAAAAAGAAGGGTATGATATTACGTATTTACCTGTAGATGCACAAGGTGTGGTAGCGCTTAACGATGTAAAGCAAGCGTTACGTAAAGATACAGTACTCGTTAGCATTATGCATGTAAACAATGAGATGGGCGCGGTACAGCCGATTGAAGCTTTCGCTCGCTTGATTCATGAAGAAAGCCGTGCACACTTTCATGTCGACGCTGTGCAAAGTTATGGCAAGTTACCCGTGCATTTTAATGGAGATGCAGGTCCTGATAGTATCGCTATTTCAGCGCATAAGATTCATGCGTTAAAAGGAACGGGGCTAATCGCCTTTCGAAAACAACCTATGTTGACAGCGCAAATCGTAGGAGGGGGACAAGAGTTTGGTAAGCGTAGTGGTACAGTAGCTGTCGCGCAAAATGTAGTATTTGCTAAGGCGATGCGCATTGCCTTCGATGAACGCGAGCAACATTTTGCAAACTATCTTAAATGGCGTCACCATATCGTAGCGACGTTACTCCAACTACCAGACGTTAAAGTAATTTCTACTAAGCAAGGCGCCCCGCATATCATTACCTTTAGTGTAGCGCATTTACGCGGCGAAATTTTAGTTAATGCTTTGCAAGATAAGGGTTTAATTGTTTCTACTTCAAGCGCTTGTTCTTCAAAACAACAACAGACAAGCCATGTTATTACAGCATTAGCCATTGAGCCTGCTTACCGAGAAGGTGTCGTGCGTATGAGTTTAGGCGCATTGACAACAGAGCAACAAGTAATGGAAGCAACTGCTATTTTACGCGCAGTTATTACAACAATAAAAGGAGCATCACTATGATTTGGAAAGAGATTTTAATTCGCTACGGTGAACTATCAACAAAAGGAAAAAACAAAATGGACTTTATTCGCCGCTTGCGCGAAAATATTCGTTATTCTACCGCTGATTTAGGCCACTTGACGATTCGTACAGAACATGATCGCATGTTTATTGCACTAGATAATGAGGAAATGAAAGATGCGCTCGTAGAACGTTTACAACACGTATTTGGCATCCAGTCGTTTAGCCCCGTAGCAGCATGTGGCAAAGATATTGAAGAAATGAAACAATTAGCAAAAGACGTGATGAAGCAGTATGAAGACCAAACGTATACCTTTAAAGTAGAAGTGAAGCGTACGGACAAAAAATTTCCGCTTGAGTCACATGCTTTACAGCGTGTAATTGGTGCAACTGTGCTGAGCACGTACCCTAATTTAAAAGCGCAGATGCGTAAGCCGCAAATTGAAATGCGTGTGGAAGTACGCATGGATGCTGTCTATATTATGGCGCAAGTCATTCAAGGTGCTGGTGGTATGCCAATCGGTTCTAATGGCCGCTCGGTACTTATGCTGTCAGGTGGTATCGATAGCCCGGTAGCGGGTTACCTTATGATGAAGCGCGGTGTACGCCTAGATGCTGTACATTTCTTTAGCCCACCTTATACGAGCGATAATTCGCTAGAAAAAGTAAAAGACTTAGCAAAAGAGCTAACGAAATTTGGTGCTAATGTACGTCTGCATGTTATTCTTTTTACAGAAATTCAATTGCAAATAAAGGAAGATGTACCGGAGAATATGTCAATGACAGCTACGCGTCGTATGATGTTACGTGCTGTTGATAAAGTACGTGAAGATATTAATGCGTTAGCGATTGTTACCGGTGAGAGTTTAGGGCAAGTAGCGAGTCAAACGTTAGATAGTTTAACGGCGATTAATGATGTAACGACAACGCCAATCCTACGTCCGCTCATTGCTTATGATAAACTAGATATTATTGATATCGCACAACAGATTGGCACGTATGAAACATCAATTCGTCCTTATGAAGATTGCTGCACCATCTTTACGCCGGCCAACCCTAAAACAAAACCAAAGGTAGAGAAGGTTGCGCATTATGAAGAACGTAGTGATTATGAAGTTTTACTAGACCGTGCTGTTAAAAACCGCGAAATCTATGTTTACCCTGAGAAAAAGAAAGTTGAAGACAAATTTGCTGACTTATTATAAGGAGGAGATAGGATGAACCCGAAAAGATGGACGGCACTCATTATTGCATTAGTACTTTTTGTTGTATCTATTGGTGTCAATACCGTAATATTTGCATTAAAAACGACGATTTCAGCTAATGCTGATGCGATTATTGAAGAGCAATCACAAAAAGCACCTACTAAAGTTATGCTAGCGGGCGATGCTAGTAAGAAAATTGCTTATCTAAAAGTTGATGGCACAATTCAAAATGTAGAAACAGGCGCTTTTGCCATAGGTTATAATCATAAAAACTTTTTAGCGCAACTTGAAGCTGTTAAAAATGATGACACTATTAAAGGTGTAGTATTGTACGTTAATTCACCAGGTGGTGGCGTTATTGAATCGGCTGAAATTCGTAAAAAAATTATTGAGATGAAAGAAGCGCGTGACATTCCGGTTTATGTAACGATGGGAGCAATGGCCGCATCAGGTGGCTACTATATTTCTGCACCTGCAGATAAAATTTTTGCTATGCAAGAAACGATTACAGGTTCAATCGGTGTCATTATGCAAACAATTAATTATCAAGAACTAGCGAAAAAGATTGGCGTACGCTATGAAAACTTCCAGTCAGGTGAACATAAAGATATGTTAAGCCCAATGCGTCAAGTTACGCCAGAAGAACGCGCTATGATGCAAGAGATGATTAATGAATCATATGAGACATTCGTTGATATTATTGAAGAAGGTCGTGGCATGAAAGAAGCAGACGTGAAGAAAGTAGCCGATGGTCGTATTATGAGCGGTACACAAGCGATTAAAGCAGGTTTAGTTGATGAGATTGCAGATAGCGAACAAGTTATAAAAGCGATGCGTACAGATTTTGACTTGCAAGATGCACAAGTTATTGAGTTTACAGATCCCGCAACAAATTGGCGCTCATTATTTGGCATGAAAGCAGCGGAGGTTTTTGGACCGTCGCTAGAAGAGCGATTTATGATGAAAATGTTAACGAACCATAATACACCGCAAATGATGTACTTATACGGGGATAACTAAAGGGGGGAGTACTATGATAAATGAAACAGACTTATCTTATGTTGAGGCACCGATGGTAGCACATGAACAATATGTAGCAAAAGAAGCAGGTTTTTGGATTCGCTTTTTTGCCTTCATCTTTGATAATCTCGTTATTACAGCCTTAATTGGTTTACTCGTAAATCCTGTATTTTATCTGTTAGGCTTATCATTTGATAGTAGTGCTTGGTATGCACCAATCACAGTGTTATCTGCAATAGTATATTACGGTTATTTTGTAGGGATGACATTTGTGTTCCAGCAGACACTTGGTAAAATGGTTTTCGGTTTACGTGTGATCAAATTAGATGAGACGAAGCCTACGCTACTTGATATTTTATTCCGAGAGTGGATTGGCCGTTTCATTAGTAATTTTATACTTTTACTCTATGTATTCGTAGCTATTTTACCTAAACATCAAGGGCTACACGATTATTTTGCAGAGACGTATGTCATACATGAGGGCGTTTATACAAAGCAGTAAGACGATGCTTTGTAAGCGTCAAAGCTTCTATGATGTGATATGATAAAAAAACAGAATGAAGGAGGTCATTATAATGGCGAAAATTACATTTAAAAATAACCCTGTAACACTTTTAGGCAATGAGGTAAAGGTAGGGGAGCAAGCACCTGATTTTACAGTATTAGCGAATGATTTATCTCCAGTGACATTAGCAGATTCACAAGGTAAAGTACGTTTAATTAGTGTAGTACCTTCTTTAGATACAGGCGTTTGTGATGCACAAACACGTAAGTTTAACGAAGCGGCAGCAGAACTTGGTGACAATGTAATCATTTATACAGTATCTGTTGACTTACCATTTGCGCAAAAGCGTTGGTGCGGTGCAGCGGGTATCGATGCTGTACAAACCGTTTCAGATCACCGCGATTTATCATTTGGTAAAGCATATGGTGTAGCAATCGAAGAATTACGTTTATTAGCACGTGCTGTGTTTGTTGTTGATACGCAAGGCAAAGTAACGTATGCCGAATATGTAAAAGAAGCGACAGACCATCCAAATTACGATGCTGCAATTGAAGCAGTGAAAGCTTTAGCATAAAATTTTAGCTGTTTAGCGGCAATAAGCTAAACAGCTTTATTTTTTGAAAGGACGTTGACGCATGGAAACGATGGAACGATTATTTGCTGCGATTAATGATAGAGCGGAGCATTTTACTACGCAAGATATGAGTTATTTAGAAGGTGTGCTAGCGGCGTTAGACGAGGCATTAGAAGGCAAGCAAGCTTTACCGATAGCACAAGCAACGAAGGATGATATTAGAAAAGCTGTGCAGATTGCCGTCTTGAAGGGGATGCGTAAATCAGCGCAACCGAACCATCAAATGACACCTGATACATTAGGCTTTCTCGTTGGTTATTTAGTAGAGCAATTTTTCCCGCAGTCAGAAAAAATTACAGTGCTTGACTTAGCTTTAGGCACAGGGAATTTATTATTTACCATTATGAATATGGTTGATCGCGTAGAAGCTACTGGCATTGAAATAGATGAACTACTCATCCATTTAGCGTCAGCTACGGCAGAACTACTTGAACACCCCGTTACATTGTATCGTCAAGATGCGCTAGAAAAACTGTTAGTAGCTCCTGTAGATGCGGTTGTCTGTGATTTACCTGTTGGTTATTATCCAAATGAAGAAGTAGCGCTTGATTATGAGCTATGTGCACCAGAAGGTATGAGCTATGCCCATCATTTATTTATCGAACAAGCGATGAATTATGTAAAAGAGGGCGGCTATGCGTTCTTTTTAATCCCTGCCACATTATTTGAGTCAGAACAAGCAGCACAGCTGCATAAATATATAAAGTCTCACGCATGGATACAGGCGGTTATTCAGTTGCCTGATGGTATGTTTACGAGCCGTGCACATGAAAAAAGTTTGTTGATTTTACAAAAGCAACATGCAGAGATGCGTGCACCTAAAGAGGTGTTGTTAGCTAAAGTGCCGAGTTTACAAAATAAAAATGCCCTTAGCCTATTCTTCGAAAAAGTGAAGATTTGGCAAGAGCAAAAGTAAAAAGGATGTGCCGCGGCACATCCTTTTTATGTATTACTTTTCAGGCGTACGGATTACAAGTACGTCACATTTCGCAGAGCGAACGATTGCTTCAGATACTGAACCAATTAAAAAGCGTTCAACAGCGTTAAGACCTGTTGCACCACAGATAATTAAATCTGCTTCTACTAAGTTTGAAAGTTCTTTCGTGATGATATTTTTAGGCGCACCATATTCAACGATTAAGTTAACTTGGTCTACACCTTCAGCAGCAGCTTCTTCTTTATAGCCAGCAAGAAGTTTGTCTGAATTTTCTTTTGCACGTTGAGCGATTGAACGGTCATATGCTTCAACTGCTGCAAAAGAACGTGTGTCAATAACGTTAACAAGGTGAATTGTAGAACCTGGGTTACGTTTTGCCACATCGATTGATTTACGGAATGCGTAGTGAGCTTCAGGAGATCCATCAACTGCAACTACAATGTTTTGATAATTATTAGCCATTAAAATTACCTCCTCTATGTTTATACCTTGATTATACCAAATGATTCGTTAAAGGAAATAGTCCTGTCAGAAAATTTTTAAAAAAACACTAATAATGCATCGAAAGTGTCATAACTTTGTTCGTTAATTGCGCACAATGAGAACATCACAAGGAGCATAGCGAACGATTGCCTCTGATACTGACCCGAACCACAGACGTTCTACAGCATTCATTCCTGTAGCGCCACAAATAATTAAGTCTGCTTCAAAAGTTAGTGCTACTTTTTTAGGAATACAATGCTTTGGTGCGCCGTACTCCAAAGCAACAGTAACATTAGATAAGCCTTCATTTACAGCTTTCATTTTATAATCTGCTAAAACGAGTAAGGCTTTTTCTTGGATGTTTTGTAAGTACAGTTCAATCGCCGCATTTTGTTTTGTATCAATGGCATGGACGATGTGTAAAGCAGCATCATTACGTTTAGCGATAGCTACTGCTTTATCTAAAGCGCGATCGGCAGCTGATGAACCGTCAACTGCAACGATAATTTTATGATAACTTTGCATAGGAAGAGCCTCCTTTATATTTACTAGTAGTATAGCAAATTATTGCTTTCAAAAAATGAGGAAGAATTTTCAGAAAAAATTTGCTAAAATAGAGAAGTAGCTTATAACCTCTTGTCACAGTGTGTAGACAAGTATGTTAAGGAAGGGAGAAAAGAAAATGAAAATTGGTGTTCCTAAGGAATTAAAAAATAATGAAAATCGTGTGGCGATGACGCCGGCTGGTGTCGTGACACTTGTATCAAATGGACATGAGGTTTATATCGAAACGAATGCGGGGCTTGGCTCAGGCTTTAAAGATGAGGACTATAAAGAAGCGGGTGCACATATCGTAGCCACAGCTAAAGAAGCATGGGCACACGAAATGATTTTAAAAGTTAAAGAACCAATCGAAAGTGAGTATGACTATTTCTTTGAAGGTCAAATTTTATTCACGTACTTACATTTAGCAGCAGAACCGAAGCTAACGCAAACATTATTAGATAAAAAAGTAGTAGGCATTGCATATGAGACGGTACAATTGCCAAACAATACTTTACCGCTACTTACACCGATGAGCGAGGTTGCAGGTAAAATGGCAACGCAAATTGGCGCACAATTTTTAGAAAATATTCACGGGGGCCGTGGTATTTTATTAGGTGGTGTTTCAGGTGTACAGCGTGGTCGCGTAACGGTTATTGGTGGCGGGATTGCAGGTACAAATGCCGTTAAGACAGCTGTAGGTATGGGTGCGGACGTAACAGTGCTTGATTTAAACCCAGAGCGTTTACGTCAGTTAGAAGACGTATTTGGTCGCGAAGTACAAACGTTAATGTCTAATCCTTACAATATTGCAGAGTCCGTTAAGCGCTCAGATTTAGTAGTTGGCGCCGTACTAATCCCTGGTGCCCGTGCACCAAAATTAGTAACGGAAGCAATGGTTAAGGAAATGCAGGAAGGTTCAGTAGTAATTGATATTGCGATTGACCAAGGTGGTATTTTTGAAACATCAGACCGCGTAACAACACATGATGAGCCAACGTATGTCAAACATGGTGTTGTACACTACGCAGTAGCTAATATGCCTGGCGCAGTGCCACGTACATCAACTGTAGCTTTAACAAACAATACGGTAATGTATGCACTTCAAATTGCAAACAAGGGCTTTAAAAAGGCTTGCTTGGACAATGAAGCGTTACGTAAAGGGATTAATACATTAGCGGGGCATGTTGTGTTTAAGGGTGTAGCTGATGCGTTTGAATTACCGTGTGCAGACGTGATGACATTATTAAATGATTGATGGAAAGAAGCATAGCTATAACTAGTTTAGCGTCGAAAAAGAGAACTTGAGCGCGCTCAAGTTCTCTTTTGTCATGTATAAAATTAATATCTTTTTAAGTTAATGATAGTTCATTTACTGCTTGTTAGACGATTGTAAGTTGTTTAGGGAATTTTGTTAATACTTCTACACCTGTTGCAGTAACTACGACGTCATCTTCAATACGAACGCCTGTCACATCCCCTTTATAAATACCTGGTTCAATAGTAAAGACCATATTTTCTTCCAATTGCATCGTATTCGAACCGCTAATATCAGGGAACTCATGGACAGAAATACCAAGACCATGGCCTAGACGGTGAGGGAAGAAATCGCCATAACCTGCATTAGCAATAATAGTGCGTGCTGTTTGATCAAGGTGAGCTGCAGTTACGCCAGGCTTAATTTCAGCGATGGCTTTTTCGTTAGCCGCAAGTACCGTCGCATAAATATCTTTTTGCGCTTCATTTGGCTCGCCAAAAGCGACAGTACGTGTAATATCTGAACAATAACCTTCATAGATAACGCCAAGGTCAAATAACACCATATCCCCTTTCTGCACTTTATTATGCCCCGGGATGCCATGAGGAGAAGCAGAATTTGTACCTGTTAGTACCATCGTGCTAAATGACATTTCATAGCCTTTGTTTTTAACCGCTGCTTCAATCTCTCCTAAAATTTCTAATTCTGTTTTGCCTTCAGCGATGGCTTCAACACCGACTTGTACAGCAAAATCGGCAAGCTTAGCTGCTTGACGTAATTTTTCTAACTCGTCGTGGCTTTTGATAACGCGTAAATGGTTCATTTTATCATCAAAGCTCGTAATGGCTTGTGCAGTAAAATGTGAGACTAAGTTTTCATAACGCGCTACGTTTAAATGATGTTTTTCAATAGCGATAGTTTGGACACCACGCGCTTTTAAAGCTTGTGCTAATACATCCATTGAATTTTGAGTGTCGTAATAACCTATAACATTGTCAAAGTTCGAGGCACGTTTAGCGTCTGGTACTTCCATTTGCGGACAGATGATAAGAGGTTCGCCTTCTTTGAAGTAAACGGTTGCTAATAAACGTTCGTGTGGGTCGCTGTCAAAGCCTGTTAAATAAAAAACATTTTCAGGCGTAGTGATAATAGCCGCATCTGTTTGCTGTTGTTGTAAATAAGTTTGAATGTTAAGTTGCATGAAAAAACCTCCTGATGAAATATACTACATATACAAGGATAGCAAAAATAGAAGGATTTTTGCGAAAAATAACGAATATAAGGGTATAGGATACATTGAGGAGGAATAGCTTATGCAAATTACGTATCATGGACATTCTGTAGTAAAAATTGTAACAAACGGTAAGACCATTCTTATTGATCCTTTCATTACAGGTAACGAACTTTGTGATTTACAAGTGGCGCAAGAAAAGCCGGACTATATTTTAATCACACACGGTCATAACGATCATGTAGGTGATACCGTGCAGCTCGCTAAACAAAGTGGTGCTACAGTTGTAGGCTCTCATGAATTAGCTACTTGGCTAGGGGCGCAAGGATTAACGACACATGGTATGAATATCGGTGGTGCCAAGGACTTTGATTTTGGTAAGGTGACATATACCCAAGCCTTCCATAGCTCATCTTATATTACAGAAAACAACGATATTATTTATATGGGAATGCCAATGGGAATTGTGCTTGAAATCGAAGGAGTAACCATTTATCATGCAGGCGATACGGCTTTATTTAGTGATATGAAACTGATTGCTAATAAGCATGCGATTGATGTAGCTTTCTTACCAATTGGAGATAATTTTACGATGGGAATTGAAGATGCTGCACTTGCTGTGAAGTGGCTACAACCTAAAACCGTCGTACCTATTCATTTTAATACTTTCCCACCTATCCAACAAAATCCACAGCAATTTGCCGATTTAGTGCAAGATGCAAATGTACAAATCGTACAACCAGGCGGTACTGTTACATTTTAAAAAAGTGAAAAACATCTTCTGTTTCATTGAGATAGAAGGTGTTTTTGTAGTTATGGCAATGATTAAAGATAAAGTAACAAAACTGTTATAGCACGCTAGCAAAGAATTGTACTACAAATCTAGCACAAATATGGTACACTGAAGGCATAGAAAAACAGCTAGAGAAACAGGTGATAATATGTCCACAAAACATGAGAAAATTTTGCGTTATATCGAGTCTTTACCCGTAGGTGATAAAATTTCTGTTCGTCAAATTGCTAAGGAAATGGCAGTGAGTGAAGGGACAGCTTATCGTGCGATTAAAGAGGCTGAAAATCGCCGTCTCGTAAGTTCCATCGAACGCGTAGGAACGATACGTATCGAAAAAAAGAAAAAAGAAAATATTGAGCGACTAACATTTGCTGAAATCGTTAATATTATCGATGGGCAAGTATTAGGCGGTAAAGGCGGCCTACATAAAACCTTAACGAAGTTTGTTATCGGTGCTATGCAGCTAGAAGATATGATGCGTTATACGGATGCTGGCAGTTTGCTTATTGTAGGTAACCGTTTTAAAGCACATGAAAATGCGCTGACAGCGGGGGCTGCAGTATTAATTACTGGTGGCTTTGATACGACAGAGGAAAATAAAAAATTGGCGGATGATTTAGAGTTGCCAATTATTACGACAAGCTATGATACTTTTACCGTCGCAACGATGATTAACCGTGCGATTTATGACCAACTTATTAAAAAAGATATTTTATTTATCGAGGATATTTACGTCCCGATTGATGAAACAAAAGTATTGCAAACATCGCAAACGTTAGCAGATTTCAAACGTGAAAATGAACGTACGACACATGGTGCTTATCCGGTAGTGACGACTAAAAAAAAATTGGTAGGGATGATTACCGTAAAAGACGTCATTGGTCGACCAGAAGAAGAGCTTATTGAGAAAGTAATGACGAAAAATCCAATCGCTGGATCAATGAAAATGAGTGTAGCGTCAGCGAGTCATTTAATGATTTGGGAAGGCATTGATTTACTGCCTGTAGTAGATGATGATAATGTGCTACAAGGTGTAATTAGTCGTCAAGACGTATTAAAAGCGCTTCAGCTAGCGCAACGTCAGCCACAACAAGGCGAAACGATTGATGATTTAATTAAAAATGAGATTAAAGTGTTAAGCGATGAAGCGCTACAAGTCGAGTTTAAAGTAACCCCGCAAATGACCAATCAATTTGGCGCTATTTCGTACGGTGCATTTACAACCTTACTAACCGAGGCAGGAGCATTTGCTTTAAAGCGTCGTAAACGCGGTGATGCTGTAGCAGAAAATATGACAATTTACTTTATGAAGCCTGTGCAAATGGACAGCATTTTAACGGTGAAGCCCGTTATCTTAGATATGAGCCGAAAATTTGTTAAAATGGACTTTGAAGTGTATAACCAAACGACATTAGTAGGTAAGGCGATGATTACTTTCCAACTACTGGAGCGATAAAAAAAGAGTGTAGCATGCTACACTCCCTTTATTTTTTATTAAGCGCATGTTCCTCTTCAACGAATTGGCCATAGTGCTTCGCGCGTTTATAGTGTTCGAACCCTGTGCCAAACCCAACAAGTAAAAAGACAGCCGCTACTACGAAAGTAAGCGTATCAGGAAATAGCAGTGCAGAGTTAAGCCCAAATAGTACGATAAAGGCGGCGAGTGCAACGCCAGCTTTACTTTTATACCATTTTTTTGCTATAGGTAAAGAAGAGCGGAATTGCTTCGTTTTAAAATAAAAGTAGGCAACAAATGCCAATACAATTAACACGACAAATATAATATTAAGCGCATTCAATATGTGAAACCTCCTAGCTTATTGCTGACATTATTGTAACGATTTTTGAGCAAAAAGGCTAATGGATTTTACGAAGCGCAAGGAGGAAGCCATTATGCAACGACAAATCATCGACAAAATTGAACAATTCGACACGATTATTATTCATCGTCACGTACGCCCAGACCCAGATGCTTATGGCTCGCAAATGGGCTTGCAAAAATTAATTCAACATAATTATCCACATAAGCGCGTTTATGCTGTAGGTGAACATGACCAATCGCTAAGCTTTTTAGGCGAGCCCGACGTTATTGAAGATGCAACGTACGAAAATGCCCTAGTCATTGTGACAGATACGGCAAATACAGAGCGTGTTGATGACGTACGTTATACAGAGGGAGCAACGTTAATAAAAATTGATCACCATCCGAATGATGATGTTTATGGCGATATCGTATGGGTAGATACAACAGCTAGCTCTGTGAGCGAGTTGATTTTCGATCTTTTTGAAGTAGGTGCTGCGACCAAGGCGTGGACGTTACCAGACGAAGGGGCTCGTTTATTATACGCAGGTATTGTTGGCGATACAGGGCGATTCCGTTACCCAAGTGCCACATTAAAAACATTTACAACAGCAGGGAAATTAATTACGTATAATTTTGATCGAGAAGCGCTTTATAATGGTATGTATGAGTTGGAGCGTAACGTGCTACAATTGCAAGGTTATATTTATCAAAATTTTACAATGGACGACAACGGAGCAGGGCGTATGGACATTACGCGCCAAGTGTTAGAAAAATTCAATGCCACAGCTTCCGAAGCTTCACTACTTGTGAGCGTGTTAGGAAATGTAAAAGGTATGAAGGCATGGGTAATGTTTATTGAAGAGGCAGATAGCATCCGTATTCGTTTACGTTCAAAAGGCCCGACAATTAATGGGCTAGCAAAGCAATTTGGTGGTGGTGGTCACCCGCTAGCGGCTGGCGCAACAGCTACTACGTGGGCAGAAGCAGATGCTTCGTATCTTGCATTACAAAAAATTTGTCAATAAGGAGGGGACAGTGAATGGTCGTTTACTCACAAATTCGCACAAGTGATGACGTGTTGCAAAGTACGATCCGTTTAAGCGCACTTACTCCTTTTTTACAGCAACAACAAGCAACAGCCTGTGCAATCGTAAACACTACGTTGCATGGGCTGTTGCCTTTTGCACAAGCTTGTCAGCAAGCAGGTGTACATGCTGTATTTGGACTTGAAGTAGTTGTGCAATTTGCAGATGATAGTGAAGCGCCGCTCATCTTTTATGCAATGAATGAACAAGGCTACAGGAACTTATTGAAAATAACGAGTGCTGTCGAAACACAACAAGGGTATTTAAAATGGACATGGTTAAAAAGTTATCATCACGGCTGTTTATTAGCGCACCATAGTACAGAAAATCACTTACAACAATTAGCAGCGTTAGCGCCAGACACCTTATATACGAGTATACCTAATACGCAAGGTATTCCTGTGATTTTACATTATCCTGTGCGCTATTTATATCCGCAACAAGCTTATAGTTATACAGTGGCACGTAAATTAGCTGGTGAAGACGTAACGGTGGAGCAAGCGCAGCGACTTTGTGCATATACAAAAGGAATGTGGCAAGATTTTGATCAACAAGTGTGTGCGACTACGACTGCCATGTTAATGCGTTGCCAAGTAAGCATTCCAACCGGACACTATTTGCCGCGCTATAGTGATGTCGACGACGCAAATGTTGCCTTAGCACAAATGGCACAGCAGTCGTTATGTAAAAGATTACAGGTGACAAATTTGCCGCCATCTTATGCTGAGCGGTTAGCTTATGAGTTAGACGTGATACGTAAGATGGGTTTTTCTGATTATTTTTTAATTGTGGCTGACTTCATGCGCTATGCTCGAGAACAAAATATTTTAACAGGGCCAGGACGGGGGTCTTCTGCGAGCTCATTAGTTGCGTACGCTTTAGCTATTACACAAGTAGACCCTTTGCAGTACGGGCTACTATTTGAGCGCTTTTTAAATTATGCACGTCAAACGCTACCTGATATTGATATTGATTTTGTTGATTCTAGACGTCAAGCTGTTATTCAATATGTGGCTGAAAAATATGGTCGGGCACATGTGGCACAAATTAGTACGACAGGTACGTTAGCAATGCGTGCTGCTGCGAGGGAAGTAGCACGTGCTATGTCGTTTGAAGGGCCCGTGCTCGAGCAAATTGCGAGTTTGTTACCACAGCGAGAAAGCACTTTACAACAAGCGTATGATGCTAGCCCAAATTTACGGCAATTTGTCGCGCAAAGTGAAAAGCATCAGCTATGGTGGCGTACAGCCTGTGAGCTAGAAGGGTTACCACGTAACCGCTCTATCCATGCTGCGGGTATCGTACTCTCTCCTAAACCTCTCGTTGAGCTTGTACCAATCGAACAAGGCAATGATCAACTATTTGCGACACAATGGCCAATGCAAGAAGTAGAAGCTGTGGGCTTACTGAAGATTGACTTTTTAGGGTTGCGAAACTTAACCATTTTAGCGCAAATCCGCTGGTTATATTACCAACAGTATAAACAGTGGTTAGACTTAACACAGTTACCGCTTGATGATGAAGCGACGTTTGCTTTATTGCAAAGCGGTGATACGACAGGTATTTTCCAATTAGAGTCTTTAGGGATGCGAGAGGCACTGCGTGTAATTGAGCCGACACGATTTTTAGATATCGTAGCGGTCAGTGCGCTTTATCGTCCGGGACCTATGGCGTTTATTCCAGTATATGCGAAACGAAAAAAAGGACAGGAAGAGGTAGAAATGCCTCACCCTGATCTTGCTCCTATTTTAAAGGAAACGTACGGTGTTATCGTTTACCAAGAGCAAATTTTACAAATTGCTACAACATTTGCAGGCATGACATTAGGAGAAGCGGATATTTTACGTCGGGCAATTAGTAAAAAGGACGGCGCAAAGTTACAGCAAGAGCGTGTCCACTTTATTGAAGGTGCATTACGCAAAGGCTATGACGAGACTACGGCTATTACTATCTTTGATATGATTGTCCGTTTTGCGAATTACGGGTTTGTAAAAAGCCACGCGGTAGCTTACAGCTTAATTTCGTATCAGCTTGCCTATATGAAAGCTAATTTTCCTGCATTATTTTTTGCCGCTTTATTAACGAATAGCATGGGAGATCAACAAAAAACACAGCCCATTTTACGTGAAGCTCAACAACGTAAGATAAAAATTATGCCTCCTGATTGCAATAAGAGCGAACGTTATTATACAACAGCAAATGAGCAAATTATTGTAGGGTTGAGTGCTATTAAACGGGTACCGAAACAATTTATTAAAACATTATTAAGTGTACGTAAACAATACGGTGCCTTTACAAGTATTTTTGATTTAGCGATGAAATTAAGCGCAGAACATTTCAATGAAAAAGCGATTCATCAACTTATATTAGCGGGCGCTTTAGATAGTTTAAATGAGTGCCGTGCGCAGCTTATCGCCTCTTTACCCGCTGCGAGAGCACATGTGAAGATGCACCGAAAAACAGCTGACATACCACTTGAGGAAGCACAAGCCGTTGTCTTTGGCACACCTAAGCACGAGCAAGCAAACCCGCTGTCACTACGCGACAAGCTAGCAGGGGAAAAAGAAGCGTTAGGCTTTTATATTAGTGAGCATCCCGTGACGTCGTATCGCAAGGACCACTTAACTTCCTTACAGGTAAAGCAAGCAGTAGGAGCGCGTGTAGTATGGTTAGGTATTATCGAGCAAGTAAAGGTGTTACGCACGAAAAAAGGAGAACAAATGGCATTTATAGAAGTAGAAGATGAATTTAATGCCTTATCTGTGACAATCTTTCCATCACTTTATCGTCAAGTTGCTCCATTATTAATAGAAGAAACACTTATTCAAATTGATGGTATTGTAGAGCAGTGGAATGGTAAAACTCAGATTCAAGCGAAATCGCTTAATGTGTTATAGGACACGGAAATTATGCGTAAACGTGGGAAAAAACGACGTAATGTTGCTTTTTCTCACGTTTTTTCTTTACAAAAACATCGGAGTTCGTTATGCTTTTAAAAGTGGTCATACCACTTTTGGAGGGATGAATATGGAGCCCAAAAAACGCTTCATTGAAATTGTGCAGCAGCTAAGAACGCTCATTCGAGAAGAACAAATTAAAGAAGGCGATAAATTACCTTCAGAACGTGTATTATCTGAGCGTTTGCAAGTGGGACGATCGGCTGTTAGGGAAGCGCTACGTAGTTTAGAGTTACTTGGACTAATCGAAACAAAGCACGGTGGCGGCACGTTTTTATCAACGTCACCGCAACATAAACTGATAGAAGTGCTCGCAACATTTATTATGAATGATAAAAAATCGATTACCGATGTTCATGCGACACGCTTATTGCATGAACAAGAAGCGATTCGTGTTATTTGTCGAAACGAAAAGATGCGCCAGCTACCGGTATGGGAAAGTTTGTTTATTCGTTTAGAAGTTAAAGAAAACGTGGTGCGTAAAGACGTCCTGCGCGAGATTATGATTGCTTGTGACAATCGTCTAGCGCTACGTATATGGCTTCAACTTGAGGCGTACAGCGGTAAACCGATGTACGGGTTTATTACCGTGCAAGAAAAACCATATGTCTTAACACTCGTTAAAGCATTACAACTAGGTTTAGAGCAAGAGGCGTTGCAAGCGCACCTTGCTTGGGTTCATCACAACACAGAAAAAGGGGATAAGGAACATGGCGATTCGTAATTTTTTTACGCTAAGTCGTAAGCGACAAAGTGTAGTAACAACAAAGAAAAAAGATTTCCCAGAAGGTATTATGACGAAATGTCCTTCATGTCGTGCTATTTATTTAACAAAAGAACTAGAACATAATGCGAAAGTATGTATGAAATGTAACTACCATTTTAAAATGACAGCGCAAGAACGCGTCAGCCATTTTTTAGACGAAGGTTCTTTTACAGCACTCGATGAAAATCTTCATACAACGAATCCACTAGGTTTTCCAGGGTATGTGGATAAAGTAAAAGCAGATCAACAAAAAACAAATTTGACTGAAGCGGTTTTAACAGGAGTAGGACAACTTGAAGGAAATAAAGTAGTAGTAGCTATTATGGACGCTCATTTCCGCATGGGGTCTATGGGGTCTGTAGTAGGAGAAAAAATTGCGCGTGCTGTAGAACAAGCGACAGCGCTAGGAGTGCCTTTTATTATTTTTACAGCGAGCGGTGGGGCACGTATGCAAGAAGGTGTATTATCACTTATGCAAATGGCAAAAACAAGTGTAGCATTGAAGCGCCATAGTGAAGCTGGTCTATTGTTTATTGCTATTATGACACATCCAACAACAGGTGGGGTCTCGGCAAGCTTTGCATCTGTCGGCGATATTAATTTAGCTGAACCACAAGCATTGATTGGCTTTGCAGGCCGTCGTGTCATCGAGCAAACAGTCCGCGAAAAATTGCCAGCAGATTTTCAAACAGCAGAGTTTTTACTAGCACACGGTCAACTTGATGCCATTTATGATCGAAAAGATTTACGCAGCAATGTCGCAACTTTAGTGAAATTACATACGGTAGGAGGCGAATGACGTGTCAAAACTATTAAAAATTGAAGAACCCATCGTACAGCTAGACGAAAAGATTACAGAGTTAAAAAAGATGGCAGTCGAAATTGATGTTGATATGTCGGCAGAAATTACGCAATTAGAAGAACGTTTACAACAGCTTAAACATGAAGTTTATGATAATTTACAGCCGTGGGACCGTGTACAAATTGCACGTCATGCCAATCGCCCAACAACATTGCATTATATTGAAGGGCTATTTGATAATTTTTTAGAGCTGCACGGCGATCGTTTATATGGTGATGATGCAGCTATTATCGGAGGTATTGCTAGCTTTAATGGTCAGCCCATTACTGTCATTGGTCATCAACGTGGCAAAACAACAAAGGAAAACATTAAACGTAATTTCGGTATGCCACATCCTGAAGGATATCGTAAAGCGCTACGTCTTATGAAACAAGCGGAAAAATTTAAGCGACCAATCATCTGTTTTATTGATACAAAAGGTGCTTATCCTGGCAAAGCGGCAGAAGAACGTGGGCAAAGTGAAGCCATTGCGCGCAATTTAGTGGAAATGGCAGGGCTTAAAGTGCCTGTAATTAGCGTAGTAATTGGCGAAGGTGGTAGCGGTGGCGCTTTAGCTTTAGGTGTAGCAAACCGTATTTATATGTTAGAAAACGCAACTTACTCTGTAATTTCGCCAGAAGGTGCAGCATCAATTTTATGGAAAGATGCGAGTTTGGCGAGTGAAGCCGCGTCCGCAATGCGTATTACAGCAAAGCACTTATTGGATATGAAAATTATAGACGGTATTGTACCCGAAGTATTGGGAGGGGCGCATAAGGACATCGCCGCACAAGTAGTAGCTATGCGACAGTGTTTAACGACAGCGTTAGCTGACTTAACGGCACTTACCCCTCATGAGTTAGTAGAGGATCGTTATGATAAATTTAGACAAATTGGTGAGTACGAAGAACACTAAATCACTCTGTAGCGAAAAGAATGTGTGAAAGCGCATTCTTTTTCTTGCCTTTGTAAAAGTTATATGTTTCCTAGCTTGCGCTACTTTCCTAGTTTGTTTTTTCATGTTAATGTGAATACAATAAAGAGAGACAGCAGGAGGATAAAACATGAAAAAAATTGCGATTTTGACAAGTGGCGGTGACGCACCTGGTATGAACGCAGCTATTCGCGCCGTCGTTCGTAAAGCAAAAGTAGAAGGCATTGAAGTTATGGGCATTTATTACGGCTATGAAGGCTTTATGGAAGGCAATATGACATTGTTAGATGTAGGGGATGTGGGCGGTATCATCCAACGTGGTGGTACAAAACTGTATTCAGCGCGTTGTCCACAATTTAAAGAGGCTTATGCGCAAGATCAAGGTATCGCTAAAATGAAAGAAGCTGGCGTTGATGGCTTGGTTGTTATTGGTGGTGACGGTTCGTACCGCGGAGCGATGGATCTTGTACGCAAAGGTTTTCCTTGCGTAGGTATTCCAGCTACAATTGACAATGATATCCCAGGCACGCAGTATACGATTGGCTTTGATACAGCACTGAATACCGTAATCGAGGCTGTCGATAAAATTCGAGATACCGCAACTTCACATGAGAACTTATTTATTGTAGAAGTAATGGGGCGCGATGCTGGTGATTTGGCATTATACGCAAGTGTAGCAGCAGGTGC
Source organism: Metalysinibacillus jejuensis (assembly GCF_003057615.1). Taxonomy (GTDB): domain Bacteria; phylum Bacillota; class Bacilli; order Bacillales_A; family Planococcaceae; genus Metalysinibacillus; species Metalysinibacillus jejuensis. The sequence goes on from NZ_QAFW01000007.1 coordinate 68,246, forward strand.
AGGTGCTGTAATTATCCCAGAAGTAGACTTTATGATTGAAGATGTCATTGCGCGCATTAAACAAGGTGAGGCGCGCGGTAAAAAGCATAATATTATTATTGTTGCGGAGGGCGTAATGTCAGGCACTGAGCTTGCACGTCAGTTAAAAGAAAATGCAGGCATTACAACGCGTGTATCTGTACTTGGTCATATGCAACGTGGTGGTTCGCCAACAGCGCAAGACCGTGTGTTAGCCGGGCGTTTTGGTTCGTATGCGGTAGATGTATTACTCGCAGGCAAATCAGGTCGTGCTGTAGGCATTCGCAATCACCAGTTAGTCGATTACGATATGACTGAAGCGTTTAAAAACGAACATAAAACAGATTTAACACTCTATACTTTAGCAACAGATTTATCAATTTAATTTGAGGTGGGCAACTTTTATGAGAAAAACAAAAATTGTTTGTACGATTGGTCCAGCGAGTGAATCGCCAGAAATGTTAGAAAAGTTAATTGAGGCAGGGATGAATGTAGCACGCTTAAATTTTTCACACGGTAATCATGAAGAGCATGCGGTACGTATTCATACGATTCGTGAAGTAGCGGACAAATTAGGTAAGCAAGTAGGGATTTTACTTGATACGAAAGGTCCAGAAATCCGTACACACAATATGAAAAATGGTGAAGTACATTTAACAGCAGGGCAAGTTATTGATATTTCTATGGTAGAAGTAGAGGGTAACGAAACGGTCTTTTCTGTAACGTATGATAAATTAATTGAAGATGTTGATACGAATGCGATGATTTTGCTAGATGACGGTTTAATTGAGCTTCGTGTATTAGCGAAAGATAGTGAAAAAGGGCTTATCCATACGATTGTTGAAAATGCAGGCGTATTAAAAAATAAAAAAGGCGTAAATGTACCAGGTGTTTCTGTACAATTGCCAGGTATTACTGAGAAGGATGCAGAAGATATTTTATTCGGTATTGAGCACGAGGTAGATTTCATTGCGGCATCGTTCGTACGACGCGCTAAAGACGTGCTAGAAATTCGTGAGCTACTCGAACAAAATAACGGTAGCAATATTCAAATCATCCCTAAAATCGAAAACCAAGAAGGCGTAGATAATATTGATAGCATTATCCAAGTATCCGATGGTGTGATGGTAGCGCGCGGTGATTTAGGGGTAGAAATTCCGGCTGAAGAAGTACCACTTGTTCAAAAATCATTGATTTTAAAATGTAATCAAGTAGGTAAGCCAGTCATCACAGCTACACAAATGTTAGATTCTATGCAACGCAACCCACGCCCGACGCGTGCTGAAGCGAGTGATGTAGCTAATGCAATTATGGATGGAACGGATGCAATTATGCTATCAGGTGAGACTGCAGCAGGTATGTACCCTGTCGAATCTGTACAGACGATGAATAAAATTGCTTCATATACCGAAAACTCTTTAGATTATAAATCAATCGTCTCTGCACGTAGCCGAGAGCGCGAGCCAAATATGACCGAAGCGATTTCGCAAGCGGTAGCGTATACGTCAATTAATTTAGGCGTTAAAGCAGTATTAGCGCCAACAGAAAGTGGTAATACCGCACGTATGATTGCTAAGTATCGTCCAGGAGTACCGATTGTAGCCGTAACAGGTTCTGTCGATTCAGCGCGTAAATTAACGTTAGTATGTGGTGTTTATCCTATCGTTTGTCAACGTGTATCTACAACTGACGAAATTTTAGAGTTAGCTGTAGATGAAAGTTTAAAACATCACTATGTATCTCATGGAGATGCAGTTGTAATTACAGCAGGCGTACCAGTAGGTGAAGCGGGCACAACTAACTTGATGAAAGTTCATATTATTGGTGACCTTGTAGCACGTGGTCAAGGTATTGGTAAAGCTTCTGTATTTGGCAAAGTAGTTATTGCTAAAAATGCAGATGAGGCGTTAGCGTATGATACAGACGGTGCTATTTTAGTAACGGTAGGTTCAGATCGTGACATGATGCCAGCGCTGGAGAATTGTGTGGGATTAATTACGGAAGAGGGTGGCTTAACAAGCCATGCAGCAGTAGTTGGTTTAAGTTTAGGTATCCCGGTAATTGTCGGGGTAAAAGATGCTACAGAGTTAATGCGTCACGGTCAAGAAATTACAATGGATGCCGAAACAGGTGTCATTTATAAGGGCCATGCAAGTGTACTATAACAAAATGAAAACTCGCCACACTACCGATGTAGTGAGCGAGTTTTTTTTCGAATGTTTGCGTATTATGAGCGTTTTAGTACGAAAAGCAACAATATCAGCGTATAATTAGTAGCAGAGAGGAGCATGTTATGCGTAATTTATTTTTAGCGATTGTCGCATATGGTATTATCGAAATCTCTTTGTATTTAGCGATTGGTAAAGCGATTGGCATATTGCCGACGCTAGCTATTATTGTAGTAACAAGCTTAATAGGTGTGCTAGCTGTTCGTACAGCAGGCATAAGAACCCTAACCAAAATTCAACAGGACATAGCACGAGGTATTATGCCCGGTGTTGCTTTAATCGAAGGTTTGATGTCATTGCTTGGCGGCATATTATTAATTTTACCAGGCGTTGTAACGGATGTTCTAGGGTTGCTTTTACTCTTCCCATTAACGCGTAAACTATGCCGACCACTCATCTTTGCTTGGTTACGTCGCAAAACTAAAAATCGACAAATGATCATCATTCAAAAGTGAATGATCGCTCAATAGTGATGAATTTGCGTAATAAACGAGCAAATTTGTTGACTTTTGTGAAAGTTAAAAGGAATTTTTTGCGGATTTACGCTTACTTAGGGCGAAAAAATCTGCTTGACGTAAAAAAACCGAACGAAAAAACGGATTTTTCTTTATTTAATCCCTTTTCATTCACAAAGATGACAAAATTTATTATAATAGCAATGTAAGCGATTTACTTAACTATTCATTTATGAGCAGATGAATACAGCACAATTACGTGCACAACTTAAATTTATTGTAAAAGGGAGCGATTTTTTATGACAGCAACTAAAGGTTTAGAAGGTATCGTAGCAGCGGAATCTAAAATTAGTTCAATCATCGATGATACACTTACTTACGTAGGGTATAACATCGACGATTTAGCAGAAAACGCGTCATTTGAAGAAGTAATTTACTTATTATGGCATACACGTTTACCAAAAGCGGACGAGCTTGCTGAGTTAAAGCAACAATTAGCGGACAACATGTCAGTAGACAAAGCCGTTATTGACCAGTTCCGTTCATTCCCATTAGATACAGTACATCCAATGGCAGCACTACGTACAGCAGTATCAGCATTAGGTGTATTTGACGCTGAAGCAGACGATATGAGCCCAGAAGCTAACTACCGAAAAGCAATTAAGCTACAAGCTAAAATTGCAACTGTAGTAACAGCTTTCTCTCGTATCCGTAAAGGTTTAGAGCCGGTTGAGCCAAAACCAGAGCTTGGCTATGCAGCTAACTTCTTATACATGCTAAAAGGCGAAGAGCCAAAAGAAATCGAAATCGAAGCATTCGATAAAGCGTTAGTATTACACGCTGACCATGAGCTAAATGCATCAACATTTACAGCACGTGTATGTGTAGCGACATTATCTGACGTATACTCAGGCGTAACAGCAGCAATTGGCGCTCTTAAAGGACCATTACATGGCGGCGCTAACGAACAAGTTATGAAAATGCTATCGGAGATTGGTTCAATTGATAATGTTGAATCTTACATCCAAGGTAAATTAGACAACAAAGAAAAAATTATGGGCTTCGGTCACCGCGTATACCGTAAAGGTGATCCACGTGCACCACATTTACGTAAAATGTCAGAAAAGTTAACGAAATTAACAGGTAAACCAGAACTTTACGATATGTCAGTTAAAATCCACGACATGATTGTTGAGCAAAAGAAATTACCAGCTAACGTTGACTTCTTCTCAGCATCAGTTTATGACTCATTAGGTATTGAGCATGACTTATTTACACCGGTATTTGCTGTTTCACGCACATCAGGCTGGGTTGCGCATATCCTTGAGCAATATGCTAACAACCGCTTAATCCGTCCACGTGCTGAATACGTAGGTCCTGGCATGCAAAAGTACGTTCCAATTGACGAACGCTAATTTTTAACATAAGGTAGTAGTATAAAGTAGGGCTGTGTTGGAATGTTAGCACAGTCCTATGATTATGATATTTAGGAGGAAACAATCACAATGACAAACAAAATTGTAGTTGAAAATGGTGTACTTAACGTACCTAACAATCCAGTAATTCCGTTCATCGAGGGTGACGGTATTGGTCCAGACATTTGGGCAGCAGCTTCACGCGTTATTGACGCAGCAGTAGAAAAAGCTTATAACGGCGAGAAAAAAATCGAGTGGTTAGAAGTTTTAGCTGGTCAAAAAGCATTCGACAAAACTGGTGAGTGGTTACCACAAGATACACTAGACAAAATCAATGAGTACTTAATTGCAATTAAAGGTCCTCTTACTACACCAATCGGTGGCGGTATTCGTTCCCTAAACGTAGCATTACGCCAACAATTAGACTTATACGTATGCCTACGTCCAGTACGTCACTTCGACGGTGTTCCATCACCAGTTAAACGTCCAGAAGACGTTGAAATGGTTATCTTCCGCGAAAACACTGAAGATATCTACGCTGGTATCGAGTACGCTGAAGGTTCTCCAGAAGTGAAAAAAGTAATCGACTTCTTACAAGAAGAAATGGGCGTTAAAAACATCCGTTTCCCAGAAACTTCAGGTATCGGTATTAAGCCAGTATCTAAAGAAGGTACTGAACGTTTAGTACGTTCTGCAATTGACTATGCAATTAAACATAACAAACCTTCTGTAACATTAGTGCATAAAGGTAACATCATGAAATTCACTGAGGGTGGATTTAAACAATGGGGTTATGATTTAGCTGAACGTGAATATGCAGACAAAGTATTCACTTGGGCACAATACGATAAAATTAAAGACGCTGAAGGTGCGGATGCAGCTAACAAAGCACAAGCAGAAGCTGAAGCAGCTGGCAAAATCATCGTAAAAGATTCTATCGCTGATATTTTCTTACAACAAATCTTAACTCGCCCTAAAGAGTTCGACGTAGTTGCTACAATGAACTTAAACGGTGACTATATTTCTGACGCACTAGCTGCACAAGTTGGTGGTATTGGTATCGCTCCAGGTGCTAACATCAACTACGTAACTGGTCATGCGATCTTTGAAGCTACTCACGGTACAGCTCCAAAATACGCAGGTCTTGATAAAGTAAACCCATCTTCAGTATTACTTTCAGGCGTATTAATGCTTGAGCACTTAGGATGGCAAGAAGCAGCTGACTTAGTAACAGCTTCAGTTGAGAAAACAATCTCTTCTAAAGTTGTAACATATGACTTCGCTCGTTTAATGGACGGCGCTAAAGAAGTTAAATGTTCTGAGTTCGCTAACGAATTAATTACAAACCTTTAATTTTTAAAAAAGGGAGAGAGAATTTTATTCTCCTCCCTTTTTTTACATAATACGAAATGGAGATGACGATAATGACTTTACAACGTAAAAAAATCTCAGTTATTGGTAGTGGTTACACAGGTGCAACAGCGGCGTTTTTGGCAGCACAAAAAGAGTTAGGCGATGTTGTAATCGTTGATATTCCTGATGCGGAAAACCCAACAAAAGGTAAAGCTCTAGATATGTGGCAAGCTGCTCCAGTACAAGGGTTTGATTCTTATGTAACAGGTACTGCTGATTATGCACAAACTAAAGATTCAGATGTTGTATTAATCACAGCAGGTGTAGCGCGTAAACCAGGTATGACACGCGATGATCTTGTACAAATTAATCAAAAAGTTATGAAAAGTGTCTCACATGAAATCGCGAAATATTCACCAAATGCTACAGTAATTGTTTTAACAAATCCTGTAGATGCCATGACATATACTGTATATAAAGAAACAGGCTTCCCTAAAAATCGTGTAATTGGTCAATCTGGTGTGCTTGATACAGCTCGTTTCCGTGCGTTTATCGCTGAAGAATTAAATGTTTCTGTAAAAGATATTACGGGCTTTGTATTAGGAGGCCATGGCGACACTATGGTGCCATTAACACGCTATTCATTTGCGGGCGGTATTCCGCTAACTTCTTTAATTTCACCGGAGCGCTTAGAAGAAATTGTTGACCGCACACGCAAGGGCGGTGCAGAAATTGTTAACTTACTTGGCAATGGCTCAGCGTACTATGCACCAGCTGCTGCTATGGTAGAAATGGCAGAAGCTATTTTGAAAGACCAAAAACGCATTTTACCTTCCATTGCTTATTTAGAAGGGGAATATGGCTACGAAGATTTATACTTAGGTGTACCTACGCTACTAGGGGCAAACGGTATAGAGAAAATTTTTGAATTAGCATTAACAGATGAAGAAAAAGCGGCACTGGATGCTTCAGCAGAAGCTGTACGTGCTGTAAAAGATATTTTAGTTTAATTTATAAAATATAGAAATTGCACTACGCGCTAATTTGTCGTAATTTTAACAATTAGCACGTAGTTTTTTTATTGGAAAATAATAAATGTAGCAAATGAAGTATTACTATTCACTTTATTTAAACTTATTTGTACTTTAGGTAAAACATTGTTATTCTTATTGTAAAGATTGTGTCGCTTATTTGAAATGGGGGTTTCAAATAGAGAACGGAGGCAATACGAAATGAAGAAAATTTTAGTAGTTGAAGATGAGTTATCCATTGCAACTTTATTGAAGTACAATTTAGAACAGGCAGGTTTTGCTGTCGAAACCGCAAATGACGGACAAGCAGGTTTTGATAAAGCGTTAGCGATTGAGCCTGATTTAATATTGCTCGACTTAATGTTACCTAAGTTAGACGGTATGGAAATGTGTAAACTATTACGCCAGCAAAAAATGAATACACCAATTATTATGTTGACGGCTAGAGACGATGAGTTTGATAAAGTGCTAGGCCTAGAATTAGGCGCAGATGATTATATGACAAAGCCTTTTAGTCCACGGGAAGTAATCGCGCGTGTAAAGGCTGTCTTGCGTCGTTTTGCACCTACTATTATAGAGCCTAGTGAGCCTAAAGAACGTGTATATGAGTTTGGCGAGCTCAAAGTGTATCCAGAGCGCTTTGAAGTTTTTATGGGTGATAATGCATTGGAGTTTACACCGAAAGAGTTTGAGTTACTTCTTTATTTATTAGAAAACAAAAATCGTGTCTTAACACGAGATCAATTACTAAGCGCTGTATGGAACTATGATTTTGCAGGCGATACACGCATTGTAGATGTGCATATTAGTCATTTGCGCGATAAAATTGAAGAAAATAGCCGTAAACCAATGTTTATTAAAACGATTCGTGGCTTAGGTTACAAGTTTGAGGAGCCGCGTAGCCTATGAAGTCTACGGGTAATCATATTTATGCCACGTTAATGCTGTTTATTGGCATTATGTTAGCTGTCCTCGGTTTAATAATCGGACAGCTTTTTCCTGTTTATATGAAACAATTTAACGAGGAAAATAACCGCTACCACGTTAAAGAAGTAGAGCGTATTACAACGGACTGGGACTTAACTGCAACGCAGCGAGCTCAATTAGCAATTACTGTTAATCCGGAAGATGAAGCGAGCCGTATTGAAAAAGTAGCGAAGCAACATATCGTAGCCGTTTTTATTATTTTAGCTGCGGGCTTTATTTTTATTATATTTATTGCACGTAAAGTAATTACAAAATATACAGAGCCTATAGATGCAGCGATAGCTATGGCGCAACAATTAGCTAAAGGAAATTATAGAGCACGTACTTATGAAGATAAGTACGATGCTAATTTACCGCTAAGCAATAATCTTAATATGCTTGCGCGCAATTTACAGGAACTAACGACTACACGCAAAGTAGAAGAAGAGCGATTAAAAACATTAATTGAAAATATGGGCAGCTCTTTAATGATGATTGACAGAGAAGGTAATATTACAATTGTCAATGGTGTTTTTTTAGCGCGCTTTTCTTTGGCGATAGAAGATGTACAGGACCGTGTATTTCGCACTGTAGGTTTACCACAAACGGTAACGGATTTTATCGATCACGTATTTTTAACAGAAATGCCTTATCGTAAGCAAATTCAAGTGACGTTTGGTACGGAAACACGCCATCATGAAGCATATGGGGCTCCTGTCATTGGTGACCATGGGCGTTGGTTAGGCGTTGTCATTGTACTGCATGATATTACCGATTTAATTCGTTTAGAACAAGTACGTAAAGATTTTGTAGCAAATGTTTCGCATGAGTTGCGCACACCGATTACGTCGATTAAAGGCTTTTCAGAAACATTGCTAGATGGCGCTTATAAAGATGAGGCGATGTCGCTAGCCTTTTTAGAAATTATTCATAAAGAAAGTAACCGACTACAAATGTTAGTACAAGACTTATTAGAGCTTTCTAAAATTGAACAACAAAGCTATACGATCACGTTAATGCCGACAAGTATGCGCGAAATTGTTATGCGAGGGGCAGAGCTTACAGCGCAACGTTTAGAAGATAAAAACATGGCATTTCACGTTGATATTGACCATGATATTATCGTGAATGGCGATGCCAATCGTTTAATGCAAGTCGTTACGAATTTAATTACGAATGCCATTAACTATTCACCAGAAGATACGACCGTAACGATTCGTTTATCTGAAAATGAAACATATGGCATACTTGAGATAGAGGATGAGGGCATTGGTATTGAAGAAAAAGAAATCCCGCGTTTATTTGAACGCTTTTACCGTGTAGATAGAGCGCGCAGTCGTAACTCGGGTGGTACAGGTTTAGGGCTTGCGATTGTTAAACATTTTGTTGAAGCGCATCATGGGAAAATAGCGGTAAAAAGTGAAGTAGGGCAAGGGACGAAGATGATTGTCTATATTCCTAAAGCAACTTAACAAAACATTTACAAAGTAAGGGCGTTAGTTTAACAAATAGGAGCTATAGTAGTAATTGTAGAAACCCCCTACTTGTTAAGCAGACGCAAACTGCTTTGAGTTCATGTGAGCTCACCACTTTGTCTTAATTTCTTTTCTAGCCTTTACTTATGGTAGTAGCCATAGGTAAAGGTCTTTTTTTTGAAACTTTTTAGTGAGATAAAGCGTAAACAAGATAAATGTAAAAGATTTTAGTAGGAGGGGTAAGATGAGTGTTAAACGTGGATTAATGTTAGTGGTACTAACTATGGTTGCCGTACTAGGTTTACTAACAGTAATTACTTCCTGGTACACTGTAGACGAGTCAGAACAAGCAGTAGTCATTACATTCGGTAAGGCGACAGCTACAGTGACAGAATCAGGGCTACATTTTAAAATGCCGTGGCCAATTCAACAAGTTGAAGTATTATCTAAAGAAACATTTAGTTTAAACTTTGGCTATAAAGAAAGTGATTTAAAGAAATTAGAAAAAGCACCTACCGCATTAGAAACAAAAATGATTACCGGGGATGAATATATCGTACTTACAAATTTAGTCGTACAATGGAAAATTACAGACCCTGTAAAATATTTATTTGATTCGGAAAATCCAAAAGAAATTTTGCATAGTGCTACTTCAAGTGCCATCCGTTCAATTATAGGAAGTTCAACAATTGATGCTGCGCTTACTGAAGGCAAGGCTGATATCGAAGCGGATACACGTGATTTACTTGTAAAATTAATGGATCGCTACAATATCGGTATTGGTATTTTAGGCGTCAAGCTGCAAGAGATTGAATTACCGAATGAAGAAGTACGGGCCGCTTTTACAGCAGTGACGGATGCGCGTGAAACAAAATCTACAAAAACAAACGAAGCGAACAAGTATAAAAACCAACGTTCAAGTGAAGCAGAAGGTGAAAAAGATGCAATTATTTCTAAAGCAGAAGGCGCTAAAACGGCACGTATCGAGCAAGCAGAAGGTGACGTGGCCGTATTTAATAAACTATATGCGCAGTATAGAGGTAATCAACAAATTACACGTGAGCGTTTAATTATTGAAACATTAGAAAGTGTATTGCCTAAAGCTAAAATTTATATTATGAATGATGACGGCAATACGATGAAGTATCTTCCTCTTCAAATGATGCAACAGGAGGGTGAGAAAAATGACGAAAAAAAATGATGATGTAAAAAAAGTGTTGGATTTTTTAAAAGGCCAACCGAAAAAAGACGCACCCTCAACGACGGTTCCCATTCCACCAAAAGCGCCTTTTACAGTGAAGCAGTGGGTACCTCTCACTTTAGTGCTAACCGCCTTATTTGCAAGTATTGTTATTGCTTTTACTAATATTTATATCGTAAAAGAAAATGAATATAAAATTGTACGGCAATTTGGTGAAGTCGTAAAGTATGAAAATAAGCCAGGGCTCTATTTTAAAATACCGTTTATTCAAAGTATTACAACGCTTCCTAGCAATCAGCAAATGTATGATAGCTTAGAGGAAGAAATGAATACTAAAGATAAAAAGCGTATTATTATTGATAATTATGCGGTTTGGCGTATTACAGATCCAAAAGCGCTTATTACAAACGCGGGGACAATTGCTAATGTGGAGCGTCGCATGGAGGAGTTTATTTATTCTGTGGTGCGTAACGACGTAGGGCAGCTTGATTACGGTGAAATTATTAGTGATGATGAGTCGTCACGCGGGGGCATTAATGACCGTGTTACTAAAAAGGTCAATGAATTACTAGCGCAAGATAACTATGGTATTGAAGTTGTAGACGTACGTATTCGTCGCACAGATTTACCGAAAGAAAATGAACAATCCATCTATACGCGTATGATTTCAGAGCGACAATCGACGGCACAGCGTTATTTATCAGAAGGTGACGCAGCGAAGCGTCGAATTGAAGCGCAAACAGATCGTGAAGTACAAGAGCTATTAGCGAAGGCAAATAAAGAAGCGGCGCTTATTATTGCGCAAGGGGAAGAAGAAGCAGCTAAAATTTACAATGAAGCTTTTTCTAAAGATCCCGCGTTTTATTCTTTATATCGTACGCTTGAATCGTATAAGAAAACAGTAGGTGAAGATACGATGATTATTTTACCGGCCGATTCACCGTATGCTAAAATGTTGACAGGTCAAATAAAATAACAAACGCAGTCTCTTTTCTTTTCGCCATGTGGACATGGTAAAATAGAAAAGAGACTTTTTACTATATAAAAGGACGTGGCCCTTACATGACAAAAGAAAAAATCGTATTAATTGATGGAAACAGCTTAGCTTATCGTGCATTTTTTGCACTTCCACAGTTAACGAATGATCAAGGCGTTTTTACCAATGCAACTTACGGCTTTACGATGATGTTAGAACGCATCGTTACTGATATTAAACCGACAAAAATGCTAGTCGCTTTTGATGCGGGTAAAACAACGTTTCGACACGAGGCGTATGAAGCGTATAAAGGTGGTCGAGATAAAACACCTTCTGAGCTCAGTGAACAATTTCCATACATTCGAAAACTAATTGACGCTTACCAAATTGCACAGTATGAGCTTCCTAATTATGAAGCTGATGATATTATTGGTACACTTGCGCGCCAAGCAGAGGCGCATGGTGATGAAGTCATTATTATTTCAGGCGATAAGGATTTAACGCAGCTTGCGAGCGAGCATATTACAGTACAAATTACGCGGAAAGGTATTACAGATATTGATGCATATACACCTGCCTTCATTGAAGAAAAATACGGGCTAACGCCTTTGCAGATTATTGATATGAAAGGATTGATGGGTGATAAATCTGATAATATCCCTGGTGTGCCAGGCATTGGCGAAAAAACAGCGATTAAATTATTGAAAGAGTATGGTTCTGTCGAAAACCTTTATGAACATATAGATGACATGAAGCCATCTAAAATGAAAGAGAAATTGATTGATAATCGTGAACAAGCCTTTATGAGTAAAGAGCTAGCTACTATTTTAGTAGAAGCACCGATTACAATTACTCTTGATGATTTAGCCTACGAGGGCGAGGATAGCGAAGCAGTAACAGCCATTTATGATGAGTTACAATTTAAAACATTGTTAGCGAAGCGTGATACAACGACTACAGTAGTAGAGGCTGAGGCGCTAGATGTGCAATGTGTAGATGAAGTTACAACGCAGATGCTCACATCACCAATGGCACTTCATGTAGAGTTAGAAAATGAACGCTATCATAACTGTGCCATTTTAGGGCTAGGTTTGAGTGATGGGGAAAATAGCTACTATATTCCGTTTGAGGTAGCTCAAAAAAGTACATTATTAGCGGATTGGCTAGCCGGTGATAGCGTAAAGTATGTGAGTGATAGTAAAGCAGCCCGCGCAGCACTCTTGCGCTTTGATTTACCACTTAACCATGTGGCATTTGATTTATTATTAGCCGCTTATATTGATGACCCTGCGCGTTCAGGTGTAGATGTAGCACCATTAGCTGAAGATTACGGTTATTACGGTGTGCAAACGACAGAGGCTATTTATGGTAAGGGGGCAAAATGGCAAGTGCCTGAGCAGTCAGTACTTGCACAGCATGTTGGGCGTATTGCCCATGCTATTTATAGTGTACAGCCTAAAGTCGAAGCGGCATTAAAGGATAAGGAGCAGTTTACGCTTTACAATGAGCTAGAGTTACCATTAGCAGCGATTTTAAGCGCGATGGAAAGTGAAGGAATTATGGTAAATGCTACTACGCTTGAACAAATGGGAGAGCAACTTACGACTAAGCTTCATGCATTAGAACAAGAAATTTATCAACTTGCAGGTAGTGAATTTAATATTAATTCTCCTAAACAGCTCGGCGTCATTTTATTCGAAAAGCTCGGATTACCGCCCGTTAAAAAAACGAAAACAGGATACTCTACTGCAGCAGATGTATTAGAGAAATTACGACCGCAACATGAAATTATTGATTATATTTTACAATATCGCCAATTAGGCAAGTTGCAGTCCACGTATATCGAAGGGTTATTAAAAGAAATTGGCGAAGATCATAAAGTGCATACGAGATTCCAACAAGCGCTCACAGCTACTGGTCGCTTAAGTTCAACAGACCCTAACCTTCAAAACATTCCGATTCGTTTAGAAGAAGGACGCAAAATTCGTCAGGCTTTCGTTGCTTCTGAAAAGGACTGGGTATTATTTGCAGCCGACTACTCGCAAATTGAGTTACGCGTGCTTGCGCATATGTCAGGTGACGAAAATTTAGTAAGTGCCTTTAAAGAAGGTATGGATATTCATACGCGTACTGCGATGGATGTTTTTCATGTAGGGCGTGATGCGGTAGATGGCAATATGCGCCGTGCAGCAAAAGCGGTTAATTTTGGTATTGTGTATGGTATTAGCGATTATGGCTTATCACAAAACTTAGATATCCCGCGTAAGGAAGCTAAAAATTTTATTGATAAATATTTCGAAGTTTTCCCAGGTGTAAAGCAATATATGGAAGACAGTGTAGCGATTGCTAAAAAAGATGGCTATGTATCAACGTTGTTAAATCGTCGCCGTTATTTGCCTGACTTAGCAAGCAGCAATTTTAATGTGCGTAGCTTTGCGGAGCGTACTGCTATGAATACACCGATTCAAGGAAGTGCGGCAGATATTATTAAAAAAGCGATGATTGATATGAACGCTCGCTTACAACAAGAAGGGCTACGTACACGTCTGTTACTTCAAGTGCATGACGAACTTATTTTTGAAGCACCGCAAGATGAGATTGAGCGTTTAACGAAGATTGTGCCAGAAGTAATGGAAAATACCGTACAGTTGAATGTCCCACTTAAAGTAGATTATTCTTACGGTAAAACATGGTACGACGCCAAGTAAGGAGGTGCGGACATGCCAGAACTACCTGAAGTAGAAGGGGTTGTAAGAGAATTACGCCCTATCATTGAAGGAAAAACAATACAAAGTGTCGCAGTATCAGAAATAGTAAAAACCTCACATGAAGCGGGAAAGCAAAGCATTATAAAAGGAAGTCAGCCAAGTTACTTTGCTGAGCAATTAATCGGTATGACGATTACACGAGTAGAGCGCCGTGCAAAATATATTTTTCTTCATTTAATGAAGAAAGGCGAACCTTACGTAGTTATTAATCATTTAGGTATGACGGGTGCTTGGTTTACGGTCCGTACAATGAGCGACATTCGTGAGCCGAAATTTCGTAAGCATGCGCATGTTGCTATTACATTTACGGATGAGACCATGCTAATTTATGCTGATATTCGACGTTTTGGCGAATGTCGACTTGTACGAGAAATTAGTGATCATCCGCCTTTATTAAAAATGGCACCAGAGCCATTTGATAATGAAGCATATTCTTTCTTTTTAGCTAAAAGTCGGTTGCCTAAATATGCCAAGAAGCCCATTAAAGAAGTTATTATGGATGGTCATGTTATTTCAGGCTGCGGCAATATTTATGCGACAGAAGCTTTATTTAGCGAACGTATTCGACCTACGCGTACGACAAGTGAAGTAAGTGAAGCGAAGAAACAGGCGTTGTTCACAGCGATTGTCGATGTGTTACAACAAAGCATAGCGCGCGGAGGGTCTTCGATTTCCGATTATCGGAACATTAACGGCGAGGCTGGCGGTATGCAAGATTATTTACAAATGTACGGCAAAAAGGTTTGCCCACTTTGTGGTGAGCCAACGTTGCAGGCGACCATTGCAGGTCGTACTTCTACGTATTGCGGTAGATGTCAACATTAACAAAGGGGAACGGAAGTATGATTATAGGATTAACAGGCAGCATTGCCAGTGGTAAGAGTACAGTAGCAAAAATGATGCGTGGTTATGAGCTACCTATCGTTGATGCTGATCAAGTAGCACGTGATGTAGTAGAGCCAGGCTCACCAACACTCGCTAAAATTGTAGCGGCATTTGGTGAGGCGGCATTATGTGAAGATGGTACGATGAATCGGGAGTATGTAGGGCAATTGATTTTCCATGAGCCAGCTAAACGTAATGTATTAAATGATATTATTCATCCAGCGATACGTACAGAGATGCTACGCCAACGTGATGAGTATGTCACAAATGGTCATCAGCATGTCGTAATGGATATCCCGTTATTATTTGAGAGTAAACTACAGCATTATGTCGAAAAAATCATCGTAGTATCGGTCAATGAGGATGTCCAATTAGCGCGCTTAATGGCACGTAATGGATTAAGTGAAGCGGACGCACTTGCGCGTATTCGCTCGCAATTGCCGATGTCTGTTAAAGAAGCGGGTGCAAATGCTGTTATTTATAATAATGGCAGTGAGGAACAAGCGGCTGTACAGCTAGCGCGTATTTTAACGGAGTGGCATATCATTTAATTATGTCTGAAAAAGTAATCTGAAAAAAATAACTATTGTTTTGTTACGTTAATAGGTTTCACAAATTTTAAAATGTGCTATACTAATCAACGTATAAAGAAAACACAATTATAATTGCATTTACAGGAGGATTTTTCCAATGACAGTTTCTATTGCTATTAATGGTTTTGGTCGTATCGGGCGTATGGTTTTCCGTCAAGCGATGACACAAGGTTTAAATATTGTTGCGGTAAACGCAAGCTACCCAGCTGAAACATTAGCACACTTAATCAAATACGATACAAATCACGGTCCATTCGAAGGTACAGTTGAAGCGGGCGACAATGCATTAATCGTAAACGGTAAAGAAGTTAAATTAATTAGCGAACGTGACCCAGCAAAATTACCTTGGGCAGCAATGGGCGTTGAAGTTGTAATTGAAGCAACTGGTAAATTCAACGAACGTTCTGGCGCGGCAAAACACATTGAAGCAGGTGCGAAAAAAGTAATTTTAACAGCACCAGGTACAAACGAAGATATTACAGTAGTACTTGGCGTTAACGATGAGTTACTCGACCTTTCTAAACACGAAGTAATTTCTAACGCTTCTTGCACAACAAACTGCCTAGCTCCAGTAGCTAAAGTATTAAATGATACATTTGGTATTAACAACGGTTTAATGACGACTGTACATGCGTACACAAATGATCAAAATAACTTAGATAACCCACATAAAGATTTACGTCGTGCGCGTAACTGTGCGTCATCTATTATTCCAACATCTACAGGTGCTGCTAAAGCATTAACATTAGTATTACCAGAGCTTAAAGGTAAACTACACGGTATGGCATTACGTGTGCCAACACCAAATGTTTCTTTAGTAGACTTAGTAGTAGATGTAAACAAAGATGTTACAGCTGAAGAAGTAAACGACGCGTTCCGTAAAGCGGCTGAAGGTCCAATGAAAGGCATCCTTAACTTCACAATGGAGCCACTTGTTTCTTCTGACTTCAACACAACAACATTCTCATCAACAGTTGATGGCTTAACAACAATGGTAATTGGTGACCGTAAAGTTAAAGTACTTGCTTGGTACGATAATGAGTGGGGTTACTCAGCACGCGTTGTTGATTTAACAGCACGCGTAGCTAAAGAGCTTGAAGCAGTAAATGCATAAGTAAAAAAGAGAAGCCAACTATAGGCTTCTCTTTTTGTGTATTAGCGTTTATTCATTAAATCTTCGATGGGATTTTGCCATGTAATCGTTGCGTGGGGATAATTTGTGTGAATGACCTGTGTTAAGTAAAGAAAATCTTCACGCGTAAATCCTTGAAGTCGCGCAATATCAGGTGTACTTACTAAAATGGACACTACTTCAAAAGCTTGATCGGTAGTACCTAAATATTTTTCACCTTCAAAAAGTGCGCCATGATACGTAATGAGAAAGTTTTTACGCACATTTTTTACGTCATCATAAAAGTAAAATTGGCCCTTTTGTTGCGCCTCATCAAGCTTTCGTTTAGGGTCTAGTAGGTAACGTACACCGCGATAAAAAATATAAATGATTAGGGCAATAATGAGTAAACGAATGAGTAAAGCCATAGTCGATATTCCCCCTTGTACAAAGGCTATTCTTTCATTTACGATTAGTAACATAAAAGGTTTCAAAATAAGGAGAGTTTAAATGAATTTACAAAAGTTATTTGAGATGCAAGCAGCACTGGATGCATTTATTGAAAAAACACAAAATATTACGCAAGATGTTTTTTATGAGAAAGGCTTAGCATTACTCGTTGAATTAGGCGAACTTGCGAATGAAACACGCTGTTTTAAATTTTGGAGTACTAAAGGTCCTTCAGCACGTGAAGTAATTTTAGAGGAGTTTGTGGACTCGATTCACTTTATGCTATCGCTCGGCCTAATGCGTGATTTGCAATTTGAAGAGTGGCAGATGGTAGAAGATAAAGCTGATTTAACGCAGATTTTTATTGATACTCAAGTCGCAATTACGCAGTTTATTCAACAACCTAACGAAATGAGCTATCATAATATTTGGTCAAACTACGCAAGACTAGCTTATAATTTAACCTTTAGCGCACAAGAAATAATCGATGCTTATATCGAAAAAAACGAAGAAAATTACGCAAGACAGCGTAGTGGTTACTAAATCGTGAATTTTCACGCTATTTGATATATAATAGGAAAGTAGTTTAAATTTGGAGGGTACAACATGACAAAACTAGATGAAACATTACAAATGTTTAAAGAGTTAACAGATGCAAACGGTATTGCAGGTAATGAACGTGCACCGCGTGAAGTAATGAAAAAGTATTTAGCACCAGTAGCAGACGAGATTGAAACAGACGGTCTCGGTAGCCTTATCGCGAAAAAAGTAGGCGACGAAAATGGGCCTAAAATTATGGTAGCAGGCCACCTTGATGAAGTTGGTTTTATGGTAACACGCATTGACGACAAAGGCTTTGTGAAATTCCAAACAGTTGGTGGTTGGTGGAGCCAAGTAATGCTAGCGCAACGTGTTACTATCACAACGCGTAAAGGTAAGGAAATTATCGGTGTAATCGGTTCAAAGCCACCGCATATTTTACCAGCAGCAGAGCGTAATAAAGTCGTAGATATTAAAGATATGTTTATTGACGTAGGTGTAGCTTCTAAAGAAGAAGCAGAGCAAGCAGGTATCGCACCTGGCGATATGATTACACCGTACTTCGAATTTAATATTATGCAAAATGATAAATATTTATTAGCAAAAGCGTGGGATAACCGCATTGGTTGTGCGATTGCCATCGATGTAATGCGCGCATTTGAAAACGAATCACACCCAAATATTATTTATAGTGTAGGTAATGTGCAAGAAGAAGTAGGCTTACGTGGAGCAAAAACAGCAACGCATAAAATCAATCCTGATATCGGTTTTGCGGTTGATGTCGGTGTTGCAGGTGATACGCCAGGTGTATCTGCAAAAGACTCAACGAGTGAAATTGGTAAAGGACCACAAATCATTGTGTATGATGCTTCATTAGTATCACATAAAGGTTTACGTGATTTTGTGGTAGACACAGCAGAAGAACTTAACATCCCATTCCAATATGATGCGATGTCAGGTGGCGGTACAGATGCGGGCTCTATTCATATTACACAAAACGGTGTACCTGCAATGGCTATTACGGTAGCAACACGCTATATTCATTCGCATGCAAGCATTTTACACCGCGATGATTATGACAATGCCGTAAAATTAGTAGTGGAAGTAATTAAGCGTTTAGATCGTGATAAAGTGAATGAGATTACGTTTAACTAGGACGTGTCTAAAAACTCTACCTTATTGCGTCAATTTGAAAATCGCAGCGATATAAACGAATGCCAAAAAAGAAGTGGCTAATTTGTCGTAACGGGTTGCCACTCGGCGAAAGTGTTTGATTTTATTGAAAAAGCATTCGACTACGTGACGCTCTTTGTAGAGATACCAATCGACAGACCACGGTTCTTTGGCGTTCGTACGTGGTGGAATCGTATAATGTGCGCCTTTACTTGTCAGTTTGTCGCGAATCGCCTTTGTACCGTACGCTTTATCACCTAATACGTTACTGCCCGCGATTGGAAGTTGGTCGAACATGTCACAAGCAGGTTGACTATCATGCACGTTTCCAGCTGTTAGTTGAAATAACAATGGGTTGCCTAACGCATCCACAATGGCATGGATTTTCGTTGTTTTTCCGCCACGACTTACACCGATGTGTTGGGCAACTTCGGTATCGATGGCGTTTTTTTTGCCCCCGCACTATGTTGGTGAGCGCGAACGCTTGTTGAATCGATGCTTACGTTTTCAAAATCAGGTTCGAT
>NZ_QAFW01000080.1 GCF_003057615.1 Metalysinibacillus jejuensis
GGTGAGAAAGCCAATTACCCACGTTTTTATCGACAATCATTAGACAAATTAGCAAAAGAACAACGCATCCTATCTCGTAGAAAGAAAGGTTCTGCACGTTGGGAAAAACAACGTTTGAAAGTGGCTGAACTACAAGAAAAAACAGCCAATCAACGTAAGAACTTTCTACACCATCAATCAAAAGAATTAGCAACAACCTATGACGCTGTTATCATCGAGGACTTGGACATGAAAGGAATGTCTCAAGCCCTTCACTTTGGTAAAAGCGTTCACGACAATGGTTGGGGCATGTTCACTACATTCTTATCGTACAAGCTAAAAGAACAAGGGAAACAGCTTGTGAAAATTGATAAATGGTTCCCTTCGACTAAAAAATGTTCTTGCTGTGGTGCAGAAAAACCTATGAAGCTATCTGAACGTACTTACCGTTGTTCATGTGGGTATGTGGCATATCGTGACTATAATTCAGCCATCAATATCAAAAATGAAGGCATTCGCCTATTGGCATTAGCATAGAAACAAAAACTCTTGGAACAAGAGGGTTAGCTCGGTCAGTTTTCGTTGGCTAGTAAAAGCAACGATAAGTCGAGAAGCCCCCACTTCAATTAGATCGCAAGGTCAATAAGTGGTGGGTAGTTCACTTAGGTTAATTCGGCAGAACACGTAGGTTAAGTTAATCCTTTGCCCGTTATTTGGTAGGTATGGTGCCATTGTTGTAAAAAATGATTAAACACATAACGACGACATCCGATAGTTTTAGCAATTAAGATTGCTTGTTCTTTAGTTGAGTAGATACGGCATTGGTACGCTTTGTTGACTAGCATTGTTTTCACCTTACTGATTTCATCTCTCTTATCGTGGGTTTTTCCCTACACATGATTGAAGAGGGAGTCTTCTGTCGGAAAAGATGATAAAACGATAGCAACCGAGCTATATCACTTATTACAACAATAGGGAAGGTTAATCATATTTGACCAAGCGCGCGCATATAAACTGTCAGCAAAGACAGGCGCTAATTAACAAGGTCTTTTTATTTTCTGAAAAAACATAAAAATTCAGTTGACTTAATATTTATACATTGTTATACTGTGAGTAACAGCAAGTAACAAGGAGAGAGCGCAATGAAATTGTTAGAAGAAGTTCAATTGAAATTAGTAACAAGTTTGCAAGGAAAAGATTTGCTTACCTTACTTGATTATACGAGTGAAGAAGTACAAAGCTTAGTAGAGCTTGCTACTCAACTTAAAGTAATTACGAAAGCAGGTAAGTGCCCAGCATTATTAGAAGGTAAAACGCTAGGTATGATTTTTGAAAAACACTCAACACGTACACGTATTTCATTTGAAGTAGGGATGAATCAACTAGGTGGTAAAGGCATGTACATGCATGCACGTGACTTACAAATTGGTCGTGGGGAGTCAATTTATGACACAGCGCACGTCCTATCTGGGTACCTTGATGGTATTATGATTCGCGCCAACTCTCATGAAATGGTAAAAGAGTTAGCGGAGCATGCTAACATTCCAGTAATTAATGGCTTAACAGACATTTATCATCCTTGTCAGGCATTAGCTGATTTAGAAACAATTGCTGAAAATAAAGGCGATCTCAAAGGCTTAAAAATTGCTTATGTTGGTGATGGTAATAACGTAGCTCACTCATTAGTTGTAGGAGCAGCACATGTGGGCGCTCATATTGTAGTAGCTACACCACCAGGTTATGAGTGTGATGCGACTATTATGGCTAAAGCACAAGCAATTGCAGAAGCGAATGGCAGTACAGTAACTACTACACACGATCCAGTAGCCGCTGCAACCGATGCCGATGTCATTTATGCAGATGTTTGGACGTCAATGGGGCAAGAAGAAGAAGCTGCGAAGCGCTTAGAAGATTTTAAAGATTACCAAATTAATGATGCACTCGTAGCACACGCAAAGCCAGATTACATGTTCCTTCACTGCTTACCAGCACACCGTGAAGAAGAAGTGGCGACCTCTGTAATTGATGGTCCAAATTCTTATATTTTTGAACAAGCTGAAAATCGTTTACATGCACAAAAAGCAGTTCTTGCTTCAGTGCTTGCATAAATTGGGGTATGGGGGTTCTATAGCTTAAGGGTTTGGCAAGGTGGTCAAATCATTAGGTCGCAGTAAAAGTGAGATGGGCGCCAGGGGGCAAACATTTTACGGTTGGTTAATGATTCCAGGGGGATGACCTAATCAATTACATAGTAAAGCAACTTACGGGAGGCGCTGTAAGTTGTTTTTTTATATAAAAAATACGAAGCGATTATACGTACCGCTTCGTATTTTCAAGTTTAAGCACGTTCTAGCATACGTGTTAACGCAAGTTTAGCATCTTGAGTCGTTTTAGCATCTACTGTAATTTGATTTTGGGGTGTGCCTGCTACAATGCTATCTAGTGACCACAGTAAGTGAGCGAGGTCGATACGATTCATTGTGAGGCAAGGGCACATATATGGATTTAAGGAAATAATTTTCTTATCAGGATGCTCTGCAATAAGACGATTAACTAAATTCATTTCTGTACCAATAGCCCACTGCGTATTTGCAGGCGCAGCTTCTATTTGATCGATAATATACTTAGTAGATCCTGCATCATCACTTGCAGCTACTACTTCACGGCTACATTCTGGGTGAACAATTACGCGCATAGTAGGGTGCGTTTTTCTAACATGTTCAATTTGAGCGACAGAAAAGCCTTCATGCACCGAACAATGCCCCTTCCATAAAATCACGCGGATGTTTTCTGGGTCTTGGTCTGTTTCAAGTGAATTTGTCTGTGGATTCCACACTGCCATAGCATCAAGTGGAATGCCTAAGTCAAATGCTGTATTGCGCCCTAGGTGTTGATCAGGTAAGAAAAAGATACGTTTCTTTTGTGTGAATGCCCATGCTACCATTTTTTTTGCATTAGAAGAAGTAACGCAAGCACCACCATTTTTTCCGACGAATGCTTTAATAGCTGCAGTAGAATTGACATACGTCAGTGGTAAAATCGTATCGCCAAAAATTTGCTGAAGTACCGGCCAAGCTGCCTCTGTTTGATAAATATCAGCCATATCAGCCATTGAACAGCCAGCGCGCATATCTGGTAAATAAACAGCTTGATGATCTGTCGTTAACATATCTGCTGTTTCTGCCATAAAGTGCACACCGCAAAAAACGATATGTTTAGCTTTTGTATTTTTTTCACAAAGCTGAGCGAGTTGTAAAGAGTCACCTGCAACGTCAGCAAACTGAATAACCTCATCTTTCTGATAATGATGACCAGGAATGAAAAGTTCGTCACCTAGTGCGTCTTTAATTGCGCGAATTTGACGCTCCATTTCCTCGACAGATAAATGACGGTATTTTTCTGGTAACGTTGTTGTTTGTAATAGTTCACTTATTGACAACTTGCATTTCTCCTTTCGATTCAACTAAAGCACTAATGTCAAAAGCCTCTACTGAGTGTGTTAAGGCACCTAATGAAATCCATTCAACGCCAGAAGCGGCGAAATCAGCTACCGTATCGATTGTAATACCACCAGATGCTTCTGTAGCAATATGTTCAGGAACGAGTGGTAACCAAGATGCAATCGTTTCAGGTGAGCAATTGTCAAACATAATAATATCGACTTGCGCTGCGATAGCTTCTTCAAGCTGCTCTTTTGTTTCGATTTCCACTTCAATTTTCACGGTATGACCGACGCGTTTTCTAGCTAATGCGACGGCTTTAGTAATGCTACCTGCAAAGGCGATATGATTGTCTTTTAACATAATTGCATCGTATAAACCGCTACGGTGATTAAAAGCGCCACCTGTACGTACAGCATATTTGTCTAGCATGCGTAGACCAGGCATCGTTTTTCGTGTATCACATACGCGTGCATTCGTACCTGCCGTTTGATCCATCGCTTTTTTTGCCATTGTAGCAATAGCACACATACGCTGTACTAAATTTAAGACAACGCGTTCCCCTGTTAATAGTACGGGTAATGGACCGTTAATAACGGCAATAGTGTCACCATACTTAATTATATCGCCGTCTTGCTTACATGAGATGACGCGAATAGCAGGGTCTAATAGACGGAAGCCACGTAAAATAATTTGTTCCCCACAGAAGACACCTTCGTCTTTAGCGAAAAAAGTAAAGCTACCTAAGTCTTTTTGAGAAAATAAAAATTCACTCGATAAATCACCATCCCCAATATCCTCATTGAAGAATTGTTTAAGTAATGTTTCTAATTTTATAACATTCATAATAAGAATCCTTTCTGTAAATCAAAATAGCTGATAAGCTATAGTAATATTACATGTGTCTTGACACATATTTTTGCACAGAAAGAGTAAAAATACAAGAGGGGGTCTGTTGTGATGTACTATTTTGACTATGCGGCTACTACACCGATGACTGAAGAAGCGTTAGCTACTTATAGCTATGTAGCACAACACGTTTATGGCAATACAGCGAGTTTACATGATGCAGGTGAAGAAGCAAAAAATATTGTAGAAAGAGCAAGAGTGCTCATAGCAAATCGTTTACAAGTGAATAAAGACGGTCTTATTTTTACAGGTAGTGGAACAGAAGGGAATATTTTAGGGATTGTAGCATTAGCTAAAACTACACCAAAAAAGCATATTATAACGACGATGGCTGAGCATACTTCTGTCCACGCTGCAATGAATATTCTTGTGCAACAAGGATATAAAGTAACAAAACTTAAATTAAAGGAAGATGGTAGTGTGTGCCTAGATGGCCTAAAGGCAGCGATAACAAAAGATACAGCGCTCATTTCTATTCAACATGTGAACTCGGAGACAGGTGCTATTCAACCTATTGAAGCCATTGCTACTATAGCTATAGCTCATGGTATTCTTTTTCATACGGACTGTGTACAGTCTTTTTGTAAGCTACCTATTACTGTAGCCGCTGATGCAATTACAATCTCAGCACATAAAGTAGGAGGGCCTAAAGGATGCGGAGCATTGTATATTAATCCAAAACTCGTTATCTCGTCATTAACACCTGGTGTAACCCATGAGCGGGGATTACGAGGTGGCACATTAGATACTCCAGCTATTGCTGCTTTTGCGAGTGCAGTTCAAGCTTATCAGTATGAAATAACACATTATCAAACTTTGCGTAAACAGTTACAACAACACTTAACAAACTGTGAGTTAATTACGTGTAAAGCTCAGCTTCCTTCTATTTGTGGTATTGTTAGTAAAACATTAGAAGGGCAATATATTCTTTTAGCTGCCAATCAGCAAGGTTTTGCTATTTCTACAGGTAGCGCTTGTGATATATTTAGTGAGGATGGCACAAAGGCTGTACAAGCAATGGGATATAATCAGCTTACAGCACGTCGATTTTTCAGAGTATCTATGGGGAGTTCAACGACGTTAGCAAGTGTAAATGCCTTAGGAGAAATGCTGAAAAAAGTAGCGTTGTAACTAAATTTATTAAGGTGAAATAATTTTTTTATAAAACCCTATTGCATTTAAATGCAATACGATATACAATAGGTCTTGTCCTTGAGACAATGTCTAGTGATAACGGCAAAGAGGTCACACCCGTTCCCATACCGAACACGGAAGTTAAGCTCTTTAGCGTCGATGGTAGTTGGGGTTAGCCCCTGCGAGAGTAGAACGTCGCTAGGCAACGTGGAGAATTAGCTCAGCTGGGAGAGCATCTGCCTTACAAGCAGAGGGTCGGCGGTTCGAGCCCGTCATTCTCCATATTATGCCGGTGTAGCTCAGTTGGTAGAGCAACTGACTT
>NZ_QAFW01000081.1 GCF_003057615.1 Metalysinibacillus jejuensis
GAAGCGATAAGACTTCTAACCGTAGGGGCTACGGGGTTAGCCTACTAAATATCTGTTCGATAGAACGGAGTTCGTAGGAATCCCCCACTTCAAACAACCCGTAAGGTGTTAAGTGGGGGTAGTTCAAGGAGTGGCTACTAAATGAGCATCCTCTCATTCAAAAGCAAATCGCACTCTTTACAGAAGGTAGCGTAGCAGCGGTACTGAAATTATCCAACGTCAAAGAAATTGAAGTAGATGTACCAGCACTAGCGACGCAAACTATCTTAGGGAAAGTGGCGCAATTAAAAAAACGTAAAGCGGCTTTACTCAGACAAAAAGAACAACTTGAACAGGAGTGGCTCCATCATAAAATGGTGGCAGCCCTTACTAATGAAGGAGGACATGGACATGTCAACAAGTGAAAAACAACGTCAACAACAAGCAGAGCTTCATAAAAAGCTATGGGATATGGCAAATGACTTACGCGGTCAAATGGATGCATCAGAGTTTAAAGATTATATTTTAGGGTTAATTTTTTATCGCTACTTATCAGAAAAGGTCGAAGCACGTGCGAGTAAGCTGCTTAAAGAAGATGATATGACCTTTGCGGAAGCATGGGCGGATGCGGAGTATAACGAAAGCCTACAAGAATATTTGATTGATGAACTTGGTTATATCATTCCACCTGAGTATTTGTTTTCTACATTTATTGCCGAAATTGAACGCGGCGAAAAAAGCGAATTTGATATTGAAACCTTACAAGAAGGTGTCAAAGCTATCGAAGCGTCAACGATGGGGAAAGAGAGCCAGGAAGACTTTGAGAACTTATTTGACGATATGGATTTAAACTCGTCACGTCTTGGGCGTACGGTAAAAGCGCGCTCTACCTTGATTGCCAAAGTACTCGTTGGGATTGCCGGCATTCCGTTTTTACAAGACGATGTCGAAATTGATATTTTAGGCGATGCGTATGAATATATGATTTCGCAATTTGCGGCAAACGCAGGGAAAAAAGCAGGCGAGTTTTACACGCCACAACAAGTTTCTAAAATTTTAGCGAAAATAGTAACGGCAGGGAAAGAAGAAATTAGAGATGTCTATGACGGCACATGTGGTTCAGGCTCGCTGTTATTACGCGTAGGACGCGAGGCAAAAGTATACAATTATTACGGGCAAGAAAAAGTATCAACTACTTACAACTTAGCGCGTATGAATATGCTGTTGCACGACGTACCGTACCAACGCTTTGATATTAAAAACGCAGACACGCTAGAAGAGCCGCAACATCTAGGGCAAACATTTGAAGCCATCGTTGCCAACCCACCGTATAGTGCGAAGTGGAGCGCGGATGCTAAATTTCAAGATGACGAACGTTTCAGCAATTATGCGAAACTTGCGCCAAAATCAAAGGCAGACTTTGCGTTTGTGCAGCACTTTATCCATCATTTAGATGAGAAGGGCACGTTTGCCGTTGTGTTGCCACACGGGGTATTATTCCGCGGAGCGGCAGAAGGCGTTATTCGTAAATATTTAATTGAAGACAAAAACTATTTAGATGCAGTCATTGGGTTACCTGCTAATATTTTCTTCGGAACTAGCATCCCAACATGTATTTTAGTATTCAAAAAATGCCGTAAACACGATGATAATGTCATCTTTATTGACGCTTCAAGCGAGTTTGAAAAAGGCAAAAACCAAAACCATTTATCAGATGAGCATGTTGAAAAAATCGTCGCAACGTATTTAAGCCGCGAAACGATTGATAAATATGCTTACGCCGCAACATTAGATGAAATTCGCGAAAACGACTATAACTTAAACATCCCACGCTACGTCGATACTTTTGAAGAAGAAGAACCAGTAGATCTTGACGAAGTGGCCAAACAACTCGAAGCCATTGACGCCGAAATTGCGAAAGTGGACGAAGAACTCGCTGCCTACTTCAAAGAATTGGGGGTGTAGGGTGTGAACGTACCAAAGTTGAGATTTAAAGAGTTTGATGGGGAATGGACGAATGTTTCATTAGATAGTATTGTAGAAAGAGTTGTAAGGAAAAATAAACAACTAGAATCAAAATTGCCATTGACTATATCAGCAGATAAAGGATTAGTTGACCAAATAACTTATTTTAATAAAAATGTATCAGGGAAAGATTTAAGTGGGTATTACTTGTTGAAAAAAGGAGAATTTGCTTATAACAAAAGTTATTCTAATGGCTATCCTTGGGGAGCAGTAAAACAACTAGAAAACTACAGTCAGGGATTATTATCAACCTTGTATATTTGTTTCAAGGCAATGAATATTAATGAGGTATTTTTAAAACACTATTTTGAAACTAATCATTGGCATAAAGAAGTATCAATGATAGCAGCAGAAGGTGCTAGAAATCATGGTCTGCTTAATATTCCTGTAAATGAATTTTTTAAAATTAAGTTAAATATACCTGAAGAATGGGAACAACGAAAAATCGGAAATTTATTTGAGAAAATAGATAAAAAAATCCAACTCCAACAACAAAAAATTGATTTGCTGCAAGAACAGAAAAAAGGGTTTCTTCAGAAGATGTTTCCTAAAGCTGGTGAGACACAGCCAGAGATACGATTTGATGGATTCATAGGTGATTGGAAATTAGAAAAATTGGGCAAATTAGTAACTATCCATTCTGGTTGGTCGCCATCAAATTTTGAAGAAAATCATTCAGGAGAATTATTTATAAAAGTGGATGATTTGAATTATTCAAGTCGTGTACAAATAGAATCTAATATGAAAGTAACATCTCATTCGAAATATAAAAAGATGAAAAAAGGAAGTATTATATTTCCTAAGCGTGGTGCTGCTATCATGACAAATAAAGTTCGTATATTAGGTAAAGATGGATATATGGATACCAATATGATGTCTCTAGAACCAAATGGAGTTGATAATGATTTTCTTTATACTTTTTTAGATAAAACAGGATTATATAAAATTGCAGATACTTCAACTATTCCTCAAATCAATAACAAACATATTGAGCCATACGAAATAATGATTCCAGAATTAGAGGAACAAATTGTAATTGGAATGTTTTTCAAAAAATTAGATATATCTATAGACGTTCAACAAAAGCGCTTAGAATTACTTCAAAAACAAAAACAAGGCTTTATGCAACAAATGTTCATCTAGCTAAAACAGTTCATAAAACCACTTTAAAGACACCTCATTTCAGGTGTCTTTGTTGTTTCTAAAAAATATGTAGTCACGCTATAAAACGAAAAAGCTCGTCAATCAAAGGGGCTGTAAAAAATAAAACAAGCTACCTTTGTGATAAGGTACCTTGTTTGTGCTAAGTTTTTATGTTGCCTGCCAACGTCCAGCGCTCGAAGTCTGGAATCCGTATCGGTTTTTTATGTTGTCCGCCAACGTCTGGCACGCGCAATCCAGATAAGCGTATCAGGTTTTTACGATGCTTAGCCATCACTTGTTAGTGTTATTTAATAAGCGGCAACACTTGTTTAAACTCAGGCGTGCCGGCTTTTTTCATCAGTTCATAAATGACGCTTTCCGTCGAGGTAGGAAGTACGCCGTAGGCTTTCATTTTGTCGAGCCCGATCGCTTTATTGGCAGCGGTGCGACTAGATACCGCATCCACAACCGCTTCGACGTGGTAGCCGAGCTCTTTTAAGTGTGCTGCCGTTTGGAAAACGCAGATGTGGGCTTCGATGCCACACACGACGACTTGTTTGCGGTCAAGTTCGTTTAAGCGCACCATAAATTCAGCATTTAAGCAGGCGTCAAACTCGATTTTTTCGATAGGTGTTTGGTTAGGTAAATGCGCCGCAATGCTTGCGACAGTTGGGCCCAAGCCTTTTGGGTATTGCTCTAACCACACGACAGGCACATCAAAAATCTTGGCGGCTTGTACTAAGCGCTCGATATTTTTTACGAGCACATCACTATCGTGCACCATCTCTGCTAGCTTGCCTTGCACATCAATAAGCACGAGGCAGCTTGTTTCTTTCGATAACATAAAAAAAACCCCCTTTTGTGACAGTGTAACATCGTTTAACGTAAAAGAAAAACGGGAATCCCTCAAAAGAAGAACGCCCGCGCTCACAATTAGTTTGTGAAGTTTAATGATGTTAAGTATGCTAATAATGCTAGGAAACCAATTCCGAATACTGTTGACATGGTAAATGCCCTCCTTTGAAACGTACATTTCTACGTTTCTATTGTACAATGAAATAACAAATGATGAAACCTTTTCTCGTACTTTTGCGTAGTAGGTAGTAGAGAACATTCGAAAAATAGAGAAAGGATGATGAAAATGAAAAAATGGTTGAAACAGAGTGTGATGATCACCGTGGCGTTTTTAACGCTGGGCGTCATTACACCGATGCACGAAATTTGGGATAACTTTGGTGAGTCAAATGGCAGTAACGCACAGGCGGCGAGCCCTGAAGTGGCATACGCTGCCCCTGTTGAGGTAGCCGAAGATGTCGTTGAAGAAAAGAGCTTAACTGAAGTGGCACGCGAGCAGGCGTACACTAAATTTGGCACACGCATTGCGCCAAAAATTAGCGAAGATTTTGATACATACATCTTCCCAAAAATTGAGGAAGCCATTGCGATGCACTGCGCTGACCTTGATAACCTAACGATTACCGAAAACCCAAGCGGCGGCTATGCCGAAAAAATGTTTCACATCCAGCACGACGCACGCGACGTTATCCGCTTCCACGTGCGCACGGAAAACCGCCCACACGACGGCTTCTACTACAATTTCCATTACCACGTAGCTGCCGACAACTACGACACACACCACGACCTTGGCGAAATCTATTGGTCCAAAAACCAACCACCCAAATGGCTATCATAACGACCAACCACCCAACTGCGGGTGGTTTTTTTATGAAAAAAATCCTCCTTACCCAGCAAGGTAAAGAGGATGTCGTACACCTAAAAGTAATGAGCAGGGCGGCAATCCTGATCTCTGGTAACTTACACTCATTAAGAGCGTAAGCGCGTGGGGAACCTTTCCCACCTCACATTACTTTTAGTTTGTCTATAATGAAAGTATAACGTAACAATGTAATAATGTACACTATTTACTGACAGTTAAGGTTAGAAAAAGGCATGATACGGCCTGTACCTATACGCTTTATTATTTTTTTTGCACCGTTGTCCAATATATAAAATGAGCTAAGAAACATACCATTAGCTTCATTTAATTTTATCAAAAATAGGCGAGAATACGCCTACCTCAAGGAACGTGAAGGGCGTAGCCCAGTGAGTAGGTGGGAGATGAATCGCCTTCGGAGAAGGGGTAGCTTACTTGCTATCTCGATTGTCCGACTGTTCGAGTGCTATCTGTAATAGATGAAAAATAGTTTGTGTACGAGTTCCAAAACCCTTTTTCTTTTTGTATGCGTCCACTCTATCTAAAAGAATTTTAGGAAATCGTAATACGACTGATTGTTTTTCCATGTTTTCACCTCCAAAATAATATAAAATGAATATCAACTATGATATAATATGTATATCATAACACACAGGGAGGTGAAAGTCATGTTGGTCAATAAAGCATATAAATTTCGTATCTATCCAAGCAAAGAACAAGAAATACTGATTGCTAAAACAATCGGTTGTTCTCGTTTTGTATTCAATCATTTCCTCGCAAAATGGAACGATACTTATAAGGCAACAGGAAAAGGTTTGACTTACAATTCGTGTTCTTCTCAATTA
>NZ_QAFW01000082.1 GCF_003057615.1 Metalysinibacillus jejuensis
GTACCATATCGAGTTGAATGTATTCGGTGTGTTTTTTTAACGTCCCGTTTTTGAACATTTCTGGCGCAGGGTTCTTAATATAAATCCTTGTATTGAGCTTCAACCGTGAAATATAGTACGCCTTTTTTTCATGAATGGCCTGTAAGTCGCCTAAATCGAAGTAGCCAAGATCGCGCAGGCATAAATCGCTGACCTCTACCGTTTGAAGACAGATGGTTCCATACGTTTTATCATTGTTTTTTCCTGGTCCAACATGTACATTCAGAAATTGACCACTGAGTAAACCATATTCCAATTGGATTTTCACGCCTGCCGTGTTACTACTGCCACCCGAGCCTTGATAATCAAGAGCGAACGTATCTGGCAGTTGAAAGACGGTCGCATCTAAAATACGGATGCGCCTAAAACGAGACATCAAGGTGTCGGGGAGTGATTGGTCGGCACAGAGCTTTTGTGCAAGCAGCGTGCGAAAGACCTCTCGAAGGTAGGCAACGGCTGTCTAGTTAAAGCACTGATTTAAGCCTTCTGCGCTCATCAACACACCCGTCGAAGCCTCTAAACGACTACACAATTGGATACGAGATGTGCTCCCAACCTCCTGACTAAGCCAGACACAAAGGGCAATGAGTTCGTTCGCTTGATACTTACTCGCACGCTTGACAAAGCCAACGCGTTTTGCGATGTCTTGTAAGACGGTTGGAGATAAACAGTCACGCAAATCCTGTGCGAAAAGGTTCAATTCATTGGATAGGATTTGATGCATGAAAAACGCCATCCTTTCTTGTAAACGATTGATGTTACAGAAAGCATAGCGTTTTTTTCATGTTGGGGGTATTTATGTGCTTAGCTTGATGGGTATGTGGTGGGACCCCTATACTCGCGTAACACATTATATTAAGCAAGCAGCAAGCGGATTAGCTGCACCTAACTTTTCAATGTATGAAACAAGTGCAGACGCAACTGGACGCAGAGATTGGATTGCTGAATTCGAAGCACGTGCTGCAAAAGATAGACAATACGGAAACTTTATCGGTAATGCAAACAAAACGAAAATCATTAGTATTCTGCATTTATTAGAACGAGCATAGAATATTTTTTCTAAAAGGAACGTCGCTTTGTAAAGACATTCCTTTTTATTCTGCCAATTTATTCATAAGCAATCAAAATGCCCCTGTTCAATTGAATAAGGGGCATTGGTTACCAAAGTGTCATTTGGGAACTTTATTTTGTATGTCTTTGTATAGCTCAAATAAATGTATCAAACGAACTCGAAGTCGGTTTTACTTGCTGCTGTGCTTCTACTTTTAAGCTTCTCCAAGTATCCATATAAATCGCCATAAATTTACTTTCTCTCTTCATCTCATCCTTTGTCATTACACCTGTCCAGCCTGTATTCGGAGAGTAATTTGCAATTTCTTGACCGCTTGCATCTTTAATTTTCATATACGAAATTTGATTACGTTTATTCATCGGAACCTGCTGAAAGCTTTTGGCGATATAGCCTTTACGGTCTGGTGATGCAACAGAAACATAGCTATTTTTCAACGCACGATAAGCTGTATTATTTTCGCCACCACATTTTCCTGCTTCAAAATCTTTTTTAGCCTGATTACGAATTGCTTCTTCATACGCGTCTTCGCTCATAGCAGGAGCTGTTTTCGTTGTCATTGAATCAATTCCGTTAAATTGTGGTGTCATCATCGGTATCTTTTTATCAGATACCTCGACCCCTAATAGTTTTAATGTCATCTCGTTGATACCTACTGACCTCATTTCAAACATCTCCTTTTGAAATTATTTATTACTTAAACTATCGGCTAATATATCTTATAGTTAATTGGTAAATATGATGTGGGACTCATAAAGAACATTCCCAAAGCGGTGTTTGGTAACATTAATATTATTAAAATATACAGTAAAAACCGACTCAGTTTAAAGTAGGAGTCGGTTTGATTTAAGACATAAAGACTTTATTGGTTAATATTCACTGTATATTCAGGGAATATTAAAATTGTTTCGTAACATCATATTCATAACTGAAATTCGCACGAACGTTTTTCATTGTTGATGCTGCGGTAGCTTTAGCATTATATTTGAATGACCAAATGCTAGATAAATCTAAATCATGCGTTAAAGAAATATTATACGAACCTGAAGTAGCATTTGAAGCAAGTGCAGTATACCAAACTCTATTATGACTAGACATTATTTTATGTGTAACATTTCCTTGACTTGGTGTCATTGAACTTCTAGTTGAAACCGATTTTATTTTAGCCCCTTTAGGAATAGTAGTATCTTTTGTTAAATCGAGTGTAATAACAGAAGAATCTACATCATTTAAGTTAAGCCCGGTATTGCCTGAATTAGTTGCAGTACCTGAAAAAGCAAATTCTTTACTACCAGACTTAATACGATTATCTACTGAAACCGTGAAATACATAGTACCTGTATAATTGGGATCACGAGTAATTTTTACATAAAACACATTAGATGTTGATGTGGCATCTGTGTTTACATAAAGAAAAGGTGTTAGTGAATTTGGATTTATTACAGTATCCCCTCTATCTATGCGATTATAATTTTTGTCATATAATTCGATAAACATATCTCCGTACTCGGGTTGGTATGTACCTTTAACATAAACTCGGTCACCTGTATTAGCCGTAAATTTAACATAGGCTTCATCTTGTTCTGGGTCTAAGACTGTTAAAGCACCACTACTATATTTCCAATTTCCTAAATTTGTTGCAGTACTAAAACTATTATTTCCAGTATTAGCACTTGCTGTAGAGATTAAGTTTTCGAAGCTAATCGAACATAATAATAACATTACTGCTAATAGTGCTGATTTTAAAAACTTATTCATCAATTTGCCACTCTCCTTCTGTAATATAGGTTAAACAAATCATATCATACTAAAATAAAAAAAGTAAATATATGTAATAAATAAAAATAACTTTACAAATAATTACTATAACCGATATATAGTTTGTAGATAAATTTTTATTATTAACTAATTATGCGAGGTGGAAAAAATGAAAATTTCAAATCAACAGCCTAATTACGCACAGGCAACACAAACAAATACGAAGATTCAGCATCGTAATGCATTTGAAAGTGACGGAGATAAACAAGAGAAGATACTTGAAGAAAAATATACCAAGATTCATCAAGAGAATCTACGCCAACCAGACCCAATGAGGCATATATTAGATAAATATGATAATCCATATTCACCTAAATTCCGCTCAGATTTAACGGCAGAAGAACGCAGGGCAGCTGAAAAAATGGAATTAAATTTATTAAAAACAGGTGGATTAAAAACAAATGGCAAAATGGGCTATTACGATTTTAGAGATGCAGCGTTTCGTAATACGCCGAAAGTGAATGGGCTAGTAGAAAATTACGAAAAACAAGCCTTCCAGCGTGAGCAAGTCAACAACCAAATCGGTGAGCTTTTAAAGAGTGCTGGTATAAGTCTCCCAACAGGCACAAACCTTACTTTTACGGTGAATCCAAATGATTTTTCTGTCGCTGTTTCTGGTTCAAAGGATAAGCTACTGCTTCGTCAAATAGAACAATTGTTGAATACGGAGCAAAACGGACAAGAGCTGTATCGTCATATTTTTAAAAGCCTAGACGATGACTCATCGCAGCGTTCAAAGGCAGCCGAGCGTAAATACAGCTTAATCAGCACGCTTCGCACGACAGGTTATGATTTAAGCAAATTAGAGCGAAAAGACGGCAAGTTTTTAACGCCAGACGGTCAGGATGTATTCGAGCTGTATTTAAATAATATGCGTGCGAATCCGTACGAAAAAAATTATGTCATGGCAGCGGCCTCTCATTACGGACCAACGTATTATGAGCTGGCGAAAAATGGTTTTGACGCTTTACCAGACCTGACGTTATCAATACACTATGCAGATGGCAAACTACAAGACGTCGGGCAAAAATACAATTATAGTGAAACAAGTTGGTTAACAGCACTTAAAAATAGCATGAGGTGAGCGAATTGAAAATTGGATACACGACTTTTCCGCAACCAATCGTCCTGAAGCGAGATAAAAACGAAAAAACATCCGTCGCAGAGGGGAATGCCCTTCAACAAATGGCAACGTCCAAGCAAGCATTGAAGGAAACCGTGCAACGGCAGCTTTCGGAAATGCAAGAAGCTCGCACCGATATGGGCGAAGATGACCCGAAAGCCCAGCGTTATATCGAAAAATTCAAAAGCGGCAAAAAGCTGACACCAGAGGAAATGGCCTACGTGCGCCAAAATGCACCAGGTATGGTCGATTACATTGACCGCATTATGCGTGAGCGCGAAGTCATTGAACTCAGTATGAAAATGGCACCAACGAAAACGGACGTACAAATGGTGGCGTTCCGTGCATCGAAACAAATCGAAAAGCATCAAATTCCGGAAGAACGTGAGATTCGTGCCAAGCATTTAGTCGACGCGAAGCACGAGTACGAGCAAACAGAGGAATACAAGGAAAAACCGAACAGCCCCTTAGACAAACAAGAAAAGCCGGTAAAAGTTCGCTACAAACGAAGTGAAAAAGAAACACTCGAGCTCGCAAAAACTGCGTATGAGCCGGTAAAACTAGAGAAGAAAGAGCCTTCCATTCAACATGAACAATAAGAAACGACGAAAATAACCAACAGCCTTATCAATGGCGTTGGTTATTTTTGTATAGATTTGTGCAGTAGGAATAACAAATAACATTCCCAAACCGACGTTTGGGAACATTCCTTGCTAAATCTCACTTACAATAAGCGAGTATAAATAAAAACTACTCGCACATAAATATGGTCTATGCCACGCCTGTTGATTAGCTAATTTTCACCGTAAAAAACTAATAAAAAAGAGAGATTCCATGTAAAATGTAAGTTACCACACAAACTTTTTACGAGGAGGAATCTCTAGGCTCGCGAATACCACGATTTTCACACTACTTCAAAACTTTATTTCACAGGAAGAACTCGCGGGTATTCTTACCGAATTCGGCTTTGAAGATACGGCTCGTAAATGCGATGTCCCTACGCTTTTACGTTATTTA
>NZ_QAFW01000083.1 GCF_003057615.1 Metalysinibacillus jejuensis
CGCCGCCTACTTCTTGATTAATAAATACTACTTCTTTGATGGTATTGCGCCCTGTTTTTTGTAAGATGGCATTTAGGAATACCACCGTAATATCTTTATTTTTTTCACTACCAAATAGTTGCTTAAACGCATAATCTACTTTCAAATCCATTAATTTATCTAAGGGGATACGTTTTAACGCACGTCGATTCATCGCACTCACCTCTAGCATTTATTACAACTAGTATAGCATGCCCTGCGTTGTACCGTCATTTCAATACGCTACGTAGCCTGTATTAACAAAAAAAGAAGCCCTTCGCAAGATTTTTCCCGCGAAAAGCTTCCTATTTCTAATTGCGTGGGTGTCTGGCACCCGATTTTAACAATCATTATTAGGGCAATTGTACTTAAAGAAGCTGCCGCTTGCAAAATACAAAAAGCAACTCGAATAAGTTGCCTAGCTCTTTTTCAAAATGTCCTTTACAAAGGGTACACTTTACCGGGAGCTGGTTTTTATTTTAGTAAGGGAGGAATTCATCAGGACCAATTATAACGAAATTACTATCTTTATTTACTAATTTTTTTGCAATCAACTCATTTTTAGTAACAATAGGGTCGCTAAATGATACAACTAGAATTGTATGAGACACTGAATTAGCCTCCAACTGTTGCTCTAAATGTTTTAAATAGTTAATATCCTTTTCTTCAAATATCTCAGGGTTAAACTTTACCTCAACAAATTCTCCATTTTTAGTATCCCAAGCCGCGGCATCGACTGATTGTCTTCTTTTGTCTGTAGTGGTTTGAGTCGATGGTTGGTAAATAACCGGTACGCCATTAATTAAAACTTTTACACCAAATCCCATATCAGAACCTAGGTGTTTTTCTTTGAAATAGGGTTCAAATAGTTTTTCGGCAATAACCCCTCGTAATTTTTGCCATTCTTCATCAGAAGTACATTCAGTACCAATTCGACCAAGTAATACAGCAAATTCGCGCTCATCTGATGGTGTATTTTTCAGCATATATTTTCTACTCCAGCGATCATAATGAGCTTGATAAGTAGCTATTGTATTTTTAGAATGTCTAAGGAACCTATCTATTTCGATATTGGAAAACTGCATCTTTAATATCTGTAGCCAAAGCTTCTAAATGCGGAACAGGTCTATCTGATGGAGCAAATGTTATCATGATTTATTCATCCGCATTCTGAATTAATGATTCAATTATATCCATCGTAGGTAGTTGAATAGGTTCCGAAATCATTTGGCTTGAAACGAATTGAATATGTGAACGAGCATACGAAATTAACTGTGGAACAG
Organism: Metalysinibacillus jejuensis; assembly: GCF_003057615.1. Classification (GTDB taxonomy): domain Bacteria; phylum Bacillota; class Bacilli; order Bacillales_A; family Planococcaceae; genus Metalysinibacillus; species Metalysinibacillus jejuensis. The sequence continues at coordinate 1,302 of NZ_QAFW01000083.1, forward strand.
TTTGAACATGAGCAAATTCCTCTACTAATTCTAATTTGATATCCTGTGGAAATTGGAAGTTGCCTTTATGTATGGTTTCTACCACTAGAGCAATTTCGCCATTTGAATTAATGCTTTCTACATTGGTTTTTAAGAATCCATATACTTTTTCATTCTCTACTTTTACTTGATAACTAAACGATAGGTTATGTTGTAACTTCTCAGTAACTTCTCAGTAATTAGCCCAACTTTATTGAATTGCGATTGCTCTAACGAAACCTCTATTAGTTGGATTGAATTTTTCGCTACAACGTATTTTTTTATAAATGCATCTTTTGACATTGAAATTTCTCCTTATGCGTATAATAAAAGCTCTGCTTCCCTATTAGCAGAGCTTTGAGTGTTCGTTACAGACCAGTTTGAAATGTTATTTGCTCTTATAGAACTGAAACCCGGTATTGGAATTTTCTTTTCTTGAAAATCAAATACAGGTTTACTCATCTTTTCTTTGTAAAAATCACCGATATAGTTACTAATCATCGGAAATACTTCTGTATAAGCAAATAAAAAATCTGTACGATTCCCTTCATGTACGTCGATTTCTAAACAGAACTTTTCGTGTTCTAAAAAAGCAATAATATCAGGCACTTCTGAGAGGTCTGAATCGATATTTTTAAGGAACCCTTGCCCTTTTTCGAAAAACCATTCTGAAATATAGCTGTAGTCAGGATATTTCACTGCAAGGTCTTTAAAGAAGTGATTTACATCAAGATATTGTTGAATGTTAAGTGAAAAATACTTTTCAAAGCCATTAAATAAAAGCCCAAAAATAGAATCTAATAGGCGGTCAGCATCATTCTTAGTGATATGTTTCATACCTAAGAACTCTTTAATAGTATGTGCCATAATGCGCTCCCTCCATTGTTCTTTAAATTTAAGTATAACGGATTTTCGCTGAAACTCAACTAATATCAGGTGTCTGTACTCACAAAATTGTATTAGGTTGATCCTTTCTTTTTTGGTTTGGTAGAATTAGGGGTGAGATGAGTGAATCAGGTGAATCCTCAAGAGTTAAAATAATTCTAGTGCTCATATTATTCATCTTTTACCATAATAAATAAATTTTATGAAAAAAGCCTACACTTTTAGTAGAGTGCAGACTTTAGACTTTGATGATATTTTCTTAATCTATTCAGTTCCTTCAACATTATTGGTGCTGTTTTGCTCCAATAGCTCGTAAATATTAATAGCCGGAATAATTAACGGTTCGACTCCAGACATGGATGTAAGAGTGCTAACATACGTGCGTAGATATGGGAATAGCAGGCTAATGGCGTTTACCACGTATTCTTCAAACGGCTTATCGCTCGTATAAAATTCACCCATCATAACTAACGAAATGGCGAAAGGATATTCACTATCATCTTCTTCATTTACATTGCAGCCAAGTCTAATAATCCCTTTGTGGTCATCTTCTGTATTAATTAGAATATTAACACTGAAAGACAAATCATGATTGTGCTCTATATTTCCCGAGTAATTGACATTCCATTCAAAATTACACTTTTCTGCCCGTATACTTATTATTCTTAAGTCACTGATCACGTTCACGCAGCTCCTCCCATAGAGGTTGATGTATACTTGATAACCTTTTCAAACCCTTTTACTGATATGTCTTGCAAGTTTGGATGCTCCGCAGCTTTCTGCTGAACCTGAATTCCAAATTGTTGTCCCTGTTTAAAGTTGAATTTCAAATGATTCCCCGACATTTGTTGATTTGAACAAAGCATTTCACTTGTTATTTCAAGTTTTTCAAAGCCTTCTACAGACGTCTGTTTTTTCTTATAGCCGGCAGCGATAAATAATTGTTCTGCTTCTTCAAGTGTAAATAAATCATCGACATCATGAACATGATCTCTTAAATTAATTCCCATTTTTATCACTCCTACACGTATTTGAAACATTATGCTCTTCAATTTCCTTAATAATTTCCACATTTTTAATACAAAGTTCTGTACCATTATGGTATTGAGAAATAGGCGGAAGACCCTTAAATCGTGTATAAGTATTTTTCTTAACCAAATCGACTCTAAGCTGGTGTTTGTGTATAATATGTTCAAGAATCAAACCGTCTAAACATTCTCTGTTTCTCGCACTTTTATTCGTACGTTCATATCGTTCCTTTAAAGTTTCAAAGACCTTGCTCCTGTATATGTCTAAAACTAGCGAAGCGTTGTCTTTCTCGTCCATGTCTAAGTAATATTCTTCCTCAAGTTCAAGCGATAATTTTAAGACAACAACATCTTCACTAAATTTCTCTGCAAATCCTTCTGCATTTTGCGGATTGTCTTTAAATGCGTAGACCCCTGCTCCTAAATCGCCAGGAACCTTCTGAAGAGTGGAAGCCAAGAAGGAGTATTTTTCAATTCTAAATCCATCCCTCATAATTGAAGAAACATTGGCTTTTACAGTTCCATGATAGCCCTTTATATTCTTTTTCATATTTTTATCTCATCCCATGTAGGAATTTACTTTCCCCCTCATCATACCATAAACTACATATTTATAGTAACTTTAACCCAATTCTACAGTATATCTTACTCTTTGTTAAACAAAGAATATACTTGGCTTGCTTTCAGTCAGAGAAGAGGCTCGCTCATTTGTCGTGGCGAACCTTTTGCTAAAAGATTTCCTTAAAGAATAGCTACAAAAAATAAAACTCCAGTAACTATAGGAGCAATGTTACCACCAAAAACCCAGTACTAATATCACTTGTAGAAGTTACATTGCCCACTGCAAACCTATTTGATTGGCATACATGTAAGTCGATGTTTTTCTTACAACTACATTACAATCAAAACATCAAAGTAGTCCCTATAGATTTGTCTCTCTTTATTAAAACTTTGAGACGTTCATTTTCAATGTCACTATTTTGTAATTTGACCAATGAGAATGATTCTAGCAAGTCAAATAGTGTATTATTATTTACCATATGATTTGCTACACTTTGTGAAATATGAATGCTTGACTTATCAAGCGTTGCAGATCTATTTGCAAATATAAGACGAAATGGCTCATTATGTTTAAATAGAATTGATTGATACACATTTTCCATTGGTTGAAACTTTCTCTCCGGATAGCCCCTTACATCTGCCGTTCTCATAGTAGAACAACAATTAAATATTGTAATACAGGGTGGGTTTTCAAAAAGTACTTTTCTCAATTGAGTATGAGAGAAAAACTCTTTTTCTTTAATTGTGTGGGTGCCAGGCACCCGATATTTATTTGAATATTTAATTAGTAAAATGGAAAATAACCAACTAAATTGATAATTTAGTACATATAATTTTTAGTCAATACAAAACGCCCATTCCCTGTAAGAGAATGAGCGCTATGCGTTACCAATTGTTAATTGGCTTCATGATTATAATATATGCTTAAGTTTTTTATTATTACGATTCTTGTTCGATAATCTCTTCATACAAGAAAATTTTGTGGGTGTCAGTCACCCAATATTTATTTGTTCCGTGTTATAATATCAGTAATAAAAGTGAAGGAGGTAATGTCACATGGCAACATCATCATTTGACA
>NZ_QAFW01000084.1 GCF_003057615.1 Metalysinibacillus jejuensis
GTTTTTACGCCTAAACAGATTGGCCAACTTGAAACTATCGTGACGGCTGCGGTTGCTATTAAAAAAGATTATCAACGTTTGCAAAGTACGGATCTTGTCGTTGAAAATGAAAAGCTTCGTGAGGAGATCTATCAAAAGACGAATGAAAATTACAAGTTGAAGAACGAAAATAAGGAACTCCGTTCAGAAAACAGGGACTTAAAAGACCTCATAGGCGATTTACGGCATGAAATCGGTTTGTTGTATCAAAGTGCTAAGGATTTCGTAAAAGGACGTACAGAGACCGTGAGAGCCTTTAAAAACGATTTTAAGGACTTGGTAACCAAAGTGAAGGAAAGAAATCCTGGAAGCGAATTTGAGCGCTTGTATAAGCATGAGAAAAGCCGAGAGAGGGATAGAGGGATGGAAAGATAAAAACACGCCTAAAAGGCGTGTTTTTTCATGTTTTGAGCGAAGCGAAAAACGGGTTTCTACTTCTCTTGATACATATAGAAACAACTCAAGGGCTTAAAAGTTCGATGAGCCTTAGAGCCGTATGGCTTAAAACGTGTTTTGACATGTAAAAAGCCTTCTGATAGTATTGGAATTGTCTAGAAACCAAATACACAGAGGGCTTTTTGTATGTTTCCCCTCGAAAGAGAGGCTTTTTATGAGTTTGTATCCTGATAGTAGCACAGGTATTAAGGAGCAATCAAGTACCTGTGTTCAAAAAGACGTTGAACTTTTGCGTGATGTGAATGCAAAAGGTGAGGAACGTGACTGGAAAGGCAAGAAGAAGCGTTCTATTCTGATGGCAAAGCATCTTGAAGCAGTTGAAGCTTTAGCGAAAAAAGCAGAGCGAATGTATGACTGCGGAAACTATTTGGTGTTTAAAATGAAAGACGGTAGATTAAAGCTTTATCAAGCGTATTTTTGTAAAGTGAGGTTGTGCCCGATGTGCAATTGGCGAAGGTCACTTAAAATTGCCTTTCAAAATAAAAAAATTGTTCAAGCCGTGAATGAGCGAGAAAAAGTGAAGTGGGTGTTTCTTACTCTCACTGTGCGTAATGTTGAAGGTGAAGAACTAAAACCTACTATGGATCAGATGACGAAAGCGTGGAATCGATTTGCAGGCTATGCAAGATTTAAAAAGTCGGTGCGCGGCTATTTTCGGGCTATGGAAGTAACTCGGAATTGGGATAAGGAAAGTGAGTGGTATGGTACGTATCATCCTCATTTTCACGTGTTGTTAGCTGTGCCAAATGATTATTTTGGTCGTAATTATATTAAGCAAACTGAATGGACAAGCATGTGGCAAAAAGCTATGCAAATTGATTACAAACCGATTGTTCATGTCGCAAAGGTTAAGCCTAAAAAAGAATCACCTGATTTTGTGGAAATGGAGCAAGAAGTGAGAAAAACGATTCTTGAACAAAATGCTATTTTTGAAGTTTCCAAGTATCCAGTAAAAGATACAGATGTGATACGAGGGAATAAAGTGACAGATGAAAATATACAGACGGTCAAGGATTTAGATAAGGCATTGGCTTATAAGCGATTGATCTCTTACGGTGGTATTTTGAAAGAAATTCATAAGGAATTACAATTAAGTGATGCCGAGGATGGCGATTTAATCCATATTGATGATGATTCAGACGAGGTTGCAAATGGTGCTGTTGATGTGATGGCGTATTGGCATGTTGGGTTGAATAATTACGTAATTTCTAGGAGGGAAACAAATGGTTAAGCCAGGCGATTTATATTATTACTGCCCCGGGTGTAAAAGATTTCATGAGCATTTTTCTTCTGCTCATAAAGGCGTGAATCGAAAACTGTGTTTTATTTGCGAAAAGATTCAGCTCAAAAAGACGAAAATTGTTGGTAATGATGAAGACGGACGCATTCAAATTTGTGATAAATGTCTTTCAGAAAATACTTATTCTTGATGTGAATCTGAGTTTTAGTAAACAGGCCAATTTGTTAACTTAATTTAAACTTTTAAAAAAGAATCTGCTTTGAGTAGTTTTGCTCAAAGCAGATTCTTTTTTATTCTATATTAGTTTTGAAATTGATAGTTCAATTAAAGAAACTTTAAAAAATATAATCCATTTTTTCCACGCAATTCTATTAAATAATCAGTATTGCTTTTTAATAAGTCTAATTTGTGGCTTTTCCCAGCCTTTAACGAAAAATTGTAAATTGTATCATCTGTTTTTTTGTCGATAATGCGTATTTCTATTTCAGATGTGCTCCCATCAGTATTTACAATTTCTTTTTTCCAAAAAATATTATTTGTATAGTTGAGTTTTACTTCTTTCCAATTCTCGGTGTTTTTTTCTAGAGATATAGTTTTATTGATTGTTGGAGAAAAGAAATTATGAACAATATAAGTTTCTTGATATAACAAATAACCTGTAGTCAAAAGTGAAAAAACAAATAAAGGGATAATTATTCTCAATGTTATTTTTCTCTTGTAGTTTTTTCTTTGTTCTTTACTAATCTCTTTGACCATGACTTTGTCCTCTCTTAATAAAGTATTTAAAGAGATTTCTAGAATATCGCTTAATTGAACAATCATATCTAAATCAGGATAGTTCCTTCCGACTTCCCAGTTAGATATAGCGGACCGTGAGATGTTTAATAAATCTGCGAGGTCTTGTTGTGTCATTCTTTTTTTATTTCTAGCTTCTTTTATCTTGTCGCCAATAAACATAATATTCATTCTCCTTATGTAAGTGAATTTTACGTGGAATCTTAGGTGCTATGTGTCAGACATATTGACATTATGGGCGATGGGGGTGCTTTGATCTCTGTAATTTAAATGAAATTCAATGACAGATATTCTGACATGTTGCTATATCAACGTTTAAGGTGCAGAAAATATTTTTGAATATTAAGTGTTGATGTTACTGTTTAATTGTAAGATAAAAAAGAATATGGGGGAAAAAGAATGAAAAAGGCTATTATTATTTCGTGTCTTTCGTTATCAGTTTTTGGAGCATCTATATTACCGAATAGTGTAAGTGCGATGGAGTTAACTAGTGAATCTACATCGACGGAAATACAGCCTCGTGTTAAATGGAGCGGTAATGCTTATATAACAACTACTGGGTATTCTAATGTTACTACTTCAAATAATTTCTTTAGTGATAGTCCAAGCGTTACTAATGATTCTGGAAATAATGGTGCAATTTTAGTGAAAATAGTGAATTCTAGTGGCAATCAGGTTGGTACAACAAAGGAAGTTGGTAAAGGGAAAACAGTGAAAATGGATAAAATCCCTTGGAATAGTGGTTCCTATACACTAAAAGCAAAAGCAGTAACTAAAAATGGTTCATACTTAATTACTATTGATTGAATAGAGAGTATCGAATGAAATATGGGAAGTATTTGTATTTTGAAAAGAGTGGCTTGGGCTACTCTTTTTTATTTGGCATTTTTCTTATATGGGAAAGAGGGAAAAACGTGGCATTCGTCAACGATAAATGTCTGACCGAAACGAAGTGAAGGGAATTTAAGGAGTTGACGAATTCACTGCACCCGAACCCTCATGGCTTTTCCAAATGCACATTTGGAAACTGCCTACCGGCGAGGGAGCCCCCTCAAAAAGTGAGGGGGTTGGGGGAGCTTTTTGGAGGGGGTCGAGGGGAAACTTTTCCCTCGTGGGTTTGGGCAAAGCCCAAGGTCTTTTCTTTTGGTTTTGATCTTGGGGAAGCTGTCACGCTAGAGTGACAGACCCTTGCTTTCACCCTCGGAGAGCCTTTTCATTGTGCACATGGAGCGTAGCAGAATGTCACAATACAGAAAAGGTTACTTTTACAAAGTAACAAACTCTGGTATGCTCTGGTCAAGGGGTAGGTGAGTCATCTTGGCAATGAGCGTTTCTCTCAAAAAGGATACAAAAAAAACGAATATCAAACACAACAACCGAAAGATGAGTGAGAAGGATAAAGAACGGAATTCACACATCAATGAATCTCGTTCGCACAAAAATGTGTATCTGGTCCAGAAAGATTTGAAAGAATTATATCAAGATGAATTTGGTGCAGCGTTAGAAAAATATAATGCCAAACAAAAACGCAATGATCGGAAAATCGATAATTATTATGAGCACATTCAGTCCGGTAAGAAAACTTCGCTTCAACAAGAAATGATTATTCAAGTTGGAGATTTAAATGATTTTCGAACGGATTCCGACTATGAAAAAGCCAATGAAATTTTGTTGGAATGGTTTGAGGAGTTTGAGGAGCGAAATCCAAATCTAAAAGTTTATAATGCGGTCATTCATAATGACGAAGCAAGTCCTCACATGCACTTGAATTTTGTTCCTGTCGCAAGTGGCTATAAGCGAGGACTTGAAAAGCAAGTGTCATTCGATCGGGCAATCACGCAGCAAGATTTAACGCTCGATAAAACACGCCCGTTTGATGATTGGCGAGAAAAAGAAGTTCAGTTTTTAGAAAATAAATTGTTAGACCGTGGGATTGAGCGGAAATTGGTCGGTACGAATCCTTACAAAGACGTGAATGAGTACAAGGAAAAACAGGATTTGTTACAGGAAATAAAGTATCTAGAAAAGAAAATTGACAAAAAGAAAAAGGAATTTCTAACGATTAGTGAAAACGTTCCTGACAAGAATGTGGTTCTTAAACCGAAGCGGAAAGAAATCGAAACGGAAGTCATTCCCAAAGTTTTTGGCAAACCCGAAATCATTAAAAAGGAAACGGAGAACTCTGTTTTTACGCCTAAACAGATTGGCCAACTTGAAACTATCGTGACGGCTGCGGTTGCTATTAAAAAAGATTATCAACGTTTGCAAAGTACGGATCTTGTCGTTGAAAATGAAAAGCTTCGTGAGGAGA
>NZ_QAFW01000085.1 GCF_003057615.1 Metalysinibacillus jejuensis
AGGGCGATTCTTACCGTATGGAGGAGAAGAAAAAAGCGGGAATTTTCCCGCTGCCTCACACGGTTAAAACAGAAAAGTGAGGAATTTTATTCCGATATTTTTGGGGAATTTTAAGCCGATATTGACATGGAAAATTGATACGGGATAAAAATGAAGAAACAATGGTCGTATTTTGGTGTATCATTTATGGACGTGTGGACTATCGTTTTCAAGAAGCATAAAATATCCTATTATTTATGCCGACCCGCCTTGGCAATATCGCCAGAAAAAAGGACAAGGTGTCGCAGAAAACCATTATCAAACAATGGATATTAATGATATATGTAACTTACCCATCGAGAGGCTGGGACAAAACCCTGCTTATAAATGAAAAGCCATTGAACTTTTACGCCATGTAAAAGTTCAATGGCTTTGATTTTTGTAGTTAAAAAAAGAACACCTTCTGTTAAAATAAAGTCACCAAAACAAAATCCAACAGAAAGAAGTGTTCTTATGTTTAAAAATTATACAATGTGAAACACTTGAGGATGTGAAGCGAGAAGTAAAAAGCTATATGACCTATTACAATCATTATCGAGGGCAATGGAATTTAAAAAAGCTAACGCCTGTAAAATACAGACAGCAGCTCCAACAAGTTGCCTAACCTTTTTCAAAATGTCCTTTACAAAGGGTACACTTTATACTTGAAGATACCTTTTTCTCTTTCCTAACTTGAAATATTATGGGTATCTTGCATGTTTAATTTTGCTGGGGTTGCTGGTTTATCAAGCTGTTTCATTAACATATCAATGGCAATATCAGTTAAGCTACTAGATTCAGATTCAATGCCCTCCATGTTTGGTGGCTGCTTAAATTTCATAATAAGCTTTTCTTCTCCATTTGGCTTCACAACATATTTACATACATAACCATTTTCAATCCTAACTTCAAGTTTCGGTTTGTTATTTTTATTTCTTCGTTCTCTGCTACCCTAGCATAATTCAAAGAACTAGAATAAGATTGAATTCTCATAATAAAAATCCTTTCTTTGTATGGATTTTTTGTAAAAAAAGAATTAAATGCTATGATAAACAAAAGGTTTAATTTAGCATAACCATACCATTATTATACACATCCCACTAATACATGGGAGGTTTTTTATAATGAAATTTCGTTCAGCTTTTTTAACAACAGTCGTAGCTTTAGGTATTTTAGGTATTGGATTTGACACTACTAGCGAAATGAATATGCTTCAATCACACACTATCCATATTAAAAAAATAGAGTAACAAAGGAGGCATCTTCAAAATACACTTTGGTTTGCCCTCTGCTACTCTCTTAATGTTTATTTTTCTAATTGTTGCAAAATATTCAGTATTTTTGTTTTTGCAGAATGACCTACTAAATTTCCAAATTGAAGGTCTTTTTGTGCACGTGCACCAAATTCAGCAATCCAATCTCTTCGACCCGATTTATCTGTAGCTGTTTCATACAAGCTGAAATTAGAGGAAACAGATATTGACGCATATTGTTTGATGTCATTGGCAGCTCTGTCATAATCAAATGTCAAGATGGCTACATCCTTACCAGAAATTGCACCTGCTTGATGGAGTATGCTTGCGATTTCTTTCATTTCATCAAATGTGGCATTTCGCACATCATATGTTTCTGAAAGTTCTTCCCAAACATTTTCATTTACAGCAGGAGGTATTGTGTTACTTTCTTCTTGAATTGAAAATGAAGCTTGCTGTGATGGTGTTTCCACACGCTGACTAGCAGTGTACCAAGAGCCAAGTTGTTGAGCAGTAATTGCGTTTACCATCTTATTACCGTCCTTCTCTAGTATAGTTTACTTAATATACATTGAATCAAACATTTTATTCCATGGAGAATTCGTGGATTTATTTTCATAATAGAAAGAACCATTCTCATACCCACTAGCATCCCAGAAAATATACCATCCATCTACAATGTTATCACCATTAAGGTCGATATACTGATTATCAATCTGTGTTAAATTAGCATTATTCATTGTCGCTTTACGAAGATACCCATAGCCAAGCTCAGCAGTTACGATTACTAATTCTTCTCCACCATGGTCTATGTTTGATGATAACTGATTTGGATTAAAATATTCAAAAGCGCCATAGTTAGTAGACCACGCTGCATAAACCTCTACATAACTTAAAGGTGGGGCAGAAGCATAAGGTGTAACACTTAAAGTATTACTTATTTTTTTCTGTTGTTCATACTCCTCAGGTGTTATATCAACAAACTGTGCGTTTGGATAGTCGGATTTAATAGATTCTAGTACATGTTCTTTGAACGAGTTTACTTGTAATGTATCCATTGTTTTTTCAGAATTTGCGGAAGCAATTTCATTTGTTGCAAATAAAGAAAGTGAAAGTGCAGCACTAGCTGCCAAAGTAATAAATTTTTTCATTTTTATTCCTCCATAGTATATAATTGATTTTAACTGCTAGATAAATCTGATAGTAAATTGAACTTTAAAGGTATTGTAGATTTGTAACTAATTTCAAATTGCGTTGGTGTACTAATAGCTAGGTAATACACGCCACTAAAAGGTAAAAAGTACATTCACATTAGAATTGTCAAAATCTGAATCCATCTGAGAACCAGAACCATTCTACTTAAACAGAGCAATGTTCGTTGTATCCCATGTAAAAATAGATTTATCAGTTAATCTTCTGTATCTACCGTTTGTAATGTTCCTTGTGAATAAGTAAATGATTTACCATTAATAGTAAACGATTGGCTTAAGTCAAGCCCTATCCCTTTAGCGAATTTAGGGAAGTGTTGTTTAAACATTACATCATCATTCATACTAGCCACAGATTTTTTTCCTTCTGCTAACCGAGAAAGGCTCATAAAGACAGCCACAAGTTCATTGGCTTCTTGACGTTCAGGTAGTGAGTAGGATTGTCGCATTTTAAGTGCTGCTTCTTGCTCTGGTGTTACAATGGACGAACCTGGAACTTTCCATATTTTAGGGCTAAAATTCGAGTTGAATCCTCCGCTTGCTAAAGGCGTACCATTCAAAGGTTTTCCATTTACTGTTCCTAAATTATAGTAAACACCTGCTACAATATTAATAGAATTTGTTTGTTTGTTGACAAGTTGAATTGGAATTGCCCCTTGATAAATAGAATTGCTAGATTGTATGAATTCTGCATATTCTTTACGTGAGGTTTCAATCTCAGCTTTTTTAGAATCTATTTCACCTTCTGCTATTTTAAAGGGTTGAGAGATTTGATTGGTTTGAAAATTAGCAACCCAACCTAGATTCTGTATTGAATTCACTATAACTGTCATCGGTTATTCCTCCTTTAAATTAACCAATGTTACTTCTTGTTTTTCAACAAGGCTATCTTTATCAACAAGAATTCCATTAGGTGATTCATTTAACATAAACGAACCAGATTTCGCACTCATAGAATCTTGCCATAATATAGTTAAAACAGGCTGTATATAACCTGAGCTGTTGAATTTTGATGATTTGAAGCTAGTAAACCATATTTGTTTTACAGGTTGACCATCAAAGTTATAGTTGTAAAAACCTGAGTCCATCCAATCACCAGCTCCACTTTGTATAAATAAAGCAACATTTGTTGTGCTATAAGTCATCCCACAGCTTGTACAAATACTCCAATTTAATTTAGCTGCTGTCACAACCGCTGTATCAGGAATAGAGCTTACATTTCTTAAATCCCAAAAACCATCCTCTGACCATTGATTAAGACTATAGGCATAGATAGTGGACGGTGAACTTGCACCAACGCTGTAAGTAGTTGCTGCGGCTGCGTTTTGTGGCATAATTAATACTAAAAACAATGCAAAAATTGAGAAAAATGAAGTTAATTTTTTCATAATAAGATTCTCCTTTTAATTGAATTATAGTTTAAGTTTCAAAATCCCTAATAGTGCTGATGTATCCTTAACTTAAAAATTAAACTGTCCCCTAACATTGATACTTATTATATTTGTAGAGGACGTACCACGATAAGTTAATACTCACTCGCCACTAAAAGTAACAAAAATAAAGCTACAACTAACTATTAACTATCTATTAAAATTAGATATCACCCCTACCAAAGTATTTAAATAGTATTAAAACTTTCATTCACATACCAAGATTAAATAATTATTTAAAGATTAAACTGTCCATATACACTGATAGTTGTTGTATTTGTAGATACAGAACGAATAGCAACGTAATACTCGCCACTAGGAGCAGTTGATGGTAAGACAATCGAACCACCAATCTGACTTCCACCTGTACGTTCACTTGACCAATATCTAGTACCTGTAGCCACATTAATTAGCCCTATTTGAATTTTCTGATTTGATGGACTCCATGTAACATTTGTGATATTCACCTTTCCTTCCTTTGGGAGATAATACGATTGATTTGATTTGATAAACTCATTTACACCTAATGAGGAAGAAGAAATACTAAAACTTAAAAAAGGAACTACTTCTTTACTAGATACCTCTTCAATAATAAAATTACTTTCTTCTACAGATTCGACTGTTAAAATTTCATTTTCTAACTCGCTTGATGGACTTTCCATAGCACCTACTGAATCATGACCTAGCCATATCACCAATGTTAGACTAAACATAGCTATATATACGGTGAAAGAAAATTAGAGTTTCAAGCACAGCCTATTCACCGTATTTTCAGGTGTTTGATTAATCATTTGGATAAAGCCTTGGACAGCACGTTGAATCTTTCCGACATTTGAGTAAAA
>NZ_QAFW01000086.1 GCF_003057615.1 Metalysinibacillus jejuensis
CATCGCATTGAACATCTCACGGTTACTTCGTTTCGAAGGACGACCGGTTGTGTACGGTGGGAAGAACCCTTCAATTTGTTTCCACTGTTCATCTGTTAATTCGTAACGACTTGGCGCCATTTCATCCACCTCAATTTCTTGTTTTCATTATTGTACCATGAGGTGAAATAGTTTTTAGACAGAACCTAGTTATGTCCCAGCCTCTTGTACTACTTGTTTATATAATTCAGGTCGGCGATCTGCATACACAGGTATGCGCTCACGTACTTCATCTACAATAGAAAAATCCACATCGATAATAGCGAGCTCTTCATCATCTTGACCCGTCCACAATACTTCTCCCCACGGTCCAATAATCATCGAATGACCGTTGAAATTTTCTTTTTTATGAGAAAGACGATTGACTGCGATGACAAAGCATTGGTTTTCAATTGCGCGTGCTTGTAGTAATGTTTGCCAGTGATCAATGCGAGCTGTAGGCCACTGTGCAGGAATAAACAATGCTTTTGCGCCTTGGAGTGCATGTGTGCGCAACCATTCAGGGAAACGTGTATCATAACAAATCACACCACCCGCTTCTAGCTCCCCTAAAGTAAAGCGATTAACGGTACTACCGGCTGTTAAATACAAATGCTCATCCATTAGTCTAAAAAGATGTACTTTGTCATAGTCTCCTACGACTTGTCCTAAATTATTGACTGTATACATCGTATTATAAAACTTACCATCTTTTTTAGTAGCGACAGAGCCACCGACAATATGCACGCTTAACTCTCGTGCTAGTGCGCTTAAAAATGCTTTCGTTCTCGTTCCTTCAATATCAGCTAGCGTCTCAATCTCTTTAAGCGCGAAACTTGTATTCCATAATTCAGGTAGTACAATAAGCTCTGCCCCTTGTAACTTTGCCTCTCGAATTAGGCGTTCAGCAGTCGTAAAATTACGTTCGACGTCGCTATACGCTACATACATTTGAATACATCCAACTTTCATGGGTCATCCTCCTAAAAAACGACGCCCTTGTATATAACCAAGTCGTCGTTATTGTGTAATAGTTTCAAACTTAGCATGCGTTACACGCTCTAAATCATCGACATTAATATGCAGTTGCAATCCTACTTTACCAGCGCTAACAATAATGCGCTCATAATTTTTAGCACTCACATCAATAATGGTAGGGTACATCTTTTTCATCCCTACGGGTGAGCAACCCCCACGCACGTAGCCTGTAGTCGTTAACAGCTGGTCAAGTGGTAGCATTTCTACCTTTTTAACCCCTACTGCTTTAGCCGCTGCTTTTAGTTCGAGTGTAGCCGCCACCGGTATAACAAAAACAAAAATATCTGCTCCTGCATGAGTAACGAGTGTTTTATACACAAGCTCTTGCGGTTGATTCATTTTAGTCGCTACCGAAATACCGTCTACTTGGCCATCATTCACGGTATATTCAAGTACATCAAAATCAATTGAGCGTTGTTCTAATAAACGAATTGCGTTCGTTTTTAAGCGTTTTTTAGCCATCGCATGTAACTCCTATCTCGTTAAGCTGTTTGTGAAAATGCTGGTTCTACAAACGATTTATAGCCATTCGCCACCATTGCTTTCGTAGCTCCATATGTCGCTGTAGCTTTAGCAAAGAGGCGTTCCTTCATTAATTGTTCAAGATTGCGTCCAAATATCGTTTCCTTCGTTGGATCAAGCGCCGTATCTAGGGTAAAACGCTCTGGCACTTCAATCGTCGTATCTTCATCTGCAAAAGGTGGTGCTTCTTCAACTTCAGCCGCTGCTTTTGCACGTACTTGTTCAATTTGTGATACCGCACTCGCCGCTACTTTTAAATCTTGTGCCGACGGATTGGCCGGTGCTAATGCGGCTTGACGCACACGCTCTAAAATTGCGATTGTTTCCTCTGCATCACTCGCTGGCGCTGCGGAAATCGATACTTCGCCAGACGTCGCATAGCGCTTACCGTCCGGACCTTCTGTAAAACCTAAAGAAACAGCTCCTGCAATAGCGCCTCCTACAGATTTATGTGCTTGCTCATGCGCACGTACTTCACGATCCGCTTGCGCTAAATCAGCAATTTGTTTCTTTTCCTCTGGTGTATAATCATCTTTTACTAACTTTTGATTCTTCCCTGACAAAAGCTGTTCAAGCTCTGCTAAAGCAGAGTTTTTTGCGGGCTGGAAATAATCCGCATTTTTCTTATAAGCATCGCCTGCTTCCTTGCGCAACTGCTGACGTTTGCGTTCGTCTTGCTGATACAAACGTTCTGGTTGTACGACACTTGCAGCTATTCTCATTGTTAATCCCCCCACTCAAAACAATATCGTGCATCTATTATACACGACATTTACAATTATTTGTAGCTTACAAAGTCGTAGCGTTAACTAGCGAAAAGGACTAATAGAGATGTAATGATTATATGTTGTCTAACGCTTCTTTACTATCATTTACTACAAATAACTAGTAAAAAAAGCTACCGTCTCTAAAAAGAGTCGATAGCTTTAATTTTTCACTAGCTACATGCGCTTGCTGGTGCAGCTGTAAATTCAATTTCAAAACCAAGATCTTGTAGCATTAAGTAGTCGCTATTTTTTTCTTGTCCTTCAGTCGTTAGGTAGTCACCAACAAAAATACTATTAGCAACATACATACCAAGTGGTTGTAGTGAGCCAAGATTAACTTCACGTCCACCCGAAATACGGATTTCCTTCGTTGGGTTAATATAACGGAATAAAGCTAATACTTTTAAGCAGTAGCGTGGGTCTAAATCATTTGTGCCTTCTAATTTTGTACCGTCAATTGCGTGTAAAAAGTTTACTGGAATTGAGTCAGCATCTAATTGATGAAGTGCGCGCGCGATATTAACAACGTCTTCTTTTGTTTCACGCATACCGATAATCGCACCTGAACATGGTGAAATACCGTGTTTCTTCGCAATTTCTACCGTATTTACACGGTCTTGGTACGTATGCGATGTTGTAATGTAATCATGGTGGCGCTCAGATGTGTTTAAGTTATGGTTGTAACGGTCAACGCCTGCTTCTTTTAACTGCTCTGCTTGTTCTTCTTTAAGTAAACCTAAGCAAGCACAAACTTTTAAGCCGTATTTCTCTTTAATTTCTTCAACCGCTTCACTTACCACATTAACGTCCTTACGCGTTGGGCCACGACCACTTGCTACGATACAGTATGTACCGATTTTATTTTCATAGGCACGTTTTGCACCTTCTAAAATTTCTTCTTTTGAAATGAATGGATATTTATCAATTGGTGCACTTGATTTCGATGATTGTGAACAGTAGCCACAGTCTTCAGGACAATAACCACTTTTCGCATTCATAATCATATTTAATTTTACTTTTTTACCGTAATAATGTTTACGAATTGCAAAAGCACCATCTAGTAATTTTAATAAATCATCATCATCGCTCGTCAAAATTGCCATTGCCTCATCGTTAGTAATTTTTTTACCTTCAATGACTTCCTCTGCTAGCTGTAACCAGTTCATGTCAATCTCTCCCTTTATGTTTGTTAACGTAAAATGACTAACCCCTCATAGTGTTAACTCATTTATTAATAAAGTTAACACACTATGTTTACTAAAGTAAATAGCCGTTTGTTAATATTTTCTGAAAACATCAAAAAAAGAGACGCTTGCACATCTCCTTTTGACTTAGGCTAAACGTTTATCAGCAATTGTTGGTAAAACGCCTGCAGCTTTAAATGCTTGATATAAACGCATCGCAAAAAAGCCTGTAATAATAGCTAAACCAATATCTACTACTGCGCCCCCACTAAAAACAATGGCTAGGATACTGCTGAAACTTTTTTCCATATCCAGCCAAAAATTTAAAGCATAATATAAATCAGGAATGGCTACTCCGTAAATACAAACGAGTCCTACTAAATTAGCGGCAATAAAATCTTTACGTGTAGGTTGCTCTTTATTTTCTAACATACGCCCCATCACATAGGCTGCTAGAGCAAACCCAAGTGAACTACCCACCACTTATTGACCTTGCGGTCTAATTGAAGTGGGGGCTTCTCGACTTATCGTTGCTTTTACTAGCCAACGAAAACTGACCGAGCTAACCCTCTTGTTCCAAGAGTTTTTGTTTCTATGTTAATGCCAATAGGCGAATGCCTTCATTTTTGATATTGATGGCTGAATTATAGTCACGATATGCCACATACCCACATGAACAACGGTAAGTACGTTCAGATAGCTTCATAGGTTTTTCTGCACCACAGCAAGAACATTTTTTAGTCGAAGGGAACCATTTATCAATTTTCACAAGCTGTTTCCCTTGTTCTTTTAGCTTGTACGATAAGAATGTAGTGAACATGCCCCAACCATTGTCGTGAACGCTTTTACCAAAGTGAAGGGCTTGAGACATTCCTTTCATGTCCAAGTCCTCGATGATAACAGCGTCATAGGTTGTTGCTAATTCTTTTGATTGATGGTGTAGAAAGTTCTTACGTTGATTGGCTGTTTTTTCTTGTAGTTCAGCCACTTTCAAACGTTGTTTTTCCCAACGTGCAGAACCTTTCTTTCTACGAGATAGGATGCGTTGTTCTTTTGCTAATTTGTCTAATGATTGTCGATAAAAACGTGGGTAATTGGCTTTCTCACC
>NZ_QAFW01000087.1 GCF_003057615.1 Metalysinibacillus jejuensis
GATCTTCGATCGCAAGGCATTTTGGCTCTTTATCACTTGACTTTGTCTTTCACGCTCTTCATACTGCGGCAACAGAGCCTAGGAAACGGCTGGTGCCAAAATGCCTGCCTATGTTTCAAACAACAAAAAAAGGTTGTCTGAAACATAGGCAGGCATTTTTGACATAAAAAAAACACCCTTTCGGTGTGTGCTCTTCGATACTGCGTTTAACGTCGCTGAGGTATCCGTGTGTATGCTCTCGATCAATGCTAATGTTTCCATATCTACTACACATCACGCCATACATTGCCCTGACGCTGCTAGCGAGCCGTTATACAAACGCTCGTGTCGTATCGTGAAGAAGTTACTGTATGCTTTCGCTGTCAGATTGTTCTCACTCGCTAGCGTGTAGCAGCTGCCTTCCCGTAGGAAGCCAATGTACCACTACCAGACCCTTGTTTGATTGCTCACCCTGCAAATAGGTGGCGTAAATCTCTTCGGTGGTCTTCACCGTTCGCATACCCAGCTGATCGAGAGAAGCTGTATTGGAATGCTACCCGTTCATTTTGCGGCGGAAACGGTCGTCCTTCTACGTTATTATTTTACATCGAGTACGGCTTCTCGATGAGCTTATTTTAGCGAAAGTCTTGACTGTTGACCCAATTTCGCTTATCATAGCCAGTGAATATATTTTTGGGTTAAAACCGCTGATAGGTGTTCCACCACCGATGACCAGCGGTTTTTGCATTTATTAGGTCACAACTAGATAATAACACGTTCTAAAAAAAGACGCAAAAAATTTTTTGACGATTAACTGAAAGCCTTCTATTTTCAGCAGCATCCATACACTACCACTGCCCTTTATTTATAACATGATCAGCCGCCCTCCATAATTACATTCAAAATCCAAAACATCGACCATTTCAATTATTTCTTCTTAAAATACTGCTTTCTTAAATCCTGAATAACGCTGCCATGTTATTTTATGATTTTTTATAATATATCTATGTTATACCTTACGCATTTTATAACATTCCCTATATTAGCTTCTGAGAATATATAACATAGTTATGTTATTTCTTCAGTATAAAATAACATAAATGTATTGATCCATAACATTTTATAATATATCTCCTAATAAACATATTTATGTTTTCTTTCAAACTAATCATCTAAAAGTTACAACTTTTAGACATCTTTTCATTCCAACTTTGAAACGATAAAAACAACGATTTTATCGCTTCTTTATTGTCTAAAAGATAGTCTATAATTAAATTAAGGAACTTTCTAAATGATTACAGACTTATTAGACAGTAGGAGGATCATGAAATGATTATTGGATATGCTCGTGTTTCAACTTCTCAACAAAATTTAGACAGCCAAATTGAAACCCTTAAAGCTGCTGGTTGTGAAAAAATCTATTGTGATGAAATGTCTGGCACTAAGCGTGATCGGCCAGAACTGAATAAGTTGCTGCAAGAGGTTGTTCGAAATGGTGACACGATTGTTGTCACGAAAATAGATCGACTCGCTCGTTCTATTATTGATCTCAATAAAATTGTACAAGAAGCTAAAAATAAAGAAGTCACCATTCATTTTTTAAGCGAAGATATGAAGTTTGATGGTCGAGACGAAAACTCTTCGCTCCAGATGTTGCTCTTTAATATGCTTGCAGCCTTTGCACAGTTTGAACGCGATCTCATCGTAGAAAGAACTTCAGAAGGTCGCGAACGTGCTAAAAAGCAAGGCAAACATTTAGGAAGACCCGCTAGAAATGAAAAAGATATTGAACGAGCTCTAAAACTTTACTTTTCAAGAAGTACAAACGGTCATAGTGTCAACGATATTGTAAAGTTAACTGGTGTCCCTCGTAGCACGATTTATCATGAAATTAAAAAAAGAAAAACCTAGACTAAAATTTAATCTAGGTTTTTCATATTACGATCGGCCTGAACCGTTACATGCTGGACAAGTATGTACTCCATCTCCACCACATGCTGGACAATCCTCATTTGCACCACGACGACCTAAGCCACCTGTACAATCACATTCTACTTGACCACCGTTACACTCTGGACATTCACTCATCTATATTCACCTCTTTCTTCTTAGACTAAAAGCTTAGTTATATAGTATCACAACATTATATATATAACATTACCTAATAAATTAATTATAATATGCGTTATTTTACATCTAAATATCGCATGGCCAAATCAAAACGATTTTGGCCATGGCCTAATTCATCGTGAACCCGATCCATCGCTGCTTTCGTTTCTTCATAGAGTTCTTTTTCTGCAGTCGAAAATCCTGCATCCGCTCGTTTCCCCTCAAATAAATTATCCAAAATACGATTCATCACATCTAAATGTTCAGGTGAATGATTGATCTCATCTTGAAATCTCATCCTCGCAAATAAGTGACGAAAGCCATGCATCGCCATGATCGGCCATGCAATATCATATTCTTGCTTCACCGCAGCGACCATTTTCGCCAATTGTAAACTTTCAAGTGGAATGACTCGCTCACGCTCGTCTAATCCTCCTAGTAAATCATCTAATCGTGAAGTATGCTCTGCATCAATTCGAACTTCTCGATAACGATTACCTTTCGTCACATAACTAGGATCATCTCGTGTAATACGAATTTTATAATGATCTTCATGTCGCTCAAAATGTCTTCGTTCAATTTTACAAACTTCTTCTGCTCGTAAACCAGACACCATTGATAGATATGCGGCTGACGCTGCCGTTTCCTGCCCTTTTTCTTCTAACCTTTGAATAATTTCTCGTGCTTCCTCTACTTGGTAAGCACGAGGCTTTCGCTCAATTTCTTCATGGGCTGATTGACTCGTATATCGTCGGTGATCAGGCATTAACGACGGAAGTTCTCCAAACTTCTCATCGCGTTCCATTGCTTTCGACAAGTGAATCAAAGCAGTTTCAACATTTTGCAAAGAACCTTTCGTTAATCCTTGCCGCTCTTTTGCATCTAAATACGCTTCAGCGTGTTCCTGACGAAACTGATTTAATCGGTTGATCCCAAACTCTTCTTTGACAAATTGCGTGAATCTTCCGACTTCTCCCATCGTCTTTTTATAAGTCGCTTTGCTATGAATCCCAAAATGATCTGGATTTTTCCTCTTCATTTCTTTTTTAGAAAAACCAATTCTACTCGATTGACGAATCAAATTTTTAGCTGTGTATTTTGCATTATCATTTCCAAACTTCTCGATCTGCTCTCTCTTATATTGTTTTTGACGAGCCAATTTTCTCTTGGCCGATCGTGATAATTTCTTTTTCATCTCCTCACTCTCCATAATAATTTTAAAAATCTAAGTTCAAAAAATGAAAACCTTAAAGGATTATGCCGCTTGTTACCAATCGGCATAACCCTCTCGCTCATCAGACGCTATTTTGTATGTACACGCATATTTTTCTTGTAACAAATCGTATAAGCGAATTGAGTCCATCAACAATTATTGCTTACCCCCATTGCAGCTTCCCTGCAATGTACAATTTTTTGTTCGTGTCTCTACACGAGGTTTTCGCATCTTGTTAGCTGGAGTCGATCTGTTGAATCTACTTACTCTTTTTCCATCTACATTTCTTTTTCTCAATTCACTTCTACATTTTTACTACCGATCATTCACAAACATCTGTCCATTCAAAATTAACATCATTATTTTATGTCATTACCTTTTAAAACGCTCTAAAATCTCATAACAGCCTTTTTCTCTTTCTGAATGGTAAACATCATATTTTTCAGAATCTAATCCATACATAAATTCTGAAGCTCCTTTTTCTCTTCTCCTTCCTTATTTTTATTTTCCTTTTACCATTGACCTCTAACTTTTCTTTTTTATATAACCACATTTAGTATACTCTGGAATATTTTTTCCAGCAAGTAAAAAAAGACCTGTTTTCTAAAGTCCACGCTTAAGCACTGGATGAATTTACTTTAAAAATAAAATAAGTCTATTTCTCTTCATACCTCTTCTCAAAAATCTTTAGTGGCTCCTCCTTTTCTCATCCTTAAACTACAACCATTTTTATTTATTACACCTTATAATATGTAAACGAATTTTCAACTATTCCTGAAAATCCGATTCAATTTTAAAATTTTTTAAAAAAGAAAAGAAGCGATCGAAGATCGCTTGGGAACTTCGCTTCACTTCGTTCCGCTGGTTCCCAAGCGATCTTCGATCGCAAGGCATTTTGGCTCTTTATCACTTGACTTTGTCTTTCACGCTCTTCATACTGCGGCAACAGAGCCTAGGAAACGGCTGGTGCCAAAATGCCTGCCTATGTTTCAAACAACAAA
>NZ_QAFW01000088.1 GCF_003057615.1 Metalysinibacillus jejuensis
CAAAATTGGGTGAAGCCATTACATACTGTTTAAATCAGTGGCAGAAACTCGTGGTATTTTTAAAGGATGGTCGTCTAGAATTGGACAACAATCGAGGCGAACGTTCCATTAAACCGTTCGTGATGGGAAGAAAAGCGTGGCTATTTTCAGCTTCTCCGAAAGGAGCAAAGGCCAGCGCAATTATCTATAGTATTGTGGAAACAGCAAAAGAGAATCAACTTGATCCACTGAAATATTTAACCTATATTTTCGAGCAATTACCGTTAATTGATTTAACAGATGAAGCAGCGTTAGATGCGTTGATGCCTTGGTCAGATGCAATTCTGACCAACTGTCACGTGCCTAAACGAACTACATAGATAGCATAACAATAGCACCCCCTGGAAAACAGGTGGGTGCTATTTGACGCTTACAAATGAAAGGAGTCGTTATGCAGGTCTCCTTTCATTTACTTTTATTATTTTTAGGGAATGATAATGCAATTGTTAGTTGATTATTGTGAAAAATTGTAGATATTTGGCCGTTCAGTTGCTCAACTAAGCTTTTGACAATTGAGAGACCAAGACCAGTGGAATGTCTTGCAGATTCGACTGTATAAAATCGATTAAATAACTTTTCAACCTCAATCGTCGTTAAAGATGAAGCGGTATTCATGAATGAAATTGTTCCGTTAGGTGAAAGTGTAATGTGCAAATCTCCATCGCTATATTTAATCGCATTACTCAGTAGATTATCAAAAATCCGATGTAACATTTGTTGATCTACAAAACGATTAATAGGCTCATCTGGTATCGTGATGGTAGGTTCGATATTTTTTTCGACAAGTGCGCTGTAGTATGTCGAGATACTTTCTTCTAATACAGCATTTAAGGAAACAACTGTTAGATTTGGTTTTTCCGTTGATGATGTAATCATCGAGTAGTGAAATAATTGCTCGATTAGCTCCTTCATCGCATCAGTACGGTTTTTAATGGTGTTTAAATATTGTGTAGCTGCTACTGATTTTTCCTCCTGTTCAAGCAGTTCAAGGTAGCCAGAAATGGCGGTTAATGGTGTACGTAAATCATGAGAGATATTTGTAGCCGCAACTTTTAATTCCTGATCCCCGTTTTCATAACGTCTTCTTTTTTCACGTAGCTCACGGAGGTGAATATTCATTTCCGTCGCTAAGAGTTGAATTTGTCGATCTGTTGTAGAAGTTGAAATAAGCGTATTCGTTTCATGTGCAAGATGCTTCTTCAAATCCTCCTGAAATTCATTAATCCCTCTTCGAAGCATGAAAAGTCTGGTCCCAAGAAAGAGGACAATTAGCAATAAAACGCCACAGCAAATCCAAAGAAGCATCTTGCTCACCTACCTTTACCTTAAATCTTTTTTACGAAATGCGATGAAGCCGATTGCAATTAATACAGCTAACATACAAAGAGAATAGAGCGGGAATAAATGGAACGGAACATCTTCCTCGCTAGCAGCATACATATAGCTAGTTAGCGTTGATAGATAAGCATTCAATTGCCCATAAGGTAACAAATACTCAATCGTTTGCAATATTGTACTGAATGGTTCATCGATATATCTAGGGTTTAAAACTTCTTCGTCGGATTCGACAATTTTAAAATATGTGATAACGCCTTCGTCATTATGCTCTGAATAATGACTACCTTCAAACATGCCTTCAACTGCCAGTTTTACTTCCTCAGGACTCATTTGCACTGGGGTTTCGGTATTATATGTACCTATATACTCCTGCTGCCCTAACGAATGATTAATTTGATAAGCACTAATCATGATGGCAAAGAACAGGATGAAATTAATGATTGCTGCAATTTCACGTGATGAAATCAGTATACTGACAACGGTAAACAAAATGCTCCAAACAAAGATACTCATTACAAAGCCAGCGCTACTAGATAGTATGACGGCTAGTGGAATATTTGCAGCCATTGTTGTACTCGCAATCACGATAAATGGAATGAAAAATGCACCGATAAATATCATGCTCGTCATCAAACTAAGCGTGATTTGTGCAAAGTAAATCGTTGCTTTTGTTTTACCGGCAATGATTTTATTACGCATTGTACCATCTGCGTATTCTCTACCAATCATCAGTGAGAAGTAGGCGGCAAGTAGAATAAATAAAGGCATAATGAATATATCGTCAAATACTTCACTCGTTGCAACGGACATACCATAAACGCCCCCATTTATGAAAATGGCAGTGAGTATTAACCAAAATAATTTGCTTTTTTTAGAGCGAAATAGCTCTGCTCGTATGATGTTAAGCATGTTTAGCACCTCCTACAATGTTTAAGTAGTAGTGTTCTAAACTTTCATCGAGCTCATGTATAGACAGCACATTGCAATGTTCGTTCGCAAGTCTTAAAACAAGTGGGGTAATGTGTACCTCACCAAACACATTTACAGCTTCTTCAGAAACAACCGTATATTCCTGTTGCATAGAATCGAGTACACGTGTTAGCACGCCCATATTCGTTACTTTTATACGGGTGCATTTACGGAATGCTTTTTCTAACTCGGTGCTACTAATTTCTTGAATCATTTTGCCGTTATCAATAAAGCCGTAGTGCGTTGCTACACGAGCTAATTCATCTAATATATGGCTTGAAATGAGTATCGTTATTTGCTGCTCACGATTTAATTTTAAGATGAGCTCGCGCATTTCGATAATACCCTTTGGATCAAGTCCGTTCATCGGTTCGTCGAGTACTAAAAAATCAGGGTTACCACATAGTGCAACAGCAATGCCTAATCGTTGTCGCATACCGAGTGAAAAGTGCTTCGCCTTTTTCTTGCCGGTATGCTCGAGGCCGACTAATCGAAGTAACGTTGGAATCCAATCAAAAGAGGGGAGTCCGAGCACACGATACTGCACCTTTAAATTGTCCTCAGCTGTCATATTCATATAAATAGAAGGCCCTTCAATGACTGCACCTATACGGCGACGCGTCGTTGAAATATCGCTTTCATGATGATTTGTGCCATATAACGTATATGCGCCAGCTGTTGGCTCTTGTAAACCACAAATGAGCCGAATAAGCGTTGTTTTACCGGCACCATTTTTACCGACAAAGCCGTAAATAGCGCCCTTTGGCACGCTCATATGTAAATCGTTAATGACCGTATTTTGATGATACTTTTTTGTTAAACCTTGTACTTGTAATACATAGTCCATATTACAACCTCCTTTGATGTACCCAAAGGATAGCAAAAAAGTGTAAAGAAAACGGTTAAGAAAATGGTAAAGAAATCGTATAGATTAATCGAGCTCAAATTTAAAGCCGATGCCCCAAATTGCTTGTATATAGTCTTTGCCAGTCGCTTCACGCAATTTAATCCGAATATTGCTTATATGTACTTTAAGTGTTGATTCTGTGCAATCAGGTGTATCACTTGAAATAACATGTAGAATTTGCGATTTTGTGACAACTTGCTTTGGATGTTGCAGCAAGCATTTTAAAAGTGCATACTCTGTTCTAGTGAGCTTTATAGGCTGTTCATGAACGGTCACTACATGAGAAATGGTATCCATTGTAATATCAGAATAGGTAAGTAGCTGCTGCTGTTCTGTTTGTTGTGCCTTTCGTAGTTGAACCGTTATACGCGCAACAAGCTCCTCTAAATGGAAAGGCTTTGTCACATAATCTGCAGCTCCGTTTAGCAGTAACTGAACCTTAGCATTTACTTCTGCTTTGGCACTCATAATAATAACTGGCGTTTGCTGAATTTTAGGTAATACTTCTTCACCTGAGAGACCGGGTAGCATAAGGTCTAGTAAAATCAAATCAGGTTGCTGCGATGCTAAAACGAGCAATGCCTCTGTCCCAGAAAAAGCCTTTAAAACATGAAAGCCTTCCCGCTGTAAACGACTTGCCACCATATCGCTTATGTAAATATCATCTTCAACAATTAAAATGGATTGCATAGATCGTTCCTCCATTCATTTGGGTATACAATGTTTTGATTGAAAAACTCTCTTCATATTGAACCATATTTTTCAAAATATCGCTACGTATTTATTATAGGATGGACTTTTTTGTTTTTAAACGGCTTTCCGAAAGAAGTCTCCCATCCTCAAGGAATGTGAAGGTGCGAATAGCACCAATGAGTAGGTGGGAGATGAATTTCGGTTGGCTTTAGCCAACGTTATTTTTCTAAGCCTTTTCGCAATAATTCGAGAATAGTTGCTGTTCTTGTAGACAGTCCGTTTTCTTCTTGGTATTTATCTAATTTCTCGATAATTGATTTAGGCATACGAATTTCTACACGTTC
>NZ_QAFW01000089.1 GCF_003057615.1 Metalysinibacillus jejuensis
GGGCATGAACGTTTATATCACGAACACATCACCTGAAGATGTCCCAACGAATGACGTACATGCCCTGTATTCATTGCGCTGGCAGATCGAGATTTTGTTTAAAACATGGAAGTCTTTTTTTGAAATCAATGCCTGTAAAACGATGAAAAAAGAACGCCTCGAGTGCCATTTATATGGTCAGCTCATTGGCATTCTCCTCTGTTCTTCGACAATGTTTCAAATGCGCCAGCTTCTGCTTGAAAAGAAAAAGCAGGAGCTGAGTGAGTACAAGGCGGTTTATATGATTAAGGATTACTTTCCGTTATTCTTTCGAGCAATGGCAGCTGGCGCAGAAGAGCTGGTGAACATCCTCCATCGCCTGTATCAGCTGCTCTCAAAAAACGGGCGTAAATGTCATCGGTCTAAGAAAATGACGGTCTTTGATATTTTAGGCGTTGTCTATGAAAAGACAGTGAAGCCTAGACAAGCTGCCTAGCGAAAAAAATGCTTTTTTGGGGGCTAATTTGGCATGTCTATTTTTTGTGTATGGGCTGGTCGCCATGTAAAAACAATTCAAGTCTAGCTAGTTTCGTTGTTAGCTTGATGGGTATGTGACGGGACCCCTTAATTATTTTAAAGGCGCACATCAATCACAGAATTATTAACGGTTGGATGTTTATAAATCTTTGAGTCATTAAATAGTGTGGCAAAATCATTCCACTTTGCACGAAGTTCATCTTGAAATTGATTCAAAACATCTTCAGGACTATTTTTTAATTGCAATTGATTTTCTTTAAAGTTCGTTAAAATTGTTTCAAAAGACTGAACGAAATTTGATTGGCTAGATAAATTTAGTTGATTATAAGAGCCAACCATCTTTTTTTCTTGTTCTTGTAATGTTTTTATTCCGGTCGTTGCGATTGTTTTCTTACCTAATGTTGGATATTTAGAGCTTAGTTTATCCATACGTTCTTGTGCAGCTTCATAGATTTTAACTTGAAAGTTCAAACCATCCTCTTGATAGCTTTTAATGGCCTTATTCATCTGATTTTTGTATTTTTCAGGAATCAATTTATCAGCAATCAGTTGCAATTGTGCATTCGTTTGGGCACGGTCCATTACGAAATAATCACCTGTACCACCTTTTGGCTTTTCAATACTTTTCTTTATCAACATATCGATTTTTCTCTTCTCATCTAAGCTCAGTTCATCCATATCCTTAATAAAATTGAAGTGAGCCATTTCACCTGTAACATTTACTTTAATTTCTGATGGATTTATTGAAGTATTTCCTCTGTTCGTGATAGTAGAGTTATTTTTTATGCTTACTTTTGCTTGTTCTTCAATTTGTTTTAATTCCTTATTCTTAATTAATGAATGATTTTTTAATGACATAGAATGTTCCAAATTTAACTTCTTATTGTTTAAAATATTCAAATCCTCTCATCTCCTTTCTTAATTTTACTATCGGTCTCCTGTATTTCGCAATTGAAATTTGAGCCACTTCGCAATTTAACGAGGGTACTTTTCCAGTGTACAAGATAGCGTAAGCAGCTTGTTTAAGCCTTGGCTTGACATGGAGCCTCTGCAAGCATGATTCACCCTTAAATGGCATTAGGTTAGGGATTTAACGTCCCGATAAGGGTATCATGCTCGCCGCTCCATATAAAGCCGACTTGTCTTTTTTAGGAGGACAAGATTTCCAAAGTGGCTCACTAGCTCATGTAATAATTGGTTCACTTTTCAGTTGCTCTATACAGTCTCCTTTTAATTTTGTTAATATCACCCTTTTAATTTGTTAATAATATGTGTGAATTGATATCTTTTAATTATATAGTGTTCCGTAACATTGATTAACTGAACACGTATATTTTCAGTAAAATAAGTTTATCTCTTTAAAAGTAAGAAGCCATCTCACACTGAGTGAACTACCCACCACTTAACTTCGTTTGAAGTGGGGGCTTCTCGCTTCCACGAACATAGCTTGCAAGCAAGTCTTATGTGTTCTCCACGAGCGTGAATTCGGGGCATTCCAACCCTACTGATACGCAATGTTTTTAGTACCTTGGATATTTTACGCATACGAGGGGCTTGGTTTTCGCTCTTATTTCCGTATGCAACTCCATATATCCAGTTGTCAAAGAACATTATGTCTATATTTTACCAAATTCTTTGGCTAAAGCCAACCAAAATTCATCTCCCACCTACTCATTGGTGCTATTCGCACCTTCACATTCCTTGAGGATGGGAGACTTCTTTCGGAAAGACGTTAAAGTTTTGAATTCCATAAGTATTACTCGCTGGATCTGGTTGCACTAAAAATAATAAGTAGGTAGATGTACCATCTAATGCTACATAATTTTCAGTAGCATATCTTGCATAACTATCATCTGGTTGTTGAAATATAGTGAGTGGCTCTATAATCGTTATTTCATCACCAACCATTACATCATTTTTAACAGAAGGTTTAATTATTTCTTTGATAATAACCTCTGTTTTTGTATAACCACCTGCAAAAAATATTGGCTGTATTTTATCTTCTGGCGTCTCACCATAATTTGCTACATGCTCTCTTGCTTCATAAGGTTTTACAGCCTCTGCTAATACAATTAAATCTGCTGTCTCAGGCATATCATTCAATTCATAACTAATTACTGTCGATATAGATTCAATCAAAGGCATCTTCTGAATTTCTTCAGCAGTAAACTGGCTTGGGTATTTTACTTTCTGAATTTCTTCGTTGGTTTCAACAGCTTTTTCTATGTTAGTCGCATCACGTTCTATTTTAGTATCTTGTGTATAAAAAATTAATAGGCATCCAGTAATCACACTCGCACAGGTAATCGAAAAGACAGTCTTTTTCTTCATATATTCACATCCTTTGTAAGATATTAAAATTTCGAGTTGACAGAATTTAAATCATAGGTTGTTATTTGTACATTTCCACTTCCGCCAGGTATGACAGGGAGATTATTAAAAGTGTAACCGGTTTGAACAACTGATTGATTTAATGAAATATTACTAGGTGGATGCTTTTGTTTTACGGTATGACCTACTTCATGTGCCGCTACATGACTAGCTGTTGATAATGAATATGAACTACCACCTGCATATTGCATTGTATTAGTGTATAGTACCAGGTTCACAAAATCCCATTTGTCATCCATACCAATATTATATTTTGCGACACCAGCTGTATCATAGTAGCCCGGGAAGACTTCTCCAAGGACTAACGTATTAATATCACCACTAGCTACAGAGTATTTATCTGTATAAGCAGTACGTGAATATGTTCTACCAATTCCTACTTTAGGACTCTGATTCCAATATGTCCTAGCAAGATTAAAATATTGTTCATGCGTACTATTTACCGAACTATCATAGAATGCGTAATGAAAACCATTTCCATATCTAGTTGATTGATGATTAGCTGCTTCAGGTTCCACTGGATTAATAAGAGTAATAAAGACTAATCCTAAAAAAGAAAATAAATAACCTACATTTTTCCTCATAACAAAACCACCCCCTATAAATTAACTTCAAGTAACATAATAAACCATTTTTGTTTTTTTAAATAGGATTAAATTATCTTGGAATTAAACTACGCATTTTTCACATGACAAAGATTAATAACATATGCAGAATAAAACTGAATAACGTTCCCAAATGCAAGTTTGGGGGCATATAAAAAACGAGAAAACGCTGTTACATCAACGTTTTCTCTTTTTTTATGGAACATTATTTATACAGGATTTTATGCACGTTTCTACAAAGCTAGTGCCAGCAACGTTTACGCTTATTTTTGTATTGGCTGCGTTTGTCACGATGTTGCATAAAATCCTGCATATTTTTATCGTTTTAAAGTCGAATTTTTTTGCTATGATTTCAAATAGAAGCGATAGTGAACTACCCACCACTTATTGACCTTGCGGTCTAATTGAAGTGGGGGCTTCTCGACTTATCGTTGCTTTTACTAGCCAACGAAAACTGACCGAGCTAACCCTCTTGTTCCAAGAGTTTTTGTTTCTATGTTAATGCCAATAGGCGAATGCCTTCATTTTTGATATTGATGGCTGAATTATAGTCACGATATGCCACATACCCACATGAACAACGGTAAGTACGTTCAGATAGCTTCATAGGTTTTTCTGCACCACAA
>NZ_QAFW01000008.1 GCF_003057615.1 Metalysinibacillus jejuensis
GCAATGAGATGCCCTTATCTTGAGGATTGTTCAAAGCAGAAATGAATTGCGAACGGTACATCACTCAAGAATCCCACCCGTACATCGCAAGGTGAAGGGCTTGCGGCTTTAGCCGTGGGAGTCTCAACTACTACTTCCTCGATATTTTTAGTAATCATCGGCTGAATCGAGCGCATATAGCATAAGTCTTGTCTGGTCAGCTCAATAATATCTAGCTGTAGGCCATAATCGCCACCGTTAACAAAAATACCAACGTCTGCGTGCTCTAATTGCAGTCTAGAAGGACTAGCCTTCTTTTTCTTCATAAACACCTGAATCCACCTCTTCTTTATTAATGGCATTTTTATAATACTATTCTACTACAATTTATACAATACCACATTCATTACTCAAACATCTACTACAACCTTTTATGTTTCAATTTTCTAATAAAATACACACTTTATTCAAATAAAGCCCTATGTATGTACTATGTTTTACCATAACAGAATAACATCGCGTGTTGTGGTTATGCATGCGTTGTATAAACGGTAGTGAAAAAGTAATAAAAAAGAGTGAGAACAAAGTAGTTTGTTCTCACCCGAATTTTAGTAACCATGATCTAATCGGTATAATCGTTGGTAGCGTTCATTCGTTTGCATAAGCGTCTCATGCGTGCCGAGCATTGCAATCTGTCCATCGTCCATAAACAATACGCGGTCCATTTGTTCAATCGCTGTTAAATGGTGCGTAATCCAAATGACCGTTTTGCCTTCAAGCGAACGCAGCATATCTTCCATTAACTCACGCTCTGTAATAGGATCTAGCCCAACCGTTGGCTCATCGAGAATAACGATCGGTGTATCTTTTACTAAAATACGTGCGAGCGCAATACGTTGGCGCTCACCGCCTGAAAAGCGTTGACCGGTTTCTTCCATTTGCGTTTTGAGTTGCTTAGGCAGCGTTGCAATATAGTCTTGTAAACCGACGCGCGCGATCACATCTTCAATGGTTGCTGTTGTAGCGTCTTGGCGACCGAGACGAATGTTATTTTCGACTGTCGTCGCAAATAAATACGGCTTTTGGTTAAGCACACTAGCGATGTCATAAATTGCTTCACCAATCTGTGCTGCGGGTGTATCACCAATCGTCACTTGCCCTGCTGTCGGTGCTAAGTTACCGAGCAACAGCTGCATTAGCGTCGATTTACCTGCACCACTTTTACCGAGAATGGCGATTTTTTCGCCTGGTGCAATCGTTAACGATACATCTTGTACTGCATCGGTATCGCTTGACGGGTAGCGGTAGCTAACATTCGTAAATTGAATGGCCGTGCCGTTCGGTGTTACAGCAGGTTTTTCCGGCGCTGTATTTTGGCTATGAATGCCGTCAATACGCTTTAGCGATTCCTCGTAAACCGGTATGCGTTCTACCGCATGTGAAATCGGAATAATGCCTTCTACAATCGGCATAGCCGCTAAGGTGAAGGCGGCAATATACGTTGGCAAAATAGCCCCGCTTTGTGCGGTAAGCCCTGCCCATAGCCCGACAATAATGACGATAACACCCGTAATGACCTGCAGCTGAAAGGCGCGGTCTTGGTGCCAGTAGTCGAGTTTACTTTCGGCTTGATCGCTCGCTTGTGCTTGCGTAATGAAGCGGTCGGTAAACACTTTTTTGCGGCCGCTAATTAACCAATCTTGCACGCCAAAAATCGCATCGGTAAAATCACGATAAAGTGCACTATGTTGTTGTTTCGCCGCGGTTTGGTATTTTTTCAAGCGGTATAGTGACCATAGTGGGTACACAAAAGCGATGATACTTAATAGGAAGAACAATACGAGCGCAAACGGTACACTTACTGCCGCAACCCCACCTACCGCAAATAATAAAACGAATAAACCGATAAGTGTTGGGAAGACCGTACGAATGTAGACGTCTTGTAAATGTTCGATATCATCAGCTAATGCGCCGAGTAAATCACCTGTCGTAAATCGCTCACGAATAAATAGCGCTTGTGGCTCTAGCGCGTGGTAAAGTTTCACACGCATATCGGCTAACACTTTTAACACCGCATTATGCCCAATAAGGCGCTCGACATAACGAAATACTGCGCGTGAAATACCAAAGGTGCGCACCGCTACAATCGGTACATAAACGAGTAAAATCGTTTCAGGACGCTGTGACGTACGCGTAATTAAATAACCGGATACAAACGACAGCATCGCTGCTGATAATAGCGCAAGCGTACCCATTAACACGGTAACGCCCATCACTTTATAATATTTTTTAAGGTACGGTACAATATACGTTTTTGCGTAACTCATGCGCTCACTCCTCGCTGTGCATTACGTAAGGCAACATAAGCACCGTTTTTCGCTAGTAATTCGTCATGCGTGCCTTGTTCGACAATTTGACCTTGATCGAGCACGACGATGTAATCCATCGTTTGCATCCAGTGCAAGCGATGCGTAGCGAAAAATACAATTTTATCGTCAAGCATTGGCTCAATAATCGTTTTAATCTCATGTTCGGTTTCGATATCTAAATGCGCAGTTGGCTCATCAAATAATAAGATGGGTTGCTGTTGCAAAAGCGTACGCGCTAAAGCGATACGTTGTTCCTCACCGCCACTTAACACGCGACCACCTTGTCCGATTGGTTCGTTAAACCCTTGCGGAAACTGCTCAATTAACGCAAGTAAGCCGACTTGTTGTGCCGCTTGTCGCACCGCTTCATCCGTCGCTTGCGGAGCATAAAAGCGAATATTTTCTTGCACGCTCGCCGAAAAAATGGTCGGGTGCTGCGGAATATAAGAAATTTGTCGACGCCACGCATCTTGCGTTAACGTAGCTTGCACTTTATCTAGCGTAATCGTACCGCTCGTATTAACAAAGCCCGCTAACGCTTGAATTAGCGTTGACTTACCTGCACCTGAACTGCCGACAATGCCGACTTTAATCGGTCCAGTAAGCGTTAAATTAATATGCGATAAAATGTTGCGGTCATCACCTTCTACCGAAACGTCTTGTAACGCGAGTGTCGTCTGTGCGGTAACCGCTGGGATAGCGCTTTCACTTTTAGCGACAGGTGTGGCTAAAATCGCCCGAATTTCATTGCCCGCGTCTTGCCCGTCTACCGTGGCGTGGAAGTCATTACCAAGCTCTCGCACAGGCGTAAAGTACTCAGGTGCTAACACTAACACAGCAAGTGCCATCTCAAGCCCTACCGTACCGTTAATTAAACGAAAACCTAATTCAACGGCTACAATGGCTACGGATAAACTCGCAAAGAAATCGAGTGCGAATGAAGATAAAAACGCATAGCGCAGCGCACGGTTCGTGGCGATGCGGTATTTGTTGCTGACGGTATCAATCGCTTTTTCGTGCGATTTACTGCGCCCTAAATATTTTAACGTTACTAAACCGCGCAAAGAATCGACAAAATGGCGCGATAGTAAACGATACGTTTCCATTTGATCATCGATACGACGCTTTGACACGATACCGATTAAAATTAAAAATAAAATTAACACAGGTAGTACGACGACTAAAATGACGCCTGATAAAATATCTTTTGTAAAAATAAATAACACGACAACAGCCGGTATAACGGCCATCGCTGTCACACGTGGAATAAATAACTCTAAATACTTACGAAATTTAGGAATGCCTTCTAGCGTTAAGGTAATTAAATTACCTGAGCCGTGCTGCCCTACTGCTTGCGGGCCAAGCTCAAAAATTTGTTCGACTAATTGTTCTCGAAATGCATGTGCCGTACGTTCAGCAAAACGATAGCTCACGCGCTCCTTTGCCCACTGCAAAGTATGTCTAATGACATGTGCAAGGAAAAAAAGAGCAAATGACACGGAAACGTCAGTAAATGACGCCCCGTGAAACATTTGCGTAATCGCTTTTGCTAAAAATAAGGCTTGCGTAATAATCGCGATTGTTTGTGCTACTGTCAGCACACCAACGATTGCGAGTACACGTTTACTGCCATCATATTGCAAAAGGTTTTTATCCATTAATAGCCTACTTCCTCTCGGTCACCTGTAATACGTTTGCGGAAGATGTAGTACGTCCACGCTGTATAAGCTAATACAATCGGAACCATCGTAATCGCGACATACGTCATAATTTTTAATGAGTAGTCACCTGATGCAGCTACATATACCGAGATATTATTTGCGACATCTGTCGAGCTAATTAATACGTTCGGGAATAGTCCTACAAAGAAGCTTGATACTGTAATTACAAACAGTAAGCCTGTCATTGTAAAGCTCAGCCCCTCTTTTTGTTTGGTCATAAAGAAGAATAATACGACATAAAGTAATGCGGCTACCGCAAACATCGGAATAATAAAGCTACCAAGCTTGCCTTCTGTTGCCGTTGTTTCTGTTACGGTCATTACCATAAAGGCGATCAGTAATACACCTGTTGCCGCGTACACTTTTTTCGCTTGTGCGTGTGCACGTGCACGAATATCGTCCACTGTTTTTAAGGTAATAAAGAATAAACCGTGTAAATAAGATAAGGCTACAAATAGTAAACCACCAATAACTGTATAAACGTTAACGATGTCGCCAAAGAAACTAGCGGTAATGTTCATGTCACCGTCAATTGGTAAGCCGCGTAACATACTTGTAAATAATACGCCGACTAAAAATGGTGGCAAAATACTACCGGTAAGTAGCGCTGCGTCCCATGTGGCGTGCCAAGCTTTTGACTCGCCTTTTTCGCGGAACTCAAACGATACACCGCGCACAATTAATGCGAGTAATAAGAGTACAAAAGGTAAGTAATACCCACTAAATACAGAAGCATACCAGTGTGGGAAGGCCGCAAACATCGCGCCCCCCGCTGTAATTAACCATACTTCGTTAGCGTCCCATACTGGCCCAATCGTTTTAATTAACACTTCTTTTTCATGCGCATTT
Organism: Metalysinibacillus jejuensis; assembly: GCF_003057615.1. GTDB lineage: Bacteria > Bacillota > Bacilli > Bacillales_A > Planococcaceae > Metalysinibacillus > Metalysinibacillus jejuensis. The sequence goes on from NZ_QAFW01000008.1 coordinate 4,919, forward strand.
TTCGCTAAAAAGCGTGTGCTCATACCTACGCCAAAGTCAAAGCCTTCTAAAAACATAAATCCTACGAATAATACACCAATGAGTAAAAACCAAAATTCACTTAGTGCCATTAGTGAGCGCCTCCTGTCTCAAATGGGTCAGTAGCCGAAACGTCTTCCTCTTTTGGCTCTTCTGGACCGCGTTTAATGACTTTAAGGAATAACAGAACCATAATGATACCTAAAATTGTGTAAATCACAGAGAATGCAATCAGCGAGAATAAAATTTGACCTGCTGATACGTTCGGTGATACGGCTGTTTCTGTTAACATTAATCCGTTAACTACCCATGGTTGACGACCGATTTCTGACATGATCCAACCGAATGAGTTAGCGATGTACGGAATGAAAATCGATGCGATTAACGCTTTTAACATCCAAGGTTTTGCGTCGATTTTTTTGCGCCATGATAACAGTAAACCAAGACCTGCAATGACGATTAGTAAACCGCCAGTACCCGCCATAATACGGAAACTCCAGAATACCGTTTTAACCGGTGGGATGTATGAGCCCTCACCATGCTCTTCAATTAATTTAGCTTCTAATGTATCCATACCCTCAACTTTACCTGAGAACTCACTATACGCTAAATAACTTAATAAATAAGGAATATCGACACGCGCTGTTGTTTCGCGGTTTTCGACATCGATGTTACCGAATAATGTCCATGCTGCTGGGTCGCCACTATCTTCCCATAGGGCTTCAGCTGCCGCCATTTTCATTGGTTGTGCGTGCATTAAATACGTTGCTTGTGAGTGACCTGAAAAAGCAATAGCCACTGACGCTAATAAACCAACGATTAAGCTTACGTTTAATGAACGTTTATATAAGGTAAGATCACGTTTCTTTAAAATGTTCCATGCGCTGACACCTGCAATGAAGAATGCGCCTGTCGCAAGGCTTGCGAAAATCGTATGTGGGAATGCTACCCATAATTTTTCGTTTGATAATAAAGCAACGACGTCATTCATTTCCGCACGACCATTTTGCAATGTATACCCCACTGGGTTTTGCATAAATGAGTTAGCGACTAAAATCCAAAACGCCGATAAAATTGTACCGATAGATACTAACCAAATGGACATTAAGTGAATGCCTTTTGGTACTTTGTTCCAACCAAAAATCCAAATTCCGATAAATGTTGATTCTAGGAAGAACGCGAGTAATGCTTCGACTGCAAGTGGTGCCCCAAAAATATCACCTACAAATCGTGAATACTCCGACCAGTTCATACCAAATTGGAACTCTTGAATAATACCTGTTACAACGCCGACAGCGAAGTTAATTAGGAAGAATATCCCCCAGAACTTCGTCATCTTCAAATATACTTCATCTTTCTTTACAACGTACATTGTCTGCATTACCGCAATCATAAAGGCTAACCCTATTGATAGTGGAACGAAGATAAAGTGAAACAATGTTGTTGAAGCAAATTGAAGTCTTGCTAATAATACTTCTTCCATTTTATAAAAGCTCCTTTCGCTTTTCCCTCAGCTCTATTCTTATGTTACGCTTTTTTTTATCAAAAATCGTGAACTTTGTGCGAAGTACCTGTTACAAAGCTGTTACATCAAGGGTTTTTTGTGATAAATCCGACACATTCAGCGTTTACACAATGGACACATTTCACTATTACCTCCTTTTTTCATTCCATTAAATTCCTAAACACTAGAAGTTAAGGCATAATAAAAAAGGAGTACACCACTAAAAATTTAGCAGTGACTCCTTGGGTCAGTCGTTTAATTCATTATCAATACGGGCCAAAAAATCGCCAATTTTCTCATTACGGATGACACTGCTCGCAATATGATCATATGGTGTTTCTTCCTCGTTTACTATCACAAGTTTAGCACCGTACTTGTAAGCAAGTAAAGGAAATTGATTCGCAGGTGACACCGTTAGGGACGAGCCGAGCACGATAAACAAGTCCGCCGATTCACTTTTCTTGACAGCCTGTGTTATAACACCATCGTCTAAAAGCTCACCGAACAATATAACAGATGGACGTAAAACACCACCACATTCGCAGTAATATGCGCGTTTTTCGTACATTATGTTATCATATTCCTTTTGGCAATTTTGGCAGTGTACTTTGCCTAATGTGCCGTGCAACTCTAAAACATCTGATGAATTGGCTGCCGTATGAAAGCCGTCAACATTTTGTGTAATTATTGTGTCCACGATGCCAGCCGCTTGCCACTTGGCTAAAATATGGTGACCTTTATGTGGTTTATGGCCACGTACACCTTGGACGCGCGTGCGATAAAACTTAAAAAATTGCTCAGACTTTTCGTTGAGCGCGTTAATAGAAGCCACGCGTGCCGGGCTTTCCGTTTGCCATACACCTTGGTCGGAGCGAAAATCTGGCAAGCCACTTTCTGTAGACATACCCGCCCCGGTAAAAATGACGATGCATTTCGCTTCTTTCATTAACTCTACTACCATTTTATGTACCTCCATGTAAAAAACGTTGTAGTTTGGCTTTATGCTCAGGCTCACAAACGACCGTAATTTCGTCGTCTTGTTGAAAGACGAAGTTAGGACCGGGCGAAATATACGCCTTACCTGCCCGTGTGACAGATAGGATGGTAGCGTTCGTATGACGCCAAAACTGCGTCGAAGCTACGGTTTTGTTGATAATACCTGAATCTTCGGTCAATATAAACCGAAAGACGTCTTTTGAGTTGTATTGCTCTAGCCCCATTGCATATTCCATATACATATCTAAATACAAATTTAACTCTTTTTCAATCGCTTGTTTTTGTTGCTGCAATTGGGTGATGCGTTCGCGGATTTCTTGAAAGTTTTGCTTCGTGCGGTAGCGTTGTAAAAAAGCATAGGCTTGCTCACGTGACTCAATATAAATGCCACTTTTATCATATACTTTTACGACGCCCATCTCACTTAGTAAGCTCGTCGCACGGCGCACCGTCTCTGGTGATACCCCGTACTGACCAGCGAGCGTTGAGCGCCCACGCACCTTCTCACCTATGGCAAACTCACCGCGGTAAATGCGTTCGGCAACATCCATAGCAATTTTGACATATCGTGGTGCAGTCATCTCGACCTTCCTTTCTTATCCAACTAGCAACTTAATTATAGCATATAGGTTGCTAGTGAGAAAATTTTTCCCTTTTCGCGTAATATCATAGTATAATCAAACAAAAAAAGGCGGTGGTCGAGCATGGCACTTAATCCGTTAGTCGTCGCTTATGAGAAAGACGGCGTAACTCATTATAAAATGAAGACGTACGATATTACGGTAAAAGCCCACCAATCTACAGGCATTGTGCCGGTTACGACGTATTGGATTGGCGAAGAAGATGTGACGAGCGCAGTGCTAAAACTGCGCTTAAGCCCACAATCCCCAACGACGTATGTCGACGATTATGAGGCATGGCAAAGCATGGTGTTTACGAAAGAACAGCAGGCCATTCAAGCGCTCTACGAATTTGCGAGCATGGCACCCACCTTTAAAAAGCCGCTCGCCAAAAAACTATGGCCGGTGCTGTTTGCGCTGTTATTGTTAGCGCCGATAATTTTAGTTGCACTCTTGACACGTTAGCGGATTTCGGGCATTCTAGTATAAAGCGTGTTAAAGACTAGTACGTAACAACGGTTTGTTAAGAGAGCGATATTCACCGGCTGCAAGGTATCGTACAAACCCCTACCGAACCTACTTTAACGTTAAGCCCTACTCATACTAGGCGCGGTCTCGGCGTTATAGAGCTCAAGTGGAGTCAATGGACTCAATTTAGGTGGTACCACGGAGATAACCTTCTTCGTCCTAGTTATAGGGCGAGGCGGGTTTTTTGTTGTAGAAAGGAATGATGTACGATGAAACGTATCGTCGTTAAGATTGGCAGTAGTTCACTAACCAACGCCAAAGGTGAGCTCGATTACGCCCAAATCGATGATCATGTCGCAGCGATTGCGACGTTAAAACAAGCGGGCTACGAAGTGTTGCTCGTGTCATCAGGCGCAGTAGCGGCAGGTTTTCATAAGCTCGGCTATCCGACGCGCCCGGTGACGGTAAAAGGTAAGCAAGCAGCGGCGGCTGTAGGGCAAGGCTTATTAATTCAGTCTTACCACGAACGCTTTGCGCACTTTGGCATCACACCAGCGCAAGTATTGTTAACGCGCACGGACTTTTTAAGCAAAACACGCTACAAAAATGCTTATGCGACGTTTGAAGTGTTGCTTGAGCGCGGCATTATACCAATCATTAACGAAAATGATACCGTATCTGTCGAAGAATTGACATTTGGCGATAATGATATGTTATCGGCGCTCGTAAGTGGCTTAGTGCACGCGGACCAATGCATTATTTTAACGGACATTAACGGCTTATATACCGCCAATCCCGCAAAAGATAAAAACGCGACGCATATTCCGCGCTTACAAGCGATTACCGACGAAATGCTCGGCTATGCAGACGGTGCAAGCTCCGCTGTAGGTACAGGTGGAATGACGTCAAAACTGCTCGCAGCAAAACGCGCGTTAGAAGCGGGTGTTAAAGTGTTTATAGGGCGTGGGCAAGGCGCACATAAATTGTTAGAAATTTTAGACGGCTTAGGCGACGGCACGTATATCGAGCACGACGACTTAACGTTTATGAACAATACGAAGCAGTGGATTACCCTAGCCGAACCAAAAGGCAAGCTCGTGATTGATGCGGGTGCAGAACACGCCTTAATGCATAGCGGTAAAAGCTTACTCCCTGCAGGCATTAAACAGTTTAGCGGCAACTTTACACGCCATGATGTCGTAGAAGTACACGGCGAACAAGGTTTACTTGGACGCGGTGAGATTTTATATACACCGAGCGAGCTAAGCGTAGCGCTTGGTAAACATACGGATGAAATTGATAACTACCCGATTGAGGTCATTCACCGCAATCGCTGGGTAGCCCAAGAACAGGAGGAAGTACAATGACAAATGAAGTCGTACAAAAAGGACAATTAGCGAAAAAAGCAAGTTATGTGATGAACACAAAATCAACTGAAAAGAAAAATGATGCACTTTTATTAATCGCAGCGCAGCTTGAACAAGATAGCGCCTATTTAATAGAAGAAAACAAAAAAGATTTAAGCGACGGCGAGGCAAAGGGCTTAGACGCTTCAGTGCTCGACCGCATTTTATTAAACGAGGCGCGCGTGCAAGCGATGGCAGATGCCATTCGTTTACTCGTAAAGCTACCTGATCCTGTCGGCGAAGTAGTAGAAGAAATGACGAAGGATAACGGCATGCATATTACGAAAAAACGCGTACCGCTTGGTGTTATTGGCATGATTTATGAAGCGCGTCCTAACGTGACGATCGATGCGGCAACACTCGCGTTAAAAACCGGCAATGCGGTAATTTTACGCGGTAGCTCTTCTGCCAAACACTCTAATATGGCACTCGTTACCTCGATTCATAAGGCGTTAGCACAGAGCGACCTACCTGTAGACGCGGTGCAATTAATTGAAGATACGCGTCGCGAAACGGCAGCTCACTTATTTAATTTAACCGAATATTTGGATGTTTTAATTCCACGTGGCGGCAAAGGCTTAATTGATTTAGTCGTGCGCGAATCAACGGTACCTGTACTTGAAACAGGCGCAGGTAACTGCCATGTGTATGTGGAGGATAGCGCGGAGCTAACGATGGCTAAAAACATTACACAGAACGCTAAAACGCAGCGCCCATCGGTATGTAATGCGATGGAAAGCTTAGTCGTACAACGCGGCTTTATGGCAAAACACGGCGCAGCACTACTGCAAAACTTAGCGGATGCGGGCGTAACGATTATCGGCGATAGCGAGGCGTGCGCGGTATTCCCTGATGCAATCGCTGCAACGGCAGAAGACTTTGCGACGGAGTATTTAGATTTAACGGTTAGTGTGCAAACGGTAGCGGATGTGTACGAAGCGGTAGACATTATTAACCGCAATAGCACGCACCACTCAGAAGCGATTGTGACAGAAGATAAACAAGCGGCAGCTGTCTTTTTAAACAATGTCGATTCTGCGGCGGTCTACCATAATGTGACAACGCGCTTCACAGATGGCTTTGAATTTGGCTACGGCGCCGAAATCGGCATTAGTACGCAAAAACTGCATGCCCGCGGCCCAATGGGACTCCCTGCTTTAACGACAACGAAATATGTGATTACGGGCAATGGACAAATCAGAAGTTAAAGTTGAGAAAGGCGTTTAGCTCCGATGGGCATTGGAACTTTTGGGCTGAACGTGCTTTTTACGTTCAGACACAAAAGTGAAATGACACAAGGAGCTGCCTTTCGAAACTGGATAACACCCGCTCCCGCAGAAAGCTGTCTGCAATCACTCTCTCAGAAGGATGCTTGCAATCACTTTCTCAAGAAGGATGTCTTCACTCATTCTCTCAGTAGGATGCTTGCACTCACTCTCTCAGAAGGATGCCTGCACTCGAATAAATGTTGAGAGACGCGTTTATCTGCGACACGCGCTGGAGTCTTTAAATGTCAAAATACCTGTTCAGCTTCAGCAGTGTTGGAAAGCAGACACGGAAAGCGTTCTTTGCTTTCTAGTGGCTGGTTGAAACAATGCGAGAAGCTAGGTGTTTTGACTGGCTATTTAAGGAGGAAACGTTTTTTGTTTCCGCTCGAAAAGACGAAGCGACGCGAGCAGATGCGGCTCGAAACTGGATGGCGAAATTAAAGTTGAGCAAAGCGTTCAACGACGTAGGCACTGGAACACGTGAAGGAAAGGCGTTCTTTGCCTTTGCCTGAACGGGTGAAGTGACCAAGTCGTTGCTTTGCGAAACTGGATAACAAATTGAATGTTGAGAGGGCTTGGTCAGCTTCATAGGATGTTGGAGGGCAAGCGACGAAAGCGTTCTTTGCTTTCTGTTGATTGACCGAAACAGCCAAAGAAGCTAGCCCTCGAAACTGGATAACGAAATTAATGTGGAGAAAGGCGTTTAGTTGCGCTGGCACTGGAGGGCGTTCGAGAAAGACGTTCTTTGTCTTTCTACGAGCGACCGAAGTGACCAAGCAACTGCCTTTCGAAACTGGATAACACTCACTTTCTCAAAAAGCCTCCCCCTGCCTCACATCCCCCAAAGCACGTTACGCCTTAGCGCCTAACGTGCTATTTTTATAAGAATTTTCTGATTTCTATGCGCAAACAGGAAAATATTTGGTATAGTAGAAACACTTTAGTTTAGTAAAGGGGTGACGCAATTGAACGTATCAGCTATGCTTAAGCTTACGGTAGCGATGGCGATATTTGGATCTATCGGCTTTTTTACCGTACATACCGGCATTCCTGCCATTGAACTCGTCTTTATTCGCTGCATTTGCGCTACGTTATTTCTAGGAGTTGTATGGTGGCTAACAGGTGGACATAAAACCGAGCGTTGGTCAAAAAAAGAAGTGTTACGCACGCTTGTCTGCGGCGTATTTATCGTACTCAATTGGGTATTTTTATTTAAAGCATTTGAAGAAATGGCAATTTCGATTGCGATTTCGATCTATAATTTAGCACCTGTGTTTGTGCTCATTTTAGGCACATTATTTCTCGGCGAAAAAATGACCATACGTGCAGTGCTTGCCATTATCGCTTGTTTTTTAGGCAGCATTTTTATTGTGGGCATCGATAATTTTTCGTCCGTACAGGATTTATTTTCGTCAGGCTTTGGCTGGGCCATGTTGTCAGCTGTGTTTTATGCGCTAACGGTGTTTACGAGTAAAACGATTACTGAGCTAAGCGCCTATGCCCTCACCTTTACTCAGACGATTGTCGGCATGGTTATCCTTGCACCATTTGTTGATTTTACGCTGTTTACAGGGCTTTCGACAAGCAACTGGCTGTATATTTTAGGCACAGGCTTTATTCATACAGGTTTTGTATTTTACTTATTTTTTGATAGCGTACGCGAACTACCGACGCTTATCGTTTCGGTATTAACGTTTGTTGACCCTGTCGTAGCTATTGCCCTTGATGTTATCCTACTAGGGTTTTCGCCGACGACGTGGCAATTGTTTGGCATTGCGCTCATTTTTGGTGGTATTATTTATAGTTTGTACCATCCACCACAACAGGTAAAAGTATTAAATTAAGGCAGTTTTCGTAAAATTTATTATTTTGTAGAAAAAAAGGCGGTGTGTATAATAATGTTTGTAATGTGGTTGATCGTACCCCTTATAGGCGTCTTATGGTTTTTAAATCTTACGTCATTTCTAAAAAACTTAGTAAATGGCAAAAGCACTCATAACCAAACGATATTGGGTGCCGTCTTAACCTTTATTTTGATAGCTGCATTCTACTACGGGGCAATGTTCTTGCTGTCATAACAAATCGTTTCCAATGATTTCAATCTCTCCATCATTCAAGCTAACGGAACCACTATAGCAATAACGAGTGCTAAGCTTGAAAGCGTTCCATTCAACAGCGATTAAGTTAATAAAACGCCACCGGCAAGGGTGGCGTTTTGTTAGTTTACAGGAACGTTTACACGCCAACCGAATGTATCGGCTGTTGTGCCTGTTTGAATGCCTGTAATCGTATCATAAATTTTTTGAGCGAGTGGCCCAATTTCGTTGTTGTTAATAACGGTTTTATTGCCTTGGTACGCAAGCTCGCCAATCGGTGAAATGACCGCTGCTGTACCTGTACCAAATGCTTCTTCAAGCGTGCCGTTATGTGCCGCTTCGATTAACTCATCGATCGATAAGCGACGTTCGCTGACATTTTCGCCCCAGCTCTGTAGTAACTCAATTACCGATTTACGCGTAATACCTGGTAAAATACTGCCGTTTAGCATCGGTGTAACGATTTCGCCGTTAATTTTGAAGAACACGTTCATCGCGCCTACTTCCTCGATGTACTTGTGCTCACAGCCGTCTAGCCACAATACTTGCGAATAGCCGCTTGCTGCCGCAACTTCTTGTGCTTTTAATGAGCTTGCGTAGTTACCCGCTGTTTTAGCTGCGCCTGTGCCGCCTTTTACCGCGCGCACAAACTCACCTTCTACTGCGATTTTTACAGGGTTAATGCCTTCTTTATAGTATGCGCCTACTGGTGATAATAAAATAATGAAGCGGTACATTGCAGAAGGAGATACGCCTAAATACGGCTCTGTCGCAAACATGACAGGGCGTACGTATAGCGCCATGCCTGGTCGTGCAGGAATCCAGTCCTTTTCGATAGCGATCAGTTTTTTCATGGCTTCAATCACAAAGTCACCGTCAACATGAGGCATGCATAGGCGGTCATTTGAAGCGTTTAAGCGCGCCATATTTTCGTCTGGGCGGAATAACGTCACGTCACCCGCTTCGTTTTTATACGCTTTTAAGCCTTCAAATACCGTTTGTCCGTAGTGAAATACCATCGCCGCTGGGCTGACCGTTAAATCACCATAAGGAACAATACGTGCATCGTGCCAACCTTGACCTTCTGTGTAATCCATCATAAACATGTGGTCCGTAAATGTCTTACCAAAGACCAGCGTATCTAAGTCTGGCTTCTCCTTTGGTGTCGTTGTTAGTTCAATCAACATGTCTTCTACTTTCATTCTTCAACATCGCCTTTCGAAAAAGTCTACTAAATTATTAGAATATTCTTATTCTATCACAAAAGTAGCCGTTCGGCAGTAGTTATTTCACAGATTGCGGCAAAGTCGAAAGCGTGATAGTAGCTTCTTCTAGCGTAGTTGCTAAATATCCTGCTTTACGCATTTTTTCGGCGGTTTCGTGTAAATCTTGCGTTGGCGTTGGCAGTGGGCCCTCTCCTACAAAATACAGCGTTTGGCTGTCATTTGTTAGCGCCACACGCGTTGGTTGTTGCCACTGCAATAAGCGGCGCAAGTCATCGAAATCATAAATAATGTAATCAATCGGTAGCGTAGGTAGCGGCTTGCGCTCAGGGTTGTACCAACAGCGCGGCATACCGAAGCGGCGCGCGCCTTCCATATCGCTCGTTAACGAATCGCCAATCATTAAGCTCGTCGCCTTACTAAAGCGTGGTAAGGTTAACATCGCCTCAAAAAAGCGCACGTCAGGCTTTTGGACACCGATTTCATTGGAGACGAAAGAAGCGTCAATATAGGACCACATATCCGCTCGGCGCAGACGCGCTTCTTGTGTCGTCGCAATGCCGTTGGTCGCAATAGCGATCGTGTAATCATGATGCAAATCCGCTAATAGCTCGCGCGCCCCTGGCATACTAAAGTCGTCAGCGGCAAGGTTAGCTCTAAATTGTTCGTCAATTTTACTGCCGTCCCCTGTGAGATGAAAGGCGGCTAACAGCTCGGTGAAGCGGGCGTTCATTAAATCCTCAACCCCAATTTCGCCGCGTTCTGACGCATCCCAAAGTGCGCGGTTAATCGTGCGGTACGTCGCAAAAACCTCGTCAAACGGTCCTAAGGCGAGCGACTGAAATAGTGCGCTGAGCGAATAATGCTCCCCTGCTTTAAAATCAAGTAATGTGTCATCTACATCAAAAAACAAATGCGTATACATGCTATAGCCTCCTAAAAAAATAAACTGCCCCGCAGAGGAGCAGCTTTAAAAGAATGAATCAATTTTAAAACTCGTTGTATCACGACTTGCAAAAAAAGCTTTTATGTTATCAAACAACGCTTGAAAAATCGCTACCATATCGCCTAATAGATTAAAATACCACAATAAGAAAATTAGTAAAGCGAGTAGCACAAAACGTAACGACGTTAGCGCCCCAAACACTAATTTTAAAATGAGATAGCCGACTATGGCGAGCACTAAAAGTACAATTAACTCCATCGAATCCCCGCTTCCTATCACTTACTATAGTAGTATACGTCTTCTGTGGCAAATGGTTTCGTTTTGTGATTAATTATCGAGTAAACCTAAGACATCATAATTTAAATACTCGATATTTCGACGCTTGGCTGTATCTTTAAATAATAGCCCTTTATCACTCAATTCATTAAGTGCGCGTCTCGCTGTACTCGGTGCCACATTAAACATAGCCGCCACTTGTGCAGCTGTGACATTTGGCTCTCTGAACGTAAACATATAGACCTTTTCTTCAATAGGCGTAGTGCAACGTTGCAAACCTGCTAATGCAATTTTCTCTGCACTATCTAACAAGATATTAAGTTTATCTGCCATGCGTGCTGACGCATCTAAAAAGAATTGTAGCCATGCAAACCAATCAGGTTTCTCTCCTCTAGTACCATTTAATAAATGATAATACTTCGCTCGTTGTTTTTCTAACTCTTCACTAACAAAGAAAATCGGACTCGAAATTTGTTTAGACTGCATCATATATAAGGCAATAATGATACGCCCTAGCCGACCATTACCATCTAAAAAAGGATGAATGGACTCAAACTGTGCATGTAAGATGGCTACTTTTAGTAATGGGTGTGCGTGCTCATCTACTATAAAATGTTCTGGTGACAAGTGATCTACTGTCAGCGCTTCCCCATAAGGATGTAAATTGGCATAAGTTTCCCAATTCAGCAAATACTCTTCTATTTCATTCGCAGGTACTGGAATATAAACAGCATCTTCTCGACGTTTAGTAGGCCCAATCCAGTTTGGCACTTTACGAAATTCACCCGCTGCTACCTTTGTGCCGCGTGCGTCGCCTGCCATTAGTATGGCATGTAGTTCTAAAATCAGACGAGTAGTTAACGGATAACCATTGGCAATGCGCTCTTGCCCTACTGCAAGTGCTTTTTGGTAATTAGTAACTTCTAAGTACTCCTGATTATGCGTTGTTTTGTGACTTTGCTCAATCATAGTAGTAAAAGTCACCTGCGTACCTTCAATACGTGTAGATTGAACAGACTCTTTGAGCGCTAACGTATTAATTAAGTCACTCTTCAAGATAGAGCGCTTAAATTTTTCATCTAAGCGCCCAATTTCTGAAGATATATTCGCTAATTTTATAAGAAGTGGTATCGCTTCTTCGATTGAAATAATTATAGGTAGCATCTTAAACCCTCTCTATTATAAATGAAACGTAATTTGCAGGTCTTGCTCAGGTTCTTGCTCATTGATTTCTTTAATTTTTTTACCCATCGTTGTAATTAGTGGTACAACTAACGCATTCCCCATACAGAAGTAGCGCATGCGTGGTAACATGCCCTCCGTCCAATTATCATCAAATCCATTGAGACGCTCACATTCAAGTGGTGTTAAATAACGCTTACGTCCGTTTACTTCTATAATATGCGTACTGCGGTTGACGCTACCTTCACTCGTTAACATTGTTCGCCCGGGTAATGCTAAATCATCTACTGGTGACATCCCACCTTCAGCATATATGTACTTATGACCTGTAGCTGAAATACGCTCAATTTTTTTAGCGCCACGTAAGTAAGTAAACTTCTCATCTTCTGCTTCTGTTAAATAGTACGTTTCCTCTACTTCTGGCTCAATAATTGCAGCTAATGGGGTAGGCGCTATTTCTTTAGCAGTGGGTTGCGTTGTAGTTACTTCACCTTTATGCATAACCCCAGCTGTATGAAATTCAAATGAAAACTCATCGGAAATAGCAACAACGTCTAGCGGCAATGTCGTTGTCGCATAGCGTTTTTTGAATGGCTCGTTTTCTACCGGGAAGCTACTTGCAAAAAAGCCTTCTTGAAAAAGTAGTCGCTCATGAGTTAAAGCCTGTTGCTTTTTAGCGTATTCTAGCTCATTTTTATAAGCAAAAATAAAGACCCTACGACGACGCTGTGCATGGCCATATTCCGCTGCATTAATCACACGCCACTCTACGCTGTAACCTAAATCGCGAAATACTGCTAACATGACCGCAAAATCACGTCCGCGTTGTTTAGACGGCGATTTTAATAGACGATCTACGTTTTCAAGTAACACAAATCGCGGATGGCTATTCTCTAAGACGCGCTTAATTTCCCAAAAAAGCACACCCTTCTTACCTTGAAGCCCCTTTTCGCCTGATAATGAACGAGCAACAGAGTAATCTTGGCAAGGAAAACCACCGACAACTAAATCTATATCTAACGCTTCAAACGTAGTGTTCGGCACAAGTGCAATATCCGTATTAACTTGTTCACCTTCACTAAAATGACTCGTGTAGCAGTCAAACGCATGTTGCGATTTACGTGAAGGCTCCCATTGATTTGCCCAAACCGTTTTAAAGACAGACTTATCCGCGCGCTCTAAGCCAAGACGAAAGCCACCAACACCCGCAAATAACTCCACTACATTAATTGTTGTACTCATACTACGAACACCCTTTCTACAATCCTTTATTATATGTTTTCTTACAACAACTTTCAAGCGCATTGCTTTATGTTAAAATTAAAATAAGGGAGGTAATTTTATGAAGAAGTTTAAAACACAACAAGATTTGCTTTACTATGCTACGCAAGCAGAAGAACAAACATTTCGGCAGCTACGTAAAAATGACCGCGTTGCGCATAAAGGTGGACTAGGACATATTATTGAAGAGAGTTTTTTTGGCTACACGATTAACTCTGATAAAGAAGCAGATTTTAAAGAGCTCGGCATTGAGTTAAAAGTGACGCCTATTAAACGTAATAAAAATGGCTCTCTATCCGCTAAGGAGCGGCTTGTCTTGAATATCATTAATTATATGGAAGAGTACCGACAAACTTTTTATACTTCTAGCTTCTGGACAAAAAATGAAAAGCTACTACTCTTTTTTTACTTATGGCAAGCTGACAAAGAGGCGCTAGACTTTGTCATTAAGAAAACCTACTTACATACTTTCAGCGAAGAAGATTTGCTCATTATTCAGCGGGATTGGCATATCATTCAAGATAAAATTAAGCGTGGTGAAGCCCATTTATTATCGGAAGGTGATACAAGCTATCTTGGTGCCGCTACTAAAGGGGCTTCTGCTAAATCAATGCGCCAACAACCATTTAGTGATTTGCCTGCTAAACAACGAGCTTATTCTTTAAAAGCGAGTTACATGACAACATTAATTCGCTCTTTATTTGATACTTCGCAACTTACCAAATTTGCCACAAAAGATCAACTCAAACGACTTAGCTTATCTGAAATTTTATATGAGAAGTTTAAACCTATACGAGGAATGACGCTAGAAGCAATTGCGAAGCAGTACGATATAACGCTATCTAATGCAAAATCACGCATACAACATTTAGTAAGCGGTGTACTCGGCATAAAAGGTACGAAACTTGAGGATATCGAGGAATTTGCGAAAGCCAACTACCGCTTCAAAACAATTCGTCTTGAACAAGACGGCAGTATGAAAGAACATATGTCTTTTCCGCAAATTGATTTTGACGAATGGTACAATACACCTTTTGAAGACAGTAGCCTATATGAAATGTTTACAGCGACAACTTGGGTATTTGTCATTTTTGCCACGAATGAGCAACAGCAGCTTTATTTTAAAGACATCGTGATTTGGCATATGCCTGAAACTATGATTACTACTACCCTTCGTGAGTTTTACCTTGCGACACAAGCTATTTTACAGCAAGGCGTTGTTGTGACACCTATTAAGCGCGGCAACCGCAACAATCTACCTAACGCTAAATTTAATGGCGTGTGCCATATTCGCCCCAAAGCTCGTGATGGTAAAGACACCGTAACATTACCTTGTGGAGCAGTCATAACAAAGCAGGCGTTTTGGTTAAATAAGGAGTTTATTATAAATTTACTGAATAACAGAAATTAATTGTAACTTGTTTATTTTTACTAACCTGGTATACTTTTTTTGAGGTGTTATCAATGAATGTTTTAGATTTATTTGCAGGTGCAGGAGGGTTATCTGAGGGCTTTAAACAAGCTGGTTTTAATATATCTGCTCATGTTGAGATTGACTCAAATGCATGCGATACATTACGCACTAGAGAAGCTTTTCACTATTTAAAGAGTGTTAACAAGTTGTCTTTATATGAAGATTACTTGCTGAAAAAAATAAATAGAAGTGAATTATATTCGCAAGTGCCTAAATCCATACTTGATAAGGTTATTGAGGAAGAAATATCTGCTGAATCAATTCCAACAATTTTCAAAAGAATCGATACTATTCTAGGGACTGATACTATAGATATAGTAATAGGTGGACCACCCTGCCAAGCCTACTCAACAGCGGGTATTTCTAGATGTCCTAATAGGATGCAGAATGACCCACGAAACTATATGTATCTATTTTATAAGCAATTTTTAGTAGAATACCAACCAAGAATGTTCTTATTTGAGAATGTCAAAGGAATTCTTACTGCGAAAAAAGGAGAAGTTTTTAAAGATTTATTAAACGTTATTGATGAAGCAGGTTACAATATGGAATATAAATTATTAAATGCTAAAGAATTCGGTGTTCCTCAGAATAGAGAGCGTGTTATAATAATAGGTTGGAAAAAAGAGTATAATTTTTCATACCCTGATTTCAGTAGTAGTTCATTATTAACCGTAGAAGAAGCTCTACAAAATCTTCCAAAAGTTAAAGCGGGTGAGTCACTTACACCTACTAAAATTAAAAAAATGGGGGCTTCTAATCATCCTTCATTACAATGGATTATGAAAGATAACGTTTTTCTTACACAACACATTGCTAGACCTAACAATTCTATTGATTTAGAAATTTACCGCCTAGTTGTTAACGCTTGGAACAACAGGAAGGAAATCCTGATGTATAATGAGATTCCTAAAAGTTTACAGAAACACAAGAATACAAAATCATTCTTAGATAGATATAAATCGTTAAAGCCAAAACAAGTGTCTCATACAGTAGTTGCTCATATAGCCAAAGATGGTCATTATTACATACATTATGATATTCAACAAAACCGATCTATTACAGTTAGAGAAGCAGCTAGAATACAATCTTTCCCAGATAATTTTTATTTTGAACGCTCTAGAACAGCAGCTTTTACTCAAATAGGAAATGCAGTGCCTCCGCTGATGGCCTATAAAATTGCAAAAGAGCTCACTCCACTTCTAAAATAGTGGAATGGGCTCTATATTTATTTAGTCTTTACATATTCAAAAAAGCTCTTATATTCTTGGTCTTGCTCATAAATTGAAATCATACCTCTATCCAAGTATTTGTTAAATTCCTCACATGAAATTTCAGAGATATAGGCGCAGTTATGACAAGCAGCTCCATTTAAGTAGTCTCGGCCTTGCCCTCTCGACATACCCGCTTCATTACAAACTGGATCTGATGAGCACCACATGGCTGATTGAATAATTTTGTTCAAAATTCTATCTATATTTTCTTTTTTACCTAACCTTACTAGCCCCCCCATAGTGCCTTCAGAATCTCCAGCTGCAGTATAAATTAAAAATCCACTCATTTGCTTCCCGTTGTTTTCACCACAATAGATTCTTTCTTTTAGAGAACTTGAACTATAACCCGAAGATATTACCACTTCTTGAATAAACAAATGAGCCAAAGTATGAATCAATATGAATTTAATGTCAACTTTCTCAGACACTTCTATACCATTTGCTTTAGCATTGTTTAAACGTTTCTCTGCTTGCTGAAATCTCTTAGAATGTCTATATTTTTCTATCCACTCTAATATCAAATCTTCTCTTAATTCAATAAATATGCCTTCACCATATACTTGATAAGCTGGTAGCCAACTATGTTGCTCAGGGTTGATAAATAAATTTCTTTTACCTTCTTTAATCATTTTTTCTGGATTGTGAGCTAGATTTACAGGTGCTACTAATCTATTAAATCCATATAAAACTCTAGTTTCAATTAGCTTGGGTATAAGGTTAACCTTAGATAACCCATACTTCCTTAAACTTTCATCGCCATTAAAATAATTATATTCAGGTACAACCTTTAAATCTTTTTCATCTAATAATTCATTTCTCGAAAGATAAACATACTCTTCCAGTTTCAAATTGTATACTTTTTTTCTTTTCAAAACTTGATTCTCTTTGTAGATAGACAATGCTTTTAACATGAGTTCATCACTATATTTAGATAATTGCGATGAATGTCGCCTTTTTACCTCTGTTACTATAATTTCATCTGACATCTTATATTCAGTGAAACTTTCGATGATTTCTCTAATATGTTTACTGTTGAAAAACGCCAATATTCTTTCTATATCTTGAAAGGCTATGATAGGTAAATAAATTGCATTTAAAACTTGAGGATAATATGCATTATTTGAATTCTTTAGAATCGGCTGCGGCTTACAATTACATTCTTCTTTTTCAATTGCCTCACCGAACCATGGCTTTCTACCACTACATGTATAGATGCTTTCCTTACCTAATGTTTGGCTTAATATCTCAGCTCCATTTGTAGTCAAACCTCGTAAACTTTTTTCTTTATGGCATTTATTGCACGCAACCTTCATTGTACTTAGAGTTGCTCCCCCAGTAGACTTCAATACTAAGTCTCCTTCACACTCACACTCTAATTCTCCGTGTAACCACTCTCTCCAAGGAAAATCGTCTATATGACCATTTTCACAAGCTACCACTAAGGGCACTTGAATCAGCTTAGCAAACTTATTATTACACGAAGTACATGTAATTTTACTATCCTTCTCAAAACCATTTTTTCTAGTTAAAACTCGACAACTTGAACAGTAATAATAATTAGGAAACCTTACAAATGGTATTGTTAATTTTTCATTAGCATTTTTATTATACTTATCGTAATTTTCTCTATAGTCAGGAGGTAACCTTAATTCTTGCACATTTAATAAATGCCGTAACCTCTCTTCTTCTATCACAAACTCTGAAATATCGTCCACTTGCTTGAACCATATATCTAAAGCACCTGTCATCATATTAATTCCATCAATATTTGTATTAAGTGCTCCTACACCGTTAGGGGTAATCAATTCAGACCTTCTCAAAGGTATCACGGCTTCTTTACTTTTATAATTCATAGCTTTCTTCCTCCTCTCTTTCAAAGCTGTTCGTGATAACTCCCTTACATGTAGCATCTACATTTCTCATAGAAGTTAGTACTGGATAAGCAGTTGTTTTTAAATCTTCTGATACATAGCTTCCATATGGATACATATAGAAGTAATTGTGACTCTTCTTATTCTCTTTCCATAAACTACATTTATCACTAAGTAAGTGTTCAATAATCTCTCTAATTTTTTGAGCTGCATAGATTTTTATTTCTTCATTTTCATTAACTCTATTCACTCTAGCCATAATCTTTTTAAATATTTCTTCTGTTTCATATTTATATTTAGAAAGATATTCAGGAGATTCAGCTATGTTCATAGGAAACATTTGTCTTATCCATGCAATAATGACTCCCGGTAAAGAACGATCTATTGATGGCTCCGAAAATGGCGTTACACTAGTAGCCTCAACTTGTCTATACAAACTTTGATGATATTCTCTAAAGTGTTCGTAATGAGACTTGTCTCGTGACATCGTAGTTTTATATAACGTAAGAACTAAACCAGGTCTCTCATACCAAGAACGACCTACTCGACCACTTACCTGAATATATTGGGCGGTATTTTTAGGCTGACCTATTATGGTCATAAGTGATAGCCTCTCAACATCTACCCCGACTTCTATAATATTAGAAGCTAAGCATACATCTACTACCTTTTTATCTGCAGTATGAGACACTTTTAAATCTTCTAAAGCTTTAGTAACTTCCCTGTTTTGTAATCGAGAAGTTAGTTCTTTTATAGAGTTAATATATCTATAATTTTTGATTAAAGGATGCTTTATCTTAAATTGTATGCTGTAGTTAGGCATATCGGTTTGGAATAGTGTTAAACTCCCCCCAAGCTCTCTTATACTGTTATAAAAGGCTAAAAGTGTCCAGTAGGGATCAGGATTTTCCAAATTGGCAGCAGTTTGTAATAAAGTCGTATTGACTTTAACTTGAAGTTGCTGTGTGCCTATTACATTGCTAGCAATTCCTAAATATTTCTTACCTGGAGAAGGTCTAAACTCATCACCTTGTTTTATATAATCGACTTGAGCAAAAAAAGAATCTTTATGGGAGAGTCCGGGACTTGGGAAAATACAAATACTTTCATTTTTTCTAGCAAATAAAGATTTTATTTGTTGCTTATATCCTGATACTGTAGCAGTAGCACAAATAATTTTTGGAAGAACTGCTTTCTGCATTCTGTAATCTGTACACAACTCTTCTACTAGTGCTTCGTAGATGCCTACAGTAGATCCTAAAGGTCCAGATATCAAATGTAATTCATCTTGAATTATTAAATTAGGTGGAGCAATAGAGCGTTCTCCATCTAGACCTATTCCAAAAATGTTTCGAGCTTTAGGTTCCCATGCTAACATTGCAAACTTATCTACTGTACCGATTAAAAATGTAGGAGGATTTTCATAAATTTGTTCATCAACAATATAAAGTGGTAGCTTTTCATGAAAAGAACACTTTTTGTTAGGACAATGGATAATTAACCCTTTATTATTTCTATTTCTCCTATTTGAATCAATTTTATAACCTGCAATTTCCCACTGCTTATTACCCTTCACTACTTTATTAGTAGGGTATCGTTTCATCTCGCAGCGGCATAGCGGACAATGATTAACAACAAATTCATTTTTAGAATCGCCTGATTTTTTCCAGTCTTTATACTGTTGAATTGCTCTTTCATTTTTATTAGGTGTATTCTGAGCGCCGACCCATAAACCTATAGAAATTTCATTATTCCCAAAGATTGTTATATTTGCTCTTCTAATTAGTTCTAAGGCACAAATAAGTCTTGCAGAACGCTGGAACTGATCAGCAGTGAGTAACCTTAAAGTGTATCTCATAATAATATCTGTTCCATTGTCCTCTTTATCTTTTATCCTTCTATATAAAATAGAGAATGCCGCCACACCTAAATATGCTTCGGTTTTTCCTCCTCCGGTAGGGAACCATATTAAATCCACTATTTCTCGCTCGTTAAAATCTTTAGTAACATCTACCGTAAGTGCAGGTAAACTAATTAGTATAAAAGCAATTTGGAAGGCTCTCCAATTTCCTTTTCCACTACTTAAATATAAATCCCTCATTTTTTCTATACTAGGCAAATCTAGAAGTGTTTTACTATCTAAATCAAAATCAATATTTCCGTTAACTTCTTTCATTGCTTGAGGTTCTCCACCTGTTAATTGTTGCAAGAACATAGCAGTATTTGTATATTTAAAAGCATTAAAAATATCTTCATTATGCAATAAATCTATACCTTTTTTCATCCTAGTAAGAGAGTATTGACATGCTTTTAGGTGTTTTTCAGCAATTGTATGTAAAGCGATGGGGTAGGTTTTTATTTTCTTATTTCTCTCTTGTATCCAGCTAGAATAACTGTCTACAATCTTCTCTAGTTCCGCCCTCACCTCATGCTTATTTCCACTAGATAAATTAACCATAGATATTTTTAATAGTTCACCATTTATATCTTTTATATCAGGTGTTAAATTAGTTGTTTCATGTTCAGGAAGGTATGTTGTTTCTATGATACTAGCATTTTCATTCCAATTAACCGAACAACCATGTCCTAACGCGTAGGTTTTCGCATCATAATATAAAAGCTCATCACTAAGCTCTTCTTCAGTTTTAGATGAAAAATTCATAAGTACATTCGGGTACGGTTCAAATATACTTTGATCATGATAGCTAACTTGTAATTTTGTTTGAAACAAAGTATTTTTGAAGTAAATTTCTTCTCCAGTGGATTGGTTAGTTAAACTTGCCGTTATAAAGTACCCATTATTATCAATCTTATCAATCTGTCGGATATTAATTAATAAGGCCAAAGTTAATGTTTTATGTTTAAAAGTTTTAACATAAACACATTTTTCAGGGTTAGTAATTATATTTTCGGCAACAAACTCTATATTTTCTCTTGCCCACCATTTTGTTTTAAAAGGAGGTTGTTTCTCTTCCCCGTTTCGCTTTAGACTAACATCAAAACCCCTATATACCCCTCCACTAATTTTAAAATTCAAACTCTTTAGTCTATCTTTATTTTGAACAAAAAAAGTGAAAGCTAAACTAGAAGAAACTTTATCACTCATCGGATATTCTAAAGGCTCTTCTTCTCTACTGTTGCGCTTTTCGATTTCTTCGATATCTTTATTAGCTGTAAACAGTCTTTCTGCTTCGTCATTTAGAAGTTGCATATCCTCTTCTATAGCTTCAGTACCATCTACACTTTGGTTTGTCGCATAAGTCTTATCGTTAGGAAAAATCATACCTACAGAGTATTGAGTAATTGGTGTATTATTGTTACTTATTATTTCCTCTTTGGTTGCTGCATTATAGTAAAACGTGTTGCTTCTTAATTCTTTAGCATCGTAAATAATCTCATTATTATCTTTATAGTTGATATTAATAGGAATCATGGTTTCAGTATCTGTTTTAATAGGACCTACTAACTCTTGCTTTAACATATCTATAATTAATTCACGATTTAAAAGGTTTTCCTCTAACTTCTTATTCACAGTCTCCTTCTACCTCTTCTCTATTAAAATAAATTAACGTCCCTACCCTACTAAGAGGAACTTGATAAACTTTGCTGGATATTCTTTTAACTTTGTAAATATTTACTTTAAACATTTCTAGTTGCGGAATATACATATATCCTTTGCTTTCTAACTGCTCAGTTATTTCAGGATTATTTTTTAATTCTTTTCTAAGCTCTGACCTCACTTGCCGTCCTAGTTGATTGTGATACTTTGTAAGATTATCACTAACCTTTTTAAACTTAAGAGCCTCACTTTTACTTTTAGTAAAAAATTCTAATAGCTTTAAAAAATCATTGTTATTTTGCAGTTTAAAAGTCTCTTTTTTAGTCAATCCTACTAATTGATAAGTTTTCAAATTTAGATTAAGTCTTTTATTGATGTAATTCGTATACTCATCAGGTCCATATTTCATCAATAATTGTGATAAGTATTTTTTAAATTTTTCAAGACGCTTTCTATCATCCTTTATTCCTTTATCCTCAAAATATTGATCTGCTAGTCTTTTTCTATCTTCCCATCTATTGAAATCCATAGAGATAATAAAATCATTAGTATTAATTTCATTAATATGCTTTCTTGCATAGATATATTCTGAATTTAATACATCACACTTGGCTTTTTCACCTACATCTTCAAAAATAAAACCACCCTCTTCTAATTCAATTAATCTGCAAGGAAGCATACTTTGTTGCAAGTCTCTCTCTCTTCCAATTAATAGAGGCACAAGTAGTTCAGGAAACTCATCTTCTACTAAAAAAGTTTTTTCCGTAGAGGATGTTTCAATAGGTAATTTTTTAATACTTGGAATTTTAACAGTTTGGATATTCCATATGAAATCCTTGTCGATATTTTTGACTCTAGGGCTCTCAATCCAAGGAACATATTCTAATCTTCCATAAAAACAATTAAAGTAAATGAAATAAAAATTATCAGCATTTAGATATTGGAACGAGTCTATAGAAAAGAGCGATGGAGTGCCGAGAAAAATTACATTATCATACATTTTTATATCTCGGGTAAAATCTCTAAATGTTATAAACTCTAACAGATGATGTGGATAAAAATCTGCAATTTTACTTTCCACTTTTTCTTGAAGTGGTTTTTTTGTAACAATTACATATTTACGTGATGTATATTTAATGATTTCTTTTAGAGCTTTATTATAAGGATGATAGGATAGCTTTAATATATAGTTTATATATTGTTCTATATTGCTATAGGTATTCCAAGTACCTAAATATTTTTCACAAATGCCCTTTAACTTTTGGATATAGTGACTCAATTCTTGTTCATGTTCCAAGGAAAACACAAGAGGCTCGGTTCCATAGGAAAAAAGAAATTTCTTAATTTCGTAATCTAATAATAGGATGTTTTCATGATTAATATTCTCTCCTAAATCTTTTCTTATAGTTGCAGCAATGTTCATTAAGTTCTTATAAGGAGAAAATTCGATTTCCACACCTGTATAGGTTGGCTTCCTAAGCTTAATAACTTTATAAATTTGATTAAATTCATCGATTGCAATCATCTTTCCACCTCCCAAGTTGCATAACTTATGTATTTCGGTATTGTTATATTAATGAGATTTGAAGTTAATATAGAGCTTTCTACATTACTATCTAAGTAATCTACTATATCTACTAGACTCTCTGTTTCATTTATATTTGACATATTAGGACTGTATAAAATAACAGAAGAATAATTAGCTAACTCCGGATAAAAGTAATAGTAAGCGTCTAAGTCTGCGTAAATGATTATAGTATTATGAGGTAATTCATTTAACTCTAGTTGACTTTGAGAGGAATAAATATCTGTAAGATAGTAAGATTGTTTTGGAAGAAAAGAGTGCAAAAGTAACCACGAGCTTAACTCTAAATTATCTATTTTTAAGTTGGCTTCTCTTTCAATCCTTTTTTTATTTCCTATAATAACTATTTTGTGGCTATTTAGCCTTGCTATTTTATCTACTTCTTCACTATAAAATTTTTTAATTAATTCTAGTTCTTTGTTTTGAAGAGCTCTAGCTTTAGTATAATTAATATTTTCATTTGCTATTCTTATTTTTTCTCTCCATAGTTTTCCTACTGTAATCTTTGTAGGATTTTTTTTCATATCTTCAATTTGAATTTTATCTCCAATTTGTTGAAGAAATTTATAAGGTTGCTCTTTTTCATTTTTTAACGATTTATAGTAAACTACTGTTTCATTTGGTACTAATTTGTCTAAAATATCTTCACTCTCAATTTTATTACTATATATCTCATCTGCTATACCTAACGCAATAAAATAATAAAGATAGTTTGAATAGGGCACATGTAATATTATATTATGGACTTTTTCATCGTTAATTACTTCTTTGCCATAGATTCTTCCCAACTGTAAATAAAAACTTCCCCAATTCATAGAGGACGAAATATTTTCAATATCTTTAAAATACATACTTTCACCCACTTCTTTCTTAAAATGAATACGCTACCAGAATTATACTGTACCACGTTAATTTGTTTTCAACTATAAATGTAGGCACTCGTAAATACAGTATAGATTTCCATTTATTAAACTCTTGGTCACAAAGATTTACTTTTTATTAGCTTAAAGATAGGTTTAGATTCTATCACCACTCATTATATTGCATCCACAAAGTGTTTTTAATTATGAGTCTTGAATGATTTCTTGCAATTTTTGAATGCTCAAAACATTATCATATCTTCGATGAACCATGCGATGACAGTTAGCACATAGTGGTACTAGGTCTGTTACGGGATCAATAGCTTCTGGCTCTTCTAGCGTATGAAGTGGTTGAACGTGGTGAATTTCAATATAGTTTTTGCCATGTTCGCCGTACTTTTCTTCAAATAAAAATCCACAGCCTACACAACGCACACCATGAACAGCAATTGCTTTTTTACGATTAGCAAAACTTCTTTCGTAGCGACTACCGTAATAGTATGTGACCGCACCTTCTTTAATAATACCTTCTTCAACATCCTTACTTTCTTCGTCTGCTAATAATTCATCATCTGAAATAGCAATATCTTCTTCAGCTAGTTTCAAATAACTCACGTAGGTTTTCACCATCTTATTTGCATCCGCATACGCCTCACCTGCTTCTTCTAGTAGCTCAATGAGTTGTTCATGCGTTTCTCCTTCAAATAAACCTCTGTAATCTGCCTTCATTCCAAAGTAATAAAGCAAATTAGCGGAAACGCGCCCTTTTGTGTTGCCATTATGTCCAAGCACATTAATATCTAACCAGCGATGAGGACGATTGTGCACAAGGTGCTCTACAATAACTCTACCTTTTAACAAATTAGGGTGTTGCAAATATTCACGCTTTCTTCCTGAAGGCTTTAGCAATGGCAATGTATATGTATTTCCTACTGTGATAGGATGACCACCTAAATAAGAGTAGTAGTAATGCATAGCTTGTTGCTGCTCTTTACTTACTTTTTGCTCAATTATTTGGGCTAATTGTTCAAGCTTATTAATATTCAATAAATTATCTTGAGTAGCTCCCCAGCTCTCTAAGTGATTTAAGCATGTCTCAATATCATTCGCTGTTAATGAAGTATGGCCCATTAACCATTCGCTAAAGGCTTGTCTATTCATAATAACATCCCCTTAATTTCCTAATTATACCGATTGTAGCAGCTTAAACTTTCGTTTTCAATAAACAAAAAGCCGCTTCACTAAGAAGCAGCTCATGGATATTAAGATTGGTTCATCGGTAACTGACTAAGGTCTTGACTTCTCCCACCCCTAAAGGAGTGGGATTCCAAAGGAGATTGATTCTAACGAACCCTTATCCGAAAGCACACATTAAACAATGCGTACTCTTTGAGGGTGAGCCAAGCACCCTTTAGCTTGTAAGATACGTGTATCTATCAAGTTACTTTTGCGTAAAATATTTAACGCTCCGTTTATATCGGCATTGACAAGTATGCCTTTAGCGGTTTGATATAAGCCTCGCTTGATACGCTTCCCTGAAAATGACATGTTTTGTTTTTCCGCTGTCCACACTGGTAAAGCATCATTATCAAAGAAACTCGCCTTACTTGTATAACTTTCCTCTTGCTCTACATAGTTAATGCCGTAATGCTCACATAGGTTATACAAATATTCACGCAATAAACCGAACGGAATTTGTGTGAATTGTTGGTTGTTCTTCTTCCCTAAATTCAGTCCACGCTTAAAGTCCTTGTTATAGCCAATGACAAGCGTTCCAATCTGTTGCCCTTTACATAGTTCAATAATGGAACGAGCAACTTTCCTCATGTAGTCCTTCACACGATTATTTCGCTTTATATCCATACTCGCTAACCTATTTGTATATTTCATGCCTTGCTTTATGGCGATTGATTGATACTTTGCCTTTTGTTTGTTGTAGTAATGGTTGATTGATTTTAAAGGTTTTCCATCGTACAAATACGATAGCCCATCACTTGTAACACAAGTAGCTACATTGTTTAAGCCAATATCAATGCTCATAGCCTTTTCTTTGTCCAGCATTACTGTTTCAAATGGTTGTTCGTATACATAGTGAATGTCAAAGCGTTTGCCTTTCGCCTTTGGAATAATGCGTACTTCCTTTAATGTTTTCCCAACTAATTGTGGTGGGAATTTTATCTTAATTTCTTTTAATCCACTTTTCTTTTTGTAGGCATTTGAAAGTGGTATGAAAAAATAACCATCTTTCACACGAATCGCATTTGTGCTTAAAATTAAAGGGAATAGTCCGTCTTTCGCTAAATACTTAGGTATTTTTACATCTTGAAAACGGTATTCACCTTGTTTTGCCTTCTTCATAAGATTGAAAAAGGATTTGAAACTACGGTCTACAACCTTTAAAATTTGTTGGGAAATACCCGCTTGCAATAGCTTATAGTTTTCATTATGTTTAGCAACATGATAATTTGACTCATACGTTAAAAACGACTTTTCTGTGAAGTAATGTTGCCTTATATTATACAAACTGACATTATACAAATTTTTACTAATACTACAAAGCTCTCGTAATACTCGATACTCTTGTTTTGTTAAACCTTTCATTCGATTTACTTGTGTTTTAAATGTTTTGTCCATCTTTTCACCTCCTTGCTATATAAATATTATATAGTAAAATCACGAAAAAGAAAAGAGAAAGCATCGAACAATTTGCTCGATACTCGCTATCATCCCACAGCTAAAGCAGTGGGTTTTCTCGCTCGTTCAAAGTATAATACAGCTTACCTTCTTGGACGACCGCTTCATACACCACCTCAAATGGCTCGGTAGCAAAACGTTCGGCAAACTCGTGATAACGCGCGCGGATAGCATCGCGGCTTAGCGTGCGCTTCGCCTGCAACAGCTCATCAATGGTCATTTCAAACAAAGCCGCGAGCTGTGGCAACATCGTAATGTCAGGGTAGCTGACTCCCTTCTCCCATTTGGAAACGGATGCTTTTGTGACATTGCAAAACTGTGCCACTTGCTCCTGCGTCCAGCCACGTGCTTTACGTGCTGCGGCTAAGGTTTTATCAATTTGGATCATGCGCTCACTCCCTCTCTACCTCCATTGTAAAGTAGCGCACTACGAAATACTATCGCGCCATACGCTACTTTGAGTGGCAAAAATCAACTGCTAGGCAATAAAAAATAGCTAGAGGAAAACACTTGGAGATGATGTATGGGCAACAACAATTTTAGATTGTCTTTTATATCATTCCGTAACCTTTAGCTTTAAAGAGGATTCCTATCGTATGGCGGAAAAAAGAAAGTTGCCTTCAGCGGCTGAACCGGTGAAATGAGGATTTTCAGTTCTGCGTTTTTGGGGATTTTCAACCTGATACCGTAGCTTTTAACGGAGAGATAATTTAGAATGGGAGTATGGATAGGACAAGGCAACTTTTAGTGGCTCACATTTTAACGACTTTCCGAAAGAAGTCTCCCATCCTCAAGGAGTGTGAAGGTGTGAATAGCACCAATGAGTAGGTGGGAGATAAATTTCGGTTGGCTTTAGCCAAAGAATTTGGTAAAATATAGACATAATGTTCTTTGACAACTGGATATATGGAGTTGCATACGGAAATAAGAGCGAAAACCAAGCCCCTCGTATGCGTAAAATATCCAAGGTACTAAAAACATTGCGTATCAGTAGGGTTGGAATGCCCCGAATTCACGCTCGTGGAGAACACATAAGACTTGCTTGCAAGCTATGTTCGTGGAAGCGAGAAGCCCCCACTTCAAACGAAGTTAAGTGGTGGGTAGTTCACATAACAAAATACAGTAGGTTTAGCTAGTATTGAGGAACAAACCACCTCTATGATTTTTTTGAAATAGTATACTTTTTAGTAAGCTTAACTTGGCAAAGGAGAAGAACTAAATGTCATTTATACAGCTTATCATTCTCTACATCGGATTTTTACCTTTGCCCATTTGGTGCATTGTATTTTGTGTAAATTTGGTCGAAATATTAAAAAAGGTAAAAAACGAAGAAAAAACTACAGCTAATACCTTTTGGCTTAGTCTATCATTTACTATTATCATGTGTAGCATGGCATCTCTAATAATAAGTTCTCATTAAATGCGCTCTTTAATGGGGAATTTAAGAGGCTGGGACAAAAGAAAAAATGTGAGACGATTTTCAGAATCGCCTCACATTTTTTTACTTTCAAGCGCATTAAATGATTTGTTTAGCTAAGAAAATTACCACTCAAATTTTATATCTCTCCTAAAAATCGAGTTATGTCCCAGCCTCAAACACTAAAACTTTATTTAGTATGAACTCTAGTAATAGTATATCTTTGCGTCCAACCGGTTAGACTGCCTTCTCCAACTTGAACCTGTATTTTAATCCACTTACCTTTGCTTCCTACCACTTCAACCTGTTGATCTTTAAGTATTTTGTCTGGATGGATTAATGGAGCGGACTTTGTTTTTCCCGCTCGTAAAAAGAAATCTTGTTTCGTAGTAGCGATGTAGGTTTTTTTCTTTTCACTTTTGGTTTTCTCAGATAGTAGCCCTTTCCATTCATTTATTAATTCTAAGATATCAAGCCCTTCTAAGTTCTCAGCAGCAAGTGAAAAATTTAGAATAATAAAAACGCTAATGCAGAAAAACACTACAGATAATATACTTTTCCCATAACGTTTAATCAGTATTTCTAAATTGCCTCTTAATACCCCTGTATCCTTTTCTTTTATATCACTTACAGTTATTGTGGCGGGCACTCCACTGAGTTCATTATTAACCTCAATATCTTTTACCTCTCGGAGAATCTCATCTATAGTAAAGCCTTCAAGAGTTAATGTTAAATCTTGGCTGTTTTCGTAAACTTTGTTGCTTTTAAGATGAAAAATAAATATTGTGATACAATAAGGTTATAGGTTTGAATGCGATAAATTAAGAACAGGAGGGAATGTCTTGGACAGAAAATATATTCTTTTGTTTGCAATTATAATAATCGGATTACTATCTGCGTGTTCTCCCAACGGTGATAAAACTGACAATGGCAATACAGGTGAAATTAATGGCATAGAAAAAACTGTTTCTAATTTTATAGGAACAATCAAGGATATTAACGGTCATAGGGCAATCGTTAATGCTAAAATTGGCGGGGGAGAAGGGGATGTGTTTGTTGACCTTTCTGTGAATAAAGATGAAACATTCCAAGTCGGGGACAAGATAAAAGTAGAATACGATGGCACTATTTTAGAATCGAGTCCTGCCAAGATAAATACACTTTCTGTTGAATTGGTTGAATAAATACTTTTTCGTTTAACTCCCCTAAGTTCAATACGGACAATACAATATTACAAATAAGAACGTTCAGATAGTCTGAGCGTTTTTATTTGCTGATTGTAATGCAAATTTGCCGTTTAAATGTATGTTAATTGTGTTGTAATTTGTATTGTTTTTAGCGTTTTCTCCCCGTCATCCGAACCTGTATAGCAGAGTAATGTGCTATTCTTTTTAATTCTTTACGAAACAGTCCTTAAATTATTGACTGTGGTGTTGTTCGATTTTTGACACGCTGAAATAAGCATTTGCTCAACTCGTTTTTCAAATGCTAAATTCTTCCCTAATTCAAGCCAACGAAACCAGTAAAGGTAATTATCCAAGTATTTCGTTGCAACCCCTTAAAACCTTTCCATCCAAGTCTTCAAGCGGTTATGAAAGTTATTGACGTGTTGAATATGGTATATGCCTTTCTTTACACGCTGTTTCTGTCGTTCATTGACCGTTTCGTGCTGTAATCCCTTTATTTTGGCGAATTTTTTATAATTTGTTGCTGTATCCGTACATAACAAAGCAGACGGGTGAATATACTCACCTATCACTGTGTCAATTTCTTCGGCTTTAACACGACCTGTTCCAGCTTTTCGAGCAATCACACTACCGTTGCGGTCTTGGGCTACAACAACAGCAATTTTAAGGTTTGAAATACCTCTTTTCTCGTCTTTCTCACCACGCTTCTTGGGTTTTCTGTGGATGATTTCGCTACCTTTCATAGACTCACGAAAGAAGGTTTCGTCACTTTCAACGATACCTTGCAATTGATTAAACCCAAGACTGCCTAATGCGTTCAAGATTTTATGCCTCCAATAGAAAGCGGTAGAGATATGAATTTCTAAACGTTCAGCGATTTTTGGCAGAGTATATCCTTCAACCATTAGTTCAATGTACTTTACCCACTTTTCAGGGTAGCGAGAGCCTGAAAATGGGGTGTTCGTCATATCATTGAAAGATTTCCCGCAATCATTACATAGATAGCGTTGTCTCGAACGATATTTACCGTTCCGCTTAACCGATGTGCTTCCGCAATGAACACAGCCTAAACCAGAGGCAAATCGGGCTTCACGAATGCTTTTGAGTAGTTTAGTAATTTTATCTGGTTCATCTGGAAACAAGTCTTGTTTCATCGCATTAAATAACGCCATTTGCTCTGATTTGGTCAATTCACTGAAATCTTCATAAACATCTTCCCACATACTTGAACGCCTCCTTAAACCCCATTATATCAACCTTTTAACAGTATGGTCAAGAAAGCCACAATCTATACGAAAACAGCCTAAATCTTTCATCGCGCCTTTGCTATTTACTAATTGTGTAAAATTTACAGAGTCAAATAAACTCACTTGTTTTTTTAAGTCTTCAAACATACCCTCTTGTTGCCTCATAATATCAGTAAAACTATTATTAGACGTAATGGCTGCCGCAGTTTCTTTTAACGTTTTCCACTGATTGTTGTTCAGCCCCATATCTTGTGCAGTGTTAGCAAATTCAGTAACATACTTAAACGCTCCGCTATCTAAAATTGATTGAATGGAGCTCTGTTGTTCCGCTATTTTTCTTAATGAACTCGGCATACTAGATTCAAATAGCTCCTGTTGCTTTATTATTGCTTTTAACGCCTCATTGTCATAAATACTCAATCTGTTCCCTCCTAAGTAAATTTTTAATAGAATCCCTTAAATCGCAATATTTACCACCAATTAAGTATAGCATCATATTTATTCAATTTCTCAGTTCAATATGTCTAATTATTATGCAGGCTGTATTTATTGTGGTAGCAAAAACATTAATCAACTATAAAAAAAGCAGAGAGAAATGTACATTTCTCTCTGCTCTGTGTTATCCAAGTAATTGTTTCGCTTGTGCGAGTTGGGCGGCAACTTGTGTAAAGCCTGTGCCACCCAGTGAGTTGCGTCGGCTAACGGCTGCAGTTGGCGCTAGCACGTCGTATACGTCGGCTTCGATTAAGGCGCTCTCCTTTTGCATATCCGCAAGTGGTAAGTCGAGTAAATAGTAGCCGCGCTGAATGCACGTAAATACAAGTTTACCTGTTACCTCATGTGCCTCACGGAATGGCATGCCTTTTGTTGCAAGATAATCGGCAAGTTCCGTCGCATTCGAGAAGTCACTATGCACCGCTTCGTGCAGGCGCTTCGTATTTACCGTCATCGTACGCACCATGCCCTCAAAGATTTTAAGCGAGCCAACCAGTGTATGCACCGTATCAAACATGCCCTCTTTATCTTCCTGCATATCTTTGTTATACGTTAGCGGTGTGCCTTTTAGGACCGTTAGTAAGCCCATTAGATTACCGTACACGCGCCCTGTTTTACCACGGATTAACTCTGCCATATCAGGGTTTTTCTTTTGTGGCATGATCGATGAGCCTGTCGAAAAGGCATCGTCTAGCTCGATAAATTTAAACTCATCCGTTGACCATAAAATGATTTCTTCGGCAAAGCGTGATAAGTGTGCCATAACGAGTGAGCTATTGCTTAAAAACTCTACGATAAAGTCGCGGTCACTTACCGCATCCATGGAGTTAGCGTACACACTGCTAAAGCCGAGTAGCTCCGCGCTTAGTTCGCGGTCAATGGGGAAAGTTGTACCTGCCATTGCCCCTGCGCCAAGCGGCGAAATATCAATACGTTTTAGTGACTCCGTAAAGCGTGCTTTGTCACGCTCAAGCATCCAAAAGTACGTCAGTAAGTGATGTGCAAATGAAATGGGCTGCGCACGTTGCAAGTGTGTATAGCCTGGCGCAATCGTTTCGACATGTTGTTCAGCCTGCGCTACAATCGTTTGTTGGAAGGCTGTCAGTAGCTCGATAATTTCGGTTACGCGATTTTTTAAAAATAAATGCATATCTGTTGCGACCTGATCATTACGGCTACGCCCTGTGTGGAGCTTGCCGCCGACTGGTCCGATTTCGTCAATCAGCATTTTTTCGAGATTTAAATGAATGTCTTCATTCGCTACCTCAAATACAAGCTCACCTTTTACTGCCTTATCCTGTAATGTCGCAAGTCCTGCTAAAATCGCAGTTACGTCAGCCTGCGGTAAAATACCGCACTTGCCAAGCATTGTGACATGCGCCACGCTGCCTGTAATATCCTCTAGTACGAGTTGTTGGTCAAAGCCGATAGATGCCCCAAACTCGTCGACCCAGCTTTCGGCTGATTTTTGAAAACGACCGCCC
Organism: Metalysinibacillus jejuensis; assembly: GCF_003057615.1. Lineage (GTDB taxonomy): Bacteria > Bacillota > Bacilli > Bacillales_A > Planococcaceae > Metalysinibacillus > Metalysinibacillus jejuensis. The sequence goes on from NZ_QAFW01000008.1 coordinate 37,350, forward strand.
CATAATTTTGTCATTGCACGTCTCTCCTTACTTATTTACTGATGAGTTTACTACTGTTGGTAAGCCCCATAGCTCAATGAAGCCAACCGCCGAATCATGGTTAAACATATCTTCACGTGAGTACGTAGCGAGTTTTTCGTTGTAAAGTGAATTTGGTGATTTACGTCCTTCTACAATGGCATGCCCTTTAAATAATTTAACGCGCACTGTACCGTTCACGTACTGCTGTGTATCTTTTAAGAACGCTTGTAGTGATTCACGCAGTGGTGAGAACCATAAACCATCATAAATTAATTCCGTTAGTTTTTTCTCGATTACTGGTTTAAAGTGTGCCAGCTCTTTTACTAATGTAATGTCTTCAAGCTCTTTATGCGCCGTTAACAATACTTTTGCGCCTGGGATTTCGTATACTTCACGCGATTTAATACCAACTAAACGGTTTTCGACGTGATCGATACGACCAATGCCGTGCTTACCTGCAACTTCGTTTAAGGTTTGGATTAAGTCAGCGAGTTTCATTGCCTCGCCGTTTAACATAATTGGCGTACCATTTTTAAACTCGATTTCTACGACTTCTGCCGTATCTGGTGTTTTTTCTAATGGGTTTGTTAGGCCGTATGCTTCTTCAGGTGGTGCTACCCAAGGGTCTTCCATAATACCCGCTTCGTTGGCACGTCCCCATAAGTTTTGGTCAATTGAGAATGGTGAGTCTTTTGTTGCTGGCACTGGCACGTTATGTTCGAGCGCGTATTCGATTTCTTCGTCGCGGCTCCATGCCCAGTCACGTACGGGTGCAAGCACCTCTAAGTCAGGGTTTAATGCTTTAATCGAAACCTCAAAACGCACTTGGTCATTACCTTTACCTGTGCAGCCATGTGCGACAGCTTGTGCGCCTGTTTGATTGGCAATCTCTACTAATTTTTTAGAAATCAGTGGACGAGATAGCGCTGATACTAATGGGTACTTTTGCTCGTACCATGTATGTGCTTGTAATGAAATGAGTGCGTAGTTTTCGGCAAACTCATCTTTTGCATCTACCATATATGATTCAATTGCACCAACTTGCAGTGCTTTGTTTTTAATAAACTCAAGGTCTTTACCTTCACCAACGTCAAGGCATACTGCAATTACGTCCCAACCTTGTCCTTTTAAATAAGGAATTGCTACTGATGTGTCTAATCCGCCTGAATAGGCAAGTACTACTTTTTTTGTCATAATGTTTCCGCCTCCGTTGTTTTATGATGTTGGTATCTTATCATGGTATAAAAATGAGCGCAAGTGTATTTTTATAAATTCTTATCCTTTCTTTTAGCCAAACGCTTATTTTGGCTAATTTGCCGCATTTGCTAACTAATTTACGTAGCTTTTATCTTTTTTCACATCTAGCGTTTATACTTTAAGGTAAGGAGATTCCTTATATATAAACTGCTCGAAATGTTGGCGAAATCGAGCGATGCATATATAAATTTGAAAGCTTAATCACAATTCAAACTATAATTAGTCAACAAAAATCACTTTTTGCATAAGCATTTGATTATTCTGATAAAATGGTACATCTGTATTTCCAAGAACTGTTGGAGGAACATTTGAGAGTTCATTAAGGTTATCCATCGGGACAACAACGCTCCTTGCACCGTTCTCGGACAACATTGTCACTTTGTCAGCAAAATTAGTTACTCGTTCAATCGCTCCACCTATAGAAATATTTCCTAGTACTGCAAGGCCGGGCTTTAGATTCTTTTTATAAAGTGCTGAAATAATCGCAACATAGACTGCTGAACCTATACCTGATGAGATACCAGCTCCTAATAAGTTCGTGACTTGAATAGTGATGTCGTAATTTTTTAACGAATGTTTATCACTCAAGATCGTCGTCTCGTTAGCTTTTATATACTGGTATGTATTTTTAATATTTTCTTTTACACCTATATTATTTACACCAGTTATATTTAATTTCCCTGATCCGACTACTATTGCTGTTTCAATTCTCACTAAAGCAACATTTTCACCATCACTTGTACTTGTATAACAAACACCTGGTGACAAAGGGGTACTTTCGATAAGATTTGATCCTTTTTCTTCAGGTAAGCCAACAAAAAATTCTTCTTGTGTTTCCTTGTCAATATAAGAAAAATTCGTATCCCAAAACTCCATACCGCCGATACGCTTCAATTGCTCTTTCACTCGACGACGCATCTCTAACGCTATTTCTAAATATTCTTTAACATCGTCTTTTGTATATTCTCCATCAGGATGCATTAATTTTATAAAACCTGACACTGTCTTTTTAACAGGTTTAGTATCACGTTGTTTCAAATGTGATCCAAGAGAATAAAATTTTTCAACTACATCCGTGTATGTTACACGTCTTAATGATTTTAACGACTCAGAAAAATAGTCTGTACTAAAACCAAAACTTGATGTGAAATGTTGTGGAGCAAATTTTATCATCTCCCAACCTGGAAGATAGAAATGGATCCTGTCAAGAAACGCTGTATCATTTTTCACTTCATCTGAAAGCGGACTAAACAGATGTGATGTTTGCAAGACTGTTTCAACAGGTTGATTGATATTACCATTTAAGATGATAGAAGCAACTCCCGTTATTTCACCGCCAGCACCGGCTCGTGAGAAAGAACCAGATTCCATATAATCTTTCATTAATGGAACAGCATCTCTATCTTTAAAAATCTTATCCGTTGCCTCGTCAAAACAAATCGCATCCCATTGTCCTACTGCTCCAACTTTACCAGTTGATCCATGGACGAATAACTTTGCAACAGTTCCTTGACCACCAGAAATCAATACTGCATAAGGTGTCAATTCTTTAAACACAAAAGATTTACCAGTAGAACGTGGTCCAAGTTCGATAAAATTGAAATTTGATTCTACCATAGGAAGTAATCTTGATAATAGAAGCATTTTAGTTCTATAATTCATGCCCTCAGCATTCGGCTCATAACCACAACTTCTTAATATAATGTCGAGCCATTCACTCTTTGTAAATTCTTTACGTTTATTAATAATCTTAGTATTATCAAAGCTAGACAACTGAATAGGCTTTATTTCTGTAATTACAAAAGGGAAAATATTTTGACCAACTTTTATATTAGGGTCATATTCTACATCGACTATTGCCCAAATCCCCCCCATTAATAACTTCTCATGTTGTTTCACAAGAGCATCACTAATATTTCCGTCTTTAATATTTATATTTTGTAACTTTGCCCAGTAAACATCCTTTTTTGAATCTAATTCAACCGATATTTTATCAATAATTTTAAAGCGACCTCTCTCACGAATCCTAGATTGGATTAAAGTGCTTTCTTCTGGGTTAACGTAATGTTCACTTAGTACCTTTTTAACATTTTCCATACCGATTCTAATTTTTTCATCATCATCTGTTGAACAAGAATTCGCTATTAAAAACTCTAATACAAACACAGGAACATTCGCTCCAACTTTTACAGAACGAACGAGATCCTTCTTTACAACAAATCCTCGGAAATGATCTAGTAACTTTTTATCTAAGTCATCCAATATAACCATAACTACCGCCTCCACTCACCACAAATACATACTCTTTAGAAATTTCATTTGATTCGTAAATCCTTAGAATAGCCCACCTAAATCTCTAGCATTATTTTGTTTAACAACTGCAAAATCTAGCTGCTTTTTTGTGGTAGCATCTAAAAGTTGAATTTCAATTTCAGAATTGCCATCAAATGAATACTCTTTAATAATTAGCTCATTTCGTTGAATCGTGAATATATCACTCTTGTTAAATTGCTGTTTGTTTGCAAAGAAAGCTAAGTAAACTTTTCTATCTAAAGAAAATAAATCTCCTTCACCATTCTCAGCCTGTATCTTTACTGAGAACAGCTCACCAGTAACATCTTTCAACTCTACTTTATTTGCAATTTTAACCAATAGTGACACTGTGGAAGTTGCAGAACGTTCCCAACAGAAATAAGGCGTAACTAACTCTTGTGGTGATAATCCCCCATGCGAATATCCATATAGACCGGGAGTTTTGAAAGGATTAATATTCTTCGCAAAGTATAGATACTCATATTGCTTATAACTCCTTTTAGCTTCAATTAGCGATGGTAAATGGTCCGATAGTTTACTTTCTGTCCTAATATATCGTTCCGACTTTTCAAATACAACACTTGGAGAAATTGAAATCTTGTCTGCTTCAGTTAATAATCCTGTTAATACAAACCCATGGTCTGAAATTAGATAAACTTTTTCATAACTGCTAGATAATAGCAGTGAAATCTTTGCAGCAAAAAATTCGACTGTTTCGGGTAAATATTTAAGAGCTTTTTGCTGAAGCTTTTCACCCATATCATCGATGTCTTTGTACGTACAAATTAAAAATTGTTCAGCTTTTACTTCTTCACTTACCTCATCAAGACGAAGAAACGCAATTGATACACCTAGATTTTGAGATACAAGGTACTTTTCTCTATTGCTTTGAACCGATTCTATTACACCATTATCCATATAGATACGGCTCATGTTATTTTCAGTCTCACTAGGAAAATCCGCAAGAATTACAGCCTTTGTGAGATTTTCCGAGCCTCTAACTTTACTAGCCACTTGCTCAGCTAATTCGTAAGTAACACCATCTCCAACAATTATAGCCGTCTTTATACCGTCATTTTCAGCAATGATTCGCTGTAACGTTCCAGTCTGATTTTCTTTATAATCACTCCAATATTCGAACCATTTTTCAAGAAAAATCGATAAATATTCCTTATAAAGGTCCTGAAATGGCTCAAGGAGGTCTTGATTATTAAGAAATTCTGTATACAAGTTACGTATTGCTGTATCTAATTTGAAAAAATAATTTCGATAGTAATCCATACATTCATTGAATGAACTTAAATAATTAATATTTTTCGAATCAAATTCAAGTAAAGTAATGATGTCAGACCAAAATAGAATATTTAGAGCTTTTGCTTGTTTACTTTGGTGACGTTGACGTATTTTAGAAAGAATATTAGAAATATAATCTTTATCCATAATTCTTTCTCCAATTTCCGCAAGCCATTTCTCGTCTATTTGTCGAAATGGATGATTTATATTTACATCCCAAGTTCCTATATTAGAAATTAATACGTACTTATCAAGATAGTCGTTAAATGATTGTTTGTAGGTAACCGAATCCAGCCAGTTTTCATATACTTCATAAAGTATTTTGTTACAATCGTCTTTGGCTAAGCCATCAAACATAGATTCAACTACTTCACTTGCGAGTGTCGTAGCAGGCTTGGGGATGTAATCTATATCAAGTAATTCGTTCACTTCTCGATAAAATGTTTCAAGAAGTTGAGCATCGAAACTTTTTTTAGAATAAGTAGTTGGATCATGAACAAACGGTAGAAGCTCTTTTTCTAGGTTAAAGATTTCAGCAGACCCTTTATGACTTAAATCCATCCAGTATGTCTGATCTTTTCCGATACTAACTTTTGCTGCAGTAATCAGTCTTTCCTTGGAAAGATTGATATTTATATTAAGAGACTGATGTACCTTGTCCTTAATATAATTCTGCAAATAGCGAATTTCTAAGCTTCCACACGTCTCACAATACTCCCGGATGAACTTAAGTTCATCTTTTTTTAATTGAGTATAGATTAAAAATTTCTCATTACTTGGTTGAGCCTTTTCAATCAGATACTTCACTCGCAACTCTTCTACTTCATCCTCTGGTCGATATATGATGTATTCACTTTTTACGGTTTGTAATAAAAACTCCGCTTCACCAGATTCATCGATAAAAACAGCTATTGGATGGTTGTCAAAAATGTCTGTTAAATCTTTTTTGAACCAAATATCAATCATAACTCAGACCCCCCTACCAATCCGCATTAAGATACTTTTTAAGTTGACCAGCATTAAGTACAGCATAAGGAATCATGCCTTTTTTCTGCAATGGTGCAATATTTTTACCAACCCCATCGTCAAGGATTGGATTATATCCTTCGGAAAGAAGTTCATCAATCTTTTCTTTAAATGCTTCAATCTCTTTTAATTGTTTAAAAATCCGATCTTTTTCATTCTGCGCCTCCGCACTTTCATTCCCAGCAAGATCACTTTGACGATTAACCAAGGAACGCTCACGGTGCTCGATATAGACAGAACGCAGACGCATTAGTTTATCTCGGCTCCATTTGTAGATAATGATGTAACAATCAAAGCCCTGTTCTGGACCGCTGGAAAGATGCCAGATGAATGGAGTAGCAGGTAGCTGCTTAAATAACTTTAAGTGATCGGATAATTCTGCAAACAAATATTTATTAAGATAATCATGGATAGAGTAGCCTAGGACCGTATAAAAACTGGTGTATTGGGCTGAGCTAAAGCCTTTCTCTCGGAATTTTTCTTCAATACGATTTTGCATTTCCTTTTCACCTGCATTAGGCACTAATGGGATTATGCCGTCTTCATCCTCCATGAGAATTTCCCTAATCATATTAACCAAAAATTCCATTGCTAGTGAATGCATCCGCTGCTGTGGAATCACATTACTCTGCTTAAACCAGTACCACACATTGATGGGATTGACATGATGATGAATACAGAACTCTTCAAGATTATTATTGCCATTATAAAGATTTGGAAAACTACTTGTAACCTTTTCACGCTCTTCAAAGGTAAATTCTCTAGTTGGAAGTGAATCGATAAAATAACGAATTTCATGCAATGGGAACCCTTTGGTCGCTTCAGTTTCAGCAAGATAGGAAGTACGTGCATCAGGCAGAACTGGCAGACTTCCAATGCTCTCTCCTTCTCCTTCTAAAACCATAGCCTTGTCCTTTTCAGTTAGGTCGTATATCTCAAAGATTTTTTCATTAATGATGGCTTCGTTTATTAGAACCTGAGTGAGTAGATGATTTTCATAATTTAGATATCTCTTTAAATTATCCTTAGCAGAAAACTTTCCTTCTCTTGATTCAAGAGGACTTCGTTTATAAGTTTTTTCAACTAAGCTATTTGTAAAAATTTTATCTTGTATTTCAATATTCTTTTTAGATAGAGAAGTTATAAATTTTTCCGAATCTTGAGTAGGAATAATTACTGGGATACGTTTAATGTCTCCAACCTGAATATTTACAGTAGGATTTAGGCAGTTCGCTATAAAGTAAATTATTTTGGAGTTCAGAAATGCTAAAAAATAGTATACATTGTCAAAATCACCCTCAATGAATATACTTGATCCTCCTACGTCGAAAATACATCCTTCAGGTAAATAACGAAACGAAACTCCCTTTGATCCAGAAGCAGAATAAGTAATACCTTCACGGAAATAGTACTTTCTATTAACTGCGATTCCACCTGGAGTATTTATCGTATTAAGATATTTGCACCACTCAATAATCTCTTCACCATCGTTTTTCCAGTTTACTACAGCCCATAAGTTACCAGACCATTTTTGGTAAGAGCCACCTTTTGAATATGGAAACCATTTATCATTTTTCGAAGTTTCCCCATCACTGGAAACCTCCCACCAGAAGCGAAGAAATCTATTATTATTACCAGTTTTTAAACCTACTCGAACACCGAGATAATCATCCACAGTTTTTTCTGTAAACTTCTCCCGGAAGTCATCAGAAATCCAGTAAATAAACGGCCAGGATTTGATAATCTTTAGTTTGGTTTGTGAAATGGTGTATGAATGCGCTTCTAGTAATCCTGAAACGAAGTTATCATAAATTTCGCTAAATATTTCTGGTTTGTTTGTATGATTTTTATATTTTTTTAAGTCGAAGTAAGTTCCCTCTGTTTCAGTTTTCCCTTTCTCAAGAACGTACATTACTACATCTACTTGGACGTCAGAATTTGAGAATACGCCACCAAGACCTAGTTCAACCAATAAATTGATGTTTGTCTCTGTCAGAATAAACTTACGTACATCTTCAAATGTTTTGATATACATGAATGTTAACGGGTGAAGCATCGCTACAAAACCATTTTCTCCAACAAGGTCAAAGCAACGTTTAATAAATGTAGCATATAAATTTGTGTGGAACTTGTATGGCTTTTTGTAATTGTCTTCTACAAATTTCTTTAACTCCGTTCCAAAGTCTGCACTGTCAGTATATGGTGGGTTGGCAGTGGCTACGTCGTATTCTGTAGTTAGCAATTCAAGGAAAGTGATGGCATCTTTTGTTTTGCTAGTTAGGAAGCTACTCCCCTTAGTTTGTGCATATAGCTCAACAGCTGTTTTTAAATTTTTAAAAAATGTTGTTGAAAAATTTTCTTCTTCTGTCAAAAAGGCTGATGTAAATAGTGTAAACTCTCCTGCATCAATCTTCCCCTGAACTTCACTTAGTCTCGATTTAAGTTTTTCGTCTAACCGAATCAGCGAGCCAAATTTATAGGCATGTTGTAAATCTGACCATACTTCTTCAATCAGATCTTGCTGTTTACTATCTAAGTTATTTCCTTCAGTGAAAATGTGTTTTACTGAGGAATAATCTGGTAAATAAAAATCAGAAGAAACGACATTATAAGAAAGTTCACCAATGGTTCTTCGTTTTTTCTTCGCTTTAATAAACAGTCCTAGTTGAGCTAATTGTACGGCTCGATCGTCCAAATCAATGCCATGCAGGTTGTTCTCGATAATTAATTTAGGAATATCCTTTTTATCATACTCCCCATCATGGTTGTCGATTTGATCAATATAAAGTTCATAGAAAAAGTCAAACGCATACAACATGAAGTTTCCAGACCCACAAGCTGGATCAATCAATTTTATTTCGTGTAATGGTTTGATTGCTCTTTCCTTTGCTTGAGGAGGATTGGCGATTTTGTAACGGTTTTTAATTTCGGAATCTGGGTACATTTCTAGATAAATTTTCCCAAGTGAATTTTCTACTAAAAACTTCACTACCCACTGCGGTGTATATACTTGTGATTGTAGTGATACCTTGTTAAATTCTGTTTTATCACCACTATCCTTATGCATTTTTTTCTTGTTATTGTTATAGCTTTCATATAGCCAACCAAGAACATCATCACTTGACCAAATGGCCGCATCTACTTGAGCATCTTTTTCTACTTCGTTAAATGCGTCGATGATTTCATTTAAACTAATCGCATCAGGTAACAAGCCGTATGGATAAGTATTACTGTAAAGCAGAAGATTGCTTCCTAGCTCATTAAATGCATATTCAATATACTCTCGAATTCCTTCTAGTTCCTCTGAACGCATATGTGGGTTAATCTCAAGCCACGCTTTATGTCCAAAAGAACGATCACCATGCTCCGATAGTTTTGTTAACACAGGTGCAAATAGTGACGAAGCCTCCATTACTTTTACAGCTGCTAAACGATTAAATAATGTAAAAGTTAACTCATCTATTAATTTTTCTCGTGCGCCTTCATAATTTCCTATCTCACTTAGATGAGATTCGAGCAACTCTTCAAAACGCACTCGATTCGTTCTATGTTCTAACGGTAGTTTCTCAATTTCAATTTGTTTCTTTTTCCCAATACCTAAACGAGATAAATTTTTATCGTAAGCTGCTTCAATCAGATTTCTAATTGAATCTACATGTTCCGAAAGCTTCATTAGTTACCATCCTATTCATAAAGTATCAATTTCTAACTCGATTTCTTCTTCTGGCCTTGCTGCGCCAAGTATTGCCAATTGATTTGTAAGAAGTGCTTTATATTCTTGAACAGTCATTACTTTGTTTTTAATTTGAAAATTTATTTTTCGAGGTTTCTTAGGAACTGGTTGTCCTTCATCCTCACCTTCTTGCTCTCGCTGAGGTGCTTCTGAAACAAAACTATTTTCAATACCAAACAGATCCTGTTCCTTCAATCGAACTAATTGAATATAGTTAAGTATATCTGATAAGGAATATCCACTTTTTTCACAGCTTATCGTTTGATTTAAAATAGGATCATTAATAATTCGTTCCATACAGTAACGCTTAAGCTCATTTAATTTTTTCTGATTACTATGATTCAATTCAGCTGGGTGACTTTCTAATTTTTTTAATGCAGCATCAACTTTTCCATTTAACATTTGATACTCGAAAGTCATATTAGTTGTCGCTTTTTTCATCATTTTATAATAGTTATCTTTAACAATTTGAACTTGTTCTTGCATACTACTGAAGTTTTTAACCATGTTTTGGTTGTATAGTCTATTAAATTCTTCTGTTGCATCCTCAATAAGGACTTCTGATTGATTCGCTTTTTTAAGTTCATTTGTAACATCTTCTACAAACCTTTTAAATGCTTGCACCTTCGAAAAGTTCTTTTTAATAAATTTTTGAGCCTTTTCTATTGTTTTGATTGCTTCTGAGAATTCATCTCTATTAGCAAGAAAATACTCCGCTCGATCAATGTAATTGTTTTCTGTCATTTTCCCAGTGAAACCCTGTAAAACTATTCTTTGCTGAGCCACGATAGGGAATAGAGTCCCGAATTCATTCACTGTATTTTCTAATTCAGATATCTTACCTAAAAATTTATCAGCAAACTTCCCAATACTTTCTGCCAACTGAAAATCATTCGTATTCCAATCAATTTTTTCGTTAAGATAAGTATCAATTTCAAGATCCAGTAGCTCTTGAACAATTTCATTTTTTTGATTAGAAGAAAGTGTAGCTGTAAGAGATTTAAATGATGCTGATCTGAACCTTGTAGCATTTGTAAATGCTTCATGTACTGCCAAATGTTCATGAGAAAGCCATGTTTCACCATTATATTTAACAGATAGACGTCCCGATCTAAATAATACTGCTAATGTAGATACAATCGTTCCAAATGAATAACCCCATGGTGCGCCTGAAAAATCTGTATCAAGAGTACGACCATCCACGTATCGACTTTTTATTTGATTATTAATTTCTTCAACAACCTTTAAATTTTCACCAATAAAATTCCCATGAGTGTCGAAAAACTTAAAATCGTTAGTTGAAAATAATTTACTAAGTTCTTCTTTTTGACTCTTGAAAATTTTAGGAACTAAAGCTTCAGCAAGTCCAGAAGATAATTTTTTTGTGAAGATATTTTTTATCATCTTATTTTGGTTTTCATTCACAATAGATTTAAAATTGGTCTCATTTAACGTGTAATCATCAAACATATAAACCAAAGTAGCATGATTATAAGCATGTTCAATTTTTAACAATAAATCTTTTTCTTTTTCTTCACGAATTATTGAAAAATCACGAATAATCTTACGTATATTAGCATCTGAATCATTAGCATATTTATCTTCTATAAATGTATATTTACTAATCTCATCAATTAATTTATCAATCTTTTTAAACTCAACATTTTCCGGGATTAGTGTAATACAATCTTTTTGATATTGAGTGTCCATCTTAATGTTCTCAATAAAATCCTGTCTGTCTTCGTTAATATTATACAAACTATAAACTTTTAATTTTAAATCCTTGTTATTAACACTCACTAATTCATCATCTTGGTCTGAATTTATGCTGAATTTAAAATTATCCGAGCTTACATTCAATGAAGAAATAGAAGTAAATAATTTTTCCTTTTTTAAATAGTTAATTAGTGCTTGTTTTTTATTATGTAGTGGCACATCAAAGCCATTCATTTCTTCAAGGAGTTTTGTTTCAAGTTCAGATGTGATTTTGTAATTATTGTTTGATAATAACAACACTTTAGAATCCACTAAACATGTAAGCGCTTCTTCAATAATAGGTTTCGTCTCATAGTACATGTTAATATCAGAAATATAACTTTTTGTTATACTTTCTACTGTAGGAAAAATGATAGCTGAATTATCTAAAAGGTGGATTGTCTTCAGTAATTCCCCTCCGTCTATTGGGCTGCTTTGCAATATTTTCTTTGCAGAATCATATTTATTTACTAATCCAGAGTCTGGAGATGTTTGTGCCTCATTACATATCGAGTAACCTGTAGCAAAATTAAAAAGACTTTCATCTCTTATTTGTCTTTTAAGAATGTCAAATGTTGTTATAATCATTCCGCGTGCTGCACTTTGTGTAGCAACTAATGCATTAGAACTGAATAAAAACTTTTGTAAAATATCAAATTGATACTTGTGAAAAGGATAATAGATTGAAAATTCTTCTGCATTTTCTGTTTTAGTTGGAAAATTCGATTTTAAATTAGTCGCATCTGATATTAACCCTTCATTATTACTATAGTATTCTAGTAATTGTTGCTCACCTATTTCTGTTTTTTGAAGAAGACGATGGCGAATAATAACATCAACTTCTGTTGCTTCTAAATGAATTTTTGTCTTAAAGCGATCTGTTACTTTTGTCAGCTGGTTCTTACTTACATTTGCACTATTTATAACATCATCCAATTTTTCCTGTGCGATAGCGATTGTCCAAACCTTTTTCTCAATACTAGAAAGCATTTCACTTATTCCTTCCAAATCAAGTAAAGTAAACTTTCTCTGACTAATCGCTTCACTAGCTTCATCAAATATAAATACAAGCGTTTCATCCTGTTGGAAATTCAAGTATCTTTCCAAAACATTTTTAAATTTACTAGCTGAAAAATCTTTTATAGCATTTTCGTAAACTTTACGTGTTTCTTCATACTCAATTTCACTGTAACCCATTTCAATAAAAACTTTTCTCATAACTTTTGCTACTGTACGGTTGCTTGTTTTTAACTGATCCCATTCTTGTCCCTCAAGAGACTTCGTTTTTATTTTAAATTCATCAAGCTTTCCATCAACAAAAAGGTCATATTCCATATATCCATAGATATCATCACGGAATCCGAGGTTTTTCAACAAGTTCGCAAAAAGAGTAAATGCTAAGCCATTGTCTGTATTCTGTTTGGCAATATCGAGAAAAACAACTCTGCAATTAATCGAGTCCAAATTTCGAATAGAGTTTTCAATAAGGCTTTCATCCTTTATACCTTTAAGTCGTGGAATAAATCGATCTCTTGCACTCGTTCCGTTAATCATAGGATTACCGATGATATAACCAATTATTTTACCAAAATACGACTTACCGGAACCATAAAACCCGGACAACCAAACACCTGTTTCTTTTATATTTGAAGTAAATTGATTCGTAAAATTATAGAGATGTTCACCAATCCCTTCTGTAACAATGTAGGATTCAATTTCTGTTTGAATTTCTGTTTCTGATCGGTCTTCAAGATCAATTACACTTTTTATATCTTCTTGAAAATTAATCGTTAATATTTCGTTTATTTTTTTCATATAGCTTCCCTCATTTCACTAATACGCAACGATATTTCGAAGCAGGTTTATAATTTAAAAAATACATATTATCATTTTCAATTTTTGATGGGTAAAATATCACAAGAGGACGTTCCATTTTCATTATGCTTTTGTGCTCCATAATATTTACATTTTCAATTCCAGTCCCTAACAAACAACCTGTCCTAATTAAAATAGGAACTTTATTTTTGTTATTAACTCTATCGATTTCACTTATAATTAGGTCGAATAAATCCGTTTCAGGATCATCTGAGTGAAAAACTAAGTGCGGTGTACTCTTGAAGTCATTATATAAAGCTTCAAATGATTCCCAGCCTTCTTGATCTATATATTGAACGAACAACTTACTGATGTCGATGAATTCTGCTTTCTCAGCAAATAACTCCTTTGCTTTTTGAATGTACAATTCCTCATCAATAGGCGAGTAGGAAAATAAAATGCTATTTCCTCCGTTTGCTTCACGAAGAAGGTGATCCTGACTATCAATATGATGTTTCAAATCGGTAAACTTCTTCTTATGATTAATTATATAAGTCATAACATACTCCTTTATGGCTATGAGTTAGTTCAACATTTAATTTTATACCGTTAAAATTCATATTAAAAAACCCTTTTAAGGCAAGTTTTTTTATTCGCTCTTGTAAGTCATCTGGATGTATAAAGCCTATTGATAAAAATTCATTCGTGAGAATATTGTAATTTTCGGGTTCTTTTAACTTTAAAAAGTATATGAATAAAACTTGTGCTTCTGTAGATGGATGAATATTCTTAAATGTTTTTATTCTACCTGTATTTAACACCCCAAGTTTAGTCATAATATTTAAGTACTTAGTTGAAAGGGTATCAATTGTAATTTCAGACCAATTTAGATTAAGGGATTGTTTTTGAAGTAGCAGCTCCTTTAGATATGAAACGATATCATTCTTTGTGATAGTTAAACGTCCAGAATAATAAATTTTCATAAAAACATCTTTAGTTATTTCTCTAAATAATCTATTATTTAAAGCAAACTGCCAAATCATTAATAACGCTTTGTCTTGTTGAGGTATAAACTCATTACAAACTCCCTGTATTAAATCTCTATGGTCCTCATTTTTAAATTGTAAAAATGTTTTTACCACAGCACTTTCAATCCTTTTCCGACTTTTTTCAGTACGGATGTTAAATTCATTTCGTTTATGAATAAGGTCATGCAAAGTATCACTTTCATTAAAATAAGAGTCAAATGCTTTATAAATAACATTCAAATCTTTAAGCCCACCTATAATGTTGATAGCAGTATCATAGTTGTCGTTATCTATTGTTTGTTTCAATTGTTCCACCAGGTAAGTCATCTACTTTCCTTTAAATATGAGAAATTATATATATAATTATTATAACTTAAGTTAATCGATTGACCAAATCTTTAACGGTAGGGATACGCTCGACAATGCGGATCATCAATGATTGAATCATCGCACCGTAGTTTAATTCTCGTGGAGCACCACGCATCGTCTTCTTTCGAAATAGTTGAAAGATTGGCTGCACATCGAAAGTGGCTAAAATAGCATCAAAACGACGAGAACTTTCCATTTTCAATAATTCACGGATGTCAAATAGGCTCATTTGTTTTACAATAGTCATGAGGCATCATTCCTTTTCGGTGGGTTGTTTAGTCGCTACCATTATACCGAATTTGGGGAGGTGCCTCATTTTTATTTAATTTTAGCCCTTGATATTAAAGGGATTAGAATTATGAAATTAACTCAATTAAATAATTATTATAACTTAATTAATTAATCTCGATAAAGTCGGCACTGCGCCGTTTATGTTTTACGGCTTTCCGTTAGCGATTGCGGGTGGTGACGGCTCCCCTGTGCGCGCCGTGGCTCATGTGACGTCTTTTACTAAATAATTATCGACGCAAAAGGCGATGCTTAACGCTTTTTTGCCCGTTTCAAAATCGACGGTCATTTGGTCGCCTTTCACTGCGACAATCGTTCCTTTGCCTAAGTTTTCGTGCACGATTGTAGCGCCTTCAATAAATAAGGTTGCTTTATTATGACGGATATACATCTTCTCAGGTGTCATATTCGTCTTTTTTTGTACAGGTTTTAGCTGTTGTAAAAAGCGTGACGGTTGATGACCGTATGCATATAAATACAACTTTTGTTTCGCGCGCGTCATCGCTACGTAAAATAAACGGTACGCCTCGTCTAATGCGGTGCGCTCTCCTTTATCAAATGCTTTTGCTTCTTGTAAAGTAGGCACTTGCCCTTCCTGCAAGTCAATGAGCACGACGGTATCAAACTCTAGCCCTTTTGCTGAATGGAACGTCGATAACGTTACGGCATCGCTATCTTTCGCCTCTTTAGAAGCGGCAATCGTTGCGGCGAGCGCATCAAGCGTTGCATAAAAATCGACTAAGCTCGTCGCAGACTTAGCAATGAGCTGAATGGTCGATAAAATGCGCAGTGCCGCCTCTTCATTTAAGCCCATAAACTCAATATACTTATGCAGCTGACGCTCATAGCCAAGCTCATGGAGCACAATATCAATCGCTACGCTCGGCGTTTTCGTTTGCAACGACGGGAAAATGCGTTCACATTTTTCGAAAAAGGTAATTTGGTACGGCTTCATCTGTGGCAACGTGCGCAGCGCTTGCCATAAATTCATCTCTTCATCACAGTTGCGCAAATTGTCGTAATCTTTTTTGCGCAAATAGCCGTTAAAGCGCGTGCCAATCGCTTCAAGCACATGCATATGGCGCACCTTATCGACGTAAGCGAGGCGCAAATAATTGCGTAAATCTTGCATAATAAAATGCTGGAAAAAGCGCGTATACACATCTTTTACGTAAAACGGAATACCGCGCTCCGCTAATAAATGCGCAATCGCAATGCTTGAGGCATTATTGCGGTAAAGTACCGCCACGTCTTGATAGGACGCAGCTTTTGTAATGACATCGACGACCGCTTCGAGCTGGCGCGCATGCGTCGTATGCACCTTAATCGCAATCGGCTCACCCTTTGGTGCATCGGTAACCATCTGTTTGGCAAAGCGCTGTGACACATGCATAATAAACGCATTGGCTGCCTGCACAATCGTTTGCGTGGAGCGGTAATTATGCGTCATTTTTTGCACGACGCCACCGGGATACTTTTCGCTAAACTGAAATAAATTTTGAATGTCGCTACCGCGGAAGCTATAAATCGTCTGATCGTCATCCGCTACGAGGTAGACGTTGCCGTGCGGCGCAGCAAGCAGCTGTACAATACGGTGCTGCACTTCGGACGTATCTTGTGCTTCGTCCATTAAAATGAAGCGGTATTGACTTTGGAAATGGGCGCGTAGCTCGCTGTTTTGTTCAAGCATCGTAAGCGCTTCACTCAACATATCTTCGTAATCAATAAAGCGCACATCGCCTGATTTTTTATGCGTTTCGTACGCCTCGTACACGCGCTCCGCATGTTTAATTACTTCGACGTCGCGCAGTTGTTGCGTTAATTGCTGCGGGGTGATGCATAAATTTTTGACGAGCGTGTGATAGGCCGATAGCGACTCCTTAATGTCTTCTGTCGCAAAGTCGCCTGTCACTTCTTTATACGTGCGTGCGAGCCACTTCGCTTTATCGTCAATTAACTCAAACGGGCCGTCTATGCCCGCTCTAAAAATCCGGTACGCTAATGCATGAATGGTCGAAAACTGTACGCTTTGTGGCAAATGCGGAAACATGCGCAAAAAGCGCGCTTGCATTTCTTGCGCCGCCGCTTTACTAAACGTTACGGCTAAAATTTCACGGGGCATAAAGCCTTTATGTTCAATTAAATAACCAATTTTAGCGATGGTCGTTGTCGTTTTGCCTGTGCCAGGTGCCGCGAGTAATAATAGCGGTTCACCAAAATGTTCGCACGCTAGGCGCTGTTGTTCATTTAATGTGATAATCGTTCTTCACCTCTTAGCTAGTATAACAAAAAGAAGAAACCGCAGAGAGGCGATTTCTTCTTTTGCTTTATACTTTAAACTGACTCGTCGTGCGTTCAAACTCCGTCGCGATGCTATGAAGCTTGTCCATATCTTGCGCAAGGGCATCCATGCTAGCGCGCTGTTCCTCTGTGCTATCTACCATGTCATGCACCTGTGCCACCGTTTGACGTGAAGCATCAGCCACTTGGTCAAATGTAGCGGAAATTTCTTCTGTGCTTGCTGCGATTTGCTCCGTAGCACTCGATACAGAATCCACTTCTGTCGCCATATGGTTAATGCCATCGACAATTTGGCTAAACGCCGTTTGTGCGTTGTTCGCTACCGTGCGTCCTTCTTCTAGCACTTGTGCTGTCGCGTGGATAGCATCAACAATATTGCCTGTCTCTTTTTGCACGTCTAATACAACGCCTGAAATGCGGTCCGCTGCAGTTTTTGACTCTTCCGCTAGCTTGCGTACTTCTTCGGCTACGACCGCAAAGCCTTTACCTGCTTCACCAGCACGCGCCGCTTCAATAGAGGCATTTAATGCAAGTAAGTTCGTTTGGTCCGAAATATTTGTAATGACGCCCGTAAACTCCCCGATCATATCCGATAGCTTTACGAGTTCTTCTGTGCGTGTTACCGCTTGGTTTGTGCGGTCATGCACGTCCGTTAATTGCTGTAGTAAATCATTTAAAATCGTTACGCCTTCATTTGCGCTACGCTCTGTGTCATGCGAGATGTCGGCAATTTGTGCAATGGACTCAGACGTATGCTGAATGCCGCGTGCGAGTTCGTCCATCGCTTGGGCGCTTTCCGTCGTGCTCGCTAACTGCATTGTAGACGCCTCATCAATTGCTGTTGCCCCTTGTTGAATGGCCTGAGATGATGTGATTGTTGCCTCGGCATTATGCTTCACTTGGTCAACGCTCGTAAAGATTTCGGCTGACTCTCGGCTAAAGGACTGCATCATCTGTTGGAATTTTTCCATCATGCTGTTAAATGAGCCGACCAATGCGCCAATTTCGTCGTCGCTTTTAATAGTAATGCGCTTCGTTAAATCTGCATCTCCCGCACCAATCGCCGCAAGTGAGTCGCGCACGTTTAAAATACGCTTCACTTGGTGTGAAATGACAAGGCTTGCGATGCCGATAATTAAAATATTTGCGACAATAGCTGCTAGGAGCGTCGCTTGTACAATTTGTGATAGTACTTTTGTCGAAACCGCCACGACTAAAAATGTGCCGTCTGCAAGTGGTTTCGCATAGTTGCGCACGGCTGTACCGTTCACTTTACCTGTAGCACTCGTCGTTTTTGTTGCGTCAAATGTCGTTAGCGGTACTTCGCCTTCTTGCGTAGCTGCAATGACGTTACCCGCTTCATCTACAACGCTGGCATACAGTACGGTTTTGCTTAAGTTATCACGTAGTTGTTGTATGTATGCTGTACTGCCAATGTCTTCTTCTAGTACGACTAAATCTTGTCCATTACGGGCTACTTGTACAATTTGTGGCTTTTGCCAACCACCAACCCCAACAAATTTATAAAACTGCCCGTCTATATCACGGTTTTGTGCAGGTTGTACAATTTGCTTTTCGCTACCGTCAATCAATTTCATATAAACCGCGGCTTGGCCGTTAGGGTCTTGACCAAAGTTAAAGTCAACTTGAGGTGCGATAGACGTAATCGTCGTGTTCCCTTTATCATCCGTACTCCAAATTTCGTCGATCTTTGCGCGCTCCGCTAATGTTTTCATATCCTGATGCGTAGCACCTTGCGCTAAAATATACGACGCCATCACCGATTGTGACAACATCTCCTGCTCCATAATGCGCTCTGCTTTCTCACGTGAATGAATCGTTGAGTTCATGCCGATCGCAATAGATTCTACAAGCGCCTCACCATTAGCGCGTACACTTTTTTCTGCTGCATTATAAATGAATAAGGCAAAAGCACCGATAATGACGATGACTGCAGTCATAATTGGTACTAGCATCTTCCACCGTAAAGATTTCAATTTCCCCACCCCTTTTACTCGTCTACTCTTCTATAATAGCTTATTTTTTACAGTTTTTTAATACAAAAGTTAAAAATTATGATGTTTATTAAGTAAAAAGACACAAATCTTTCGCTTTATCTATCGGAAAATGAAAAAACGACTATGCCGAAAGTTGCCCTTCGACGTAGTCGTTATAAAAATTGTTGTTGCCACTGCGCCAGCACATCTTCGGCTTTAGCGATGGCAATAGCGAGCGGTTTTTGATCTTTTCGCACACGCTTTTTGGCACGGCTAAGCGCTTCTTCTGCACTTACGCTGTAATTTAAATTTTTAGTCATCGCAAGTAGCTGCATAAAAATATAATGCTGAATGAGGAAGTAACGCGCATTTGTCGCATCGAGCGTGATAGCTTCTTCGATTAAACGCAGTGCAAGGAGCGGATGCCCACTTGCGCGCTGTACGTCCTGCGCAAAATACGCCCAGTAGAGCGCCTGATTAGGATTTAGGCGCAGCGTCTGTGCATATTGCGCAAATGCTTTGTCATACGCTTTCGTGATGCCAAAATACGTAGCCATTAAAAAATACGCTTCTGCCTGCATCGCTTGATCGCCTTGTTGAAGCGCTTCGACGGTTTCGCCAAAGGTTGCTGCATCCTCCGTCGCTACGAGCTGATAAAACGGTGCGAGCACGCGGTATTGTTCGGCGCCGTCTTCTTTAAACTGCACATCGCCTGCTGTCGCACTAGGCAACGCCTCATAACCGAGCCCGACTAATAATTCGTAGTGATTGCGCATTGCTTCTGTTGCCTCGTTGCGTGCTACGAGACTTTGTAAGCGCGCAAAACCTTGTTTCATTTACCCGCTCGCAAATAATGTTTCAAGTTGTTCCATATGATCCCTCCTTATCGTTATCCTATCACAATATTGCGCAGTACGAGCGCAATGAATGCACCAAGTGCCAGCCATTTTGCGGCTTCGTCAATGCGTTTTGACCACTTGCGTTTCACCCGAATACCGACCTTCATTGGCAGTGGATAAAATAATTGCACGCGCCCTGTGATCATATCGCAAGCGCTGTGCGCCATAAGCCCCGCAAGTACCGCGTATGTATAGCGTTCGTCGACGTCAAAATAATAAAGTGCCACGCCGATTGCCGCAAAAAACAGTAAAGAATGTGTTAAGGTGCGGTGACCAAACGTATGCTTTAACCAGCGCGAGAAAAATGGCACATAGCGCCCAAGTTTAGCATTTGGCTCATCAATATCAGGGACAAGCCCCGCTACGCCGCCAACGAGCGCCCCTACAAAACTGTTTGTAACGACATAGCCTGCGAGTGCGCCTGTTACGAAATGTGACTCCCAGCCCATCTGTCTAACCTCCTCTCTCATCTAATAAGGGTTGCTTTGTGTAGAGCAGTTAGTGTTGCTTTTTATGCGCAAAGTTATCGTGCTATGCGCGTTTTCATCCTTCCTATGCGGGGAGGTACGCTTTTTATGCGCAAAGTTGTCGTGTTGTGCGCGTTTTCATCCTTCCTATGCGGGAAAGTCCGCTTTTTATGCGCAAAGTTGTCGTGTTGTGCGCGTTTTTTGAGTGATATTAAAAAGTTCAATAAAAAAGCCGAATGGTAACTAGCCCATTCGACCTGTCATACCTATTATATACGAAAATACGTTCGAATCAACGGTTTTTTATGAGTAAACTCGCGCCAATGCCGACGAGCGCTACACCGGCAATACGATTAAGAAAAAGTTGCGAACGCCCGCGCTTAAACCAGCGCTCCATGCGGTGAATAAGCTGTAAAAATACCGTATACCACGCGCACACTAATACAATAAATAAGCTGCCGAGCAGAAATGATTTAAACGCCACACTTTCGCCGGGGTGAATGAACTGCGGCAAAAAGGTTAAATAAAATAGCAGCACTTTCGGGTTAAATACCGTGCTCATTAGCCCTTCTGTAAAACAGTGCGGTCGACTTTTTTGATGCGTCGTTTTCACAATTTCGTGGTCAGGTGGCTGTTTGGCGATTAAGGAGCGCACGCCGAGGTACATCAAATAAATAGCACCGAGCCATTTAATGGTGTCAAATAACAGCTGCGATTTGGCAATGATGAGCGATAGCCCAAAGACGAGCGCCGCTACGTGCACCAATTGCCCGACAACGATGCCATAAAACGTCGCATAACCTTTTGCCATACCTTGGCTTAAGGCGTTGTTGAGCACTAAAATAAAGTCAGGCCCCGGAGACAAAATGATGACGAGGGCCACGCCAATAAAAATTAAATATTCCTGCATATGCATTCCTTCTCACTTTTGTAATTTTCAAATTATTATAACGGAGCTTGGGCGCTTTGCCTAGCGTTAATTTTGTATTTTTTTGTGTTTCTTCTATTATATAATGCCACGCGCTTCGTTTTATCGTTATAATAAAGGAGGTAAGGAGGTTTTACAATGAAAAAGAAATTACTCGCTGCAGCTGGCACGATGACGGCGCTCCATCTATACTTTGATCGTCTCGTTAAAAATGGTCATCGTAACCATGCCCACGGCGAACATGAGTATGCGATTATTTTAGGGGCGAAAGTGAATGCGGGTGGCATCCCATCACGCGCATTAAAATACCGTTTAAACGAAGCGCTCACCTATGCTAAAAAATATCCTCACGTTACGTTTGTCGTAACTGGTGGACAAGGTGCCGATGAAGATGCGACAGAAGCGTCTGTCATGCTTGCTTATTTAACTGCGCACGGCTTAGACAGCTCACGTATTATTGTAGAAGATGCGTCAACGTCTACATACGAAAACATCGCCTTTAGCTTAAAACGCATGCCTGCAGTAACGGGCATTACGATCATTACGAGTGACTACCACTGCGCCCGCGCGAAATTAATTGCGCGTCGCCTCGGTCTACAAGTGAATGCCATTGCGGCGGAAACACCAAAAAACATTCGCTTTAAAGTCATACAACGCGAACGCATCTTATTAGCGAAAACGGCGATTACAGGTAAATAACATAAAAACGAACGATATTTTGCGGTATCGTTCGTTTTTTTATCATCATTTAAACAAAAAGAGGATCCGCCCACGATAAGAGGAAGATGAATGGTTAATTTGAATTATTGCATATTGGAAATCAAAGGATTTTTTGCTATACTATAGTGCGTCGTGCAATAAAAAATAGAAAGTAGCGTGAAATATGGAAAATCAGTCGCGTTTTGTCTTTATTGATTATTTAAGAGCATTCGCAATAATGGGTGTCGTGCTACTTCATGTGGCTGCGCCTTACTTATACGGAGATGTGAGTATGGCTGCCTGGCAAGTCGGCAATATTTTCGACTCCCTCGTGCGTTGGTGTGTACCTATATTTCTAATGATTAGTGGTGCTTTAATGTTGCGGAGCGCTAAAGAGCCCTCCCTTAAGAACATTGGCGTCAAAACGTTTACACGCCTTGGCATCCCCTTTTTAATTTGGAGCGTAGTGTATTATAGCTACAAAGTATCGAAAGGCGTCTTTGATTTTGGTATTGCCGACTTCTTTAAACGCTTAATTAATGATGGTATTCAGTATCATTTTTGGTACATATATGCGCTTATCCCGATTTACTTAATTGCGCCATTATTAACAAAATGGATCCAACGTTTAACGGATAAGCAACTCATTTACTTAATGACAATTGGTTTTATTACGGTGTCACTTTTACCCGCATGGAACTTTGCGATGGCAGACATTAAAGTAACAAACTACACGCCAATTAAAGAATATTTTTATTTATTTTTATTAGGCTATGTGCTGTTTCGTATTGATTTTACTAAACGTGCGCGGTTGTTTATTTACTTCCTCGGGGTAATAGGTGCGGTGTTAACGATTATCCTAACGACATATTTTACCGCAGCTAAAGGTAGCTTTGAAGGTTTCTTTTATTATTACCATAGCCCGACCGTTATTTTAATGAGTATTGCGCTATTTGTATGGACGAAGCAAGTTTGCACAAAACCGAACGCTATCATTCAGACGATTAGTGCCACAAGTTTTGGTGTATATTTTGTACATTTGCTCGTGCTAGATGTCATTGAACCGTACTTTATCCAACATATTATTAATACAAATCTATTAATTGCCATTCCAGTTAATACGGTATTTGTATTACTGTCATCTATGCTTGTGATTGGTGTTTTATATAAAATACCGAAGCTCAAACCGTATATTGGCTAAACAAAAAGGAGGATCCGCCCACGCGGTCCTCCTTTTCGTTTTATAGTTCGTCGAAGCCGTTATCCTCAACATTCACTTTTACGTATTGACGTGATTTTTGTTCGAAGAAATCGGTTTTACCCATATCCACATCTTCATACGCTTTAATCCATTTCATTGGATTTTTGCGGTAACCTTCAAACGGACGCTCATAGCCGAGTTGGTTACAGCGCACATTCGTATAGAAGTAGACGTAGTCTTCAACATCCTCATAATCTAAGCCGTCGATTTTATCACCGATTACCTCGCGTGCCCACTCTACTTCAAGTGCTGCCGCTTCTTTAAAGATTTCGATGACTTGTGCCTCACGCTCTTTTGTATCATACTCCGGAAACTCATTTAAAATTTCCTTGTAAATTTTAATAAATAAATCTACGTGCAGTTGCTCATCACGGTTAATATAGTTAATCATTGTGCTTGAGGCAACCATTTTTTGATTGCGTGCTAAGTGATAGAAGAAGGCAAAGCCTGAATAGAAGAATAACCCCTCTAAAATAATATCATGCACGATTGATGTGAGTAAGTGGTCTACGGTTGGATTTTCGATGAAATCGCGGTAGCCCTTAATGACAAAGTCGTTACGTTTTTCGAGTGTTGGCTCTGTACGCCAAAAGTCGAATGTTGCGTCTTGTACGTCTTTTGTAGTGATGCTTGATAACACGTAAGAGTACGAGTGATTATGCACGACTTCTTGTTGCGCTAAAATAATCATTAAGGCATTTAGGCTAGAGTCCGTTAAATAATCCGCTACGCGCCCTGCATAATCCGTTTGAATCGAGTCCAGTAAGGCAAGCAAGCCAATAATTTTTAAGAAGGCGTTTTGCTCATCCTTTGTTAGCTCAGGAAACTGTTTAACATCATTACTCATGTTAATTTCAAATGGTGTCCAAAAGTTACCGAGCATCTTTTTGTATTTTGGGTACGCCCAGCTAAAGCGGACGTCATCCCAGTTTAAAATATTAGACGAGCGCCCGTTAATAATACCTGTTGAGGCGTTGGGTGCTGTTTTGTCCATAATATTACGTTCATGTACTTGCATTCATTCTCTCTCCTTTTAGCTTTCGCATGATGTACAGTCAATTAATTCGACCGACGTTGAGCGCACGTAGTACGTCGTTTTGACGCCGCTATCCCACGCATTCATATGCAGTTGGAGTAAGTCTTTCGCCTTTACGGTATTTTGTACATACAGGTTAAACGAAATCCCTTGGTCAATGTGACGACCACGTGCCGCATTTTGTTTAACTGACCAGTTTTGGTCAATAAAGTACGCTGACTTGTAGAACCATGTCGTTTTGGCGTTTAAATCTGGTACGGTTACCGGAATTTTATAGTCCTTTTTCTCCTCAGAGTAGCTCTTTTGGAAAATTGGGTCGACTGAGGCCGTTGAGCCTGCAATAATCGCTGTTGTTGAGTTAGGGGCAACTGCCATTGTGTAGCCATTACGCATACCTTGTGTGGCAACTTTTGCTTGTAAGTTTGCCCATGCCTCGCCCTCGTAGCCACGCGCTGTAAAGTACGCGCCTGTTTGCCAGTCTGAGCCTTCAAATAATGGGTACGCACCTTTTTCGGCTGCTAAATCACTTGAAGCTTGGATCGTTAAGTAAGCGATTTTTTCGTATAGTTCGTCGGCAAATTGTACCGCTGCGTCGCTTTCCCATGCGATTTCCTTTAGCGCAAGCAGGTGATGCCAACCAAATGTGCCAAGCCCGATGCCACGGTAGCGTGCGTTTGTGCGCTCTGCCTGACGTACAGGAATAGTGTTAAGTTCAATGACATTATCAAGCATACGTACTTGAATTGGGATAACGCGCGCTAGCACATCTGCTGGTACGGCGCGTCCTAAGTTAATTGAGCTTAGGTTACATACCACAAAGTCGCCTGCTTTGCGCTTTGTGACAATCAGACCGTCTTCGAGTTCAACTGACTCAAACTCCGTTGGGCTCATGTTTTGCGCAATTTCTGTACAAAGGTTTGACGAATAAATCATGCCTTCGTGTTTATTTGGGTTTTTACGATTGACTTCATCGCGGTAAAACATAAATGGTACGCCTGTTTCGAGCTGTGAGCGCATAATACGCTTCATAATATCAATCGCAGGTACGACTGTGCGTGTTAGCTCAGGGTTTTCAACACATGCCGCGTACTTTTGGCGGAATGAGCCTTCACCGCGTTTTTCGTCGTAGTAATCTTCTAAGCTAAAGCCCATGACATTACGTACTTCATGCGGGTCAAATAAGTGCCAGTCACTACGCGCTTCGACCGCTTCCATAAAGATGTCTGGTAGGCAAAGCCCTGTAAAAATATCATGCGCACGCATACGCTCGTCACCATTGTTTAGGCGTAGGTCAAGGAAGGTAAATACATCCTTATGCCATACATCAAGGTAAACGGCAATCGCACCTTGGCGCTGTCCGAGTTGATCTACAGAAACCGCTGTATTGTTAAGTTGTTTAATCCAAGGGAGTACACCACTTGATGCGCCCTTAAAGCCGCGAATGGCCGACCCACGGCTACGGATTTTACCCATATACACGCCAATGCCGCCGCCAAATTTTGATAGCGTGGCTACGTCAGTATTTGAATCGTAAATGCCTTGTAAGCTGTCGTCTACTGTATCAATAAAGCAGCTTGAAAGTTGACCATGTGTTTTACCTGCGTTCGCAAGTGTTGGTGTTGCCATCGTCATATATAAATTACTCATTGCCCAGTAGGCTTCTTGTACTTTAGCCATGCGGTTGTCTTTTTCGTCTTGCATTAAAATCATCGCAATGACCATAAAGCGCTCTTGCGGTAGCTCTACCGTTTGCTTGCTGTAATCACGCACCACGTAACGGTCAATAATTGTTTTTAGACCGATGTACGTAAATAATGTATCGCGCGCGGGCACGATGGTATTTGTTAATAAAGTTAATTCTTCAGGTGAGTATTTTTCGACGAGCACTGGCGAATAAAGCCCTGCTGCTACATATTTAGCTAGGTTAACGCTAAAGCTGTCATATACGTTGTCTGCCGCTACACCACGCAAACTCGCTGCATCATGGTACAGTTTATGCAAATAAATATCTGCCGCTATAAACGTCCAGTACGGCTCTTCTTCGTCGATATAGCCTAACGTTTGCAGTACCATGGCATCTGCCCATTCCCCGTAGGTTGCTGCTTCATTTTTACGTAAAAAACGATCGGATTGGCGTAAAAATTGCTCGAGTGCCTCCTCACCGTATTTTTCGGTTAGCGCAGCTACACGTGCTGTGATACTTGTCATTGTCGTTATTGTCATGAATAAAAACCTCCTAAAAAAATAAAAAAACCACGCACCACAAATCGGCGCATGGAAAAAATGCATGACTAAAAAATGGAAACAACGCCACTAAAGGTCGTTGCTATTCCACTTCTCAATCCCCGAAGAGTGTGCTCACGTGATAATCGGTAGGTCTCCTGGCTTGCGAATCATCCGCCGTCTACCCTTCCCGCTCATGCAGTGGTTTGTAGACTTTGTCATCGTTTACAGTTGCGGGGACAGCTTTGCTCACAGTGTGGCAAATTCCCTGTTACGTCCTGATTGGACACCGCTTATCGATACTATATATTGTGGTTACATACTCTTAACAATCTAACATATTGTGTTTATCGTGGCAATAGTACGAAATAACTTGTATCAAAATGTGACGTTATTGCACTATTTTAATACTTCAGCTAGCCCATACCAGATGCGAGTTACACTATCAGCCTCCGCAAATAGCTGCTGGTAAAAACGTCCGCATACATCGCGTAGCTGACGTAATTTTTTGTCCATAGGTACGATGCCACGTCCGACATCGGCAACGACTAAATAGACGGTTGACGCTTCGTTTAACGCGCGCACTTGTGTCATTAATTGCGCTACGACCGCATCCTCATCGCTCAAATCTTGGGTAACGAGCCAGTCTTCTAAGCGGTCAATTACTACGACGGGTGCTTGTTGTACGATTAATGGTACCGCTTCGAGCCATACCGCGTCCTGTCCTTCTACTACTTTTTGCGCATATGCGGTTTTTCCGCTATGGGCGCCTCCAATAAATACGTGCATCGTTTTGCCTCCTCAAAATCTTGTTGGTGTTGCCAAATTAATGTGTATATCGTCGTATGTGGTGCGTGGTAATGCCAAAAAGGTTGTTCAGTTGGCGCAAAGCGTTGCAATAATGCGCGCACTACCCCACCATGTGTCATAAAGATGCGACCGTCTTTGGCGTGCACTAAAAACGCCTCGTAAACCCGCGCTAAAAACTGCGCGAATGTTTCGCCGTTCGGTACAGGTGCATACGGATCGTCTAGCCACGCACAGTAGGCAGGCCAATGTTTAAGTTGTTCATACGTTTTTCCTTCAAAATCACCAAAATGCATTTCGCGTAGCCGAGCATCGGCACAGTACGTAGCTTGCGGAAAATACGCAGTAGCGCTTTGCTTACAGCGCAGTAAATCACTGCCAATAATCGTGTGTTGCGCGTTGCTTTGTATAGGTAAATCGGTCGTAATAAGCGCATCATCTGTCCAGCCGAGATACGCTTTACGCGCATTCATCGGCGTTTTCGCATGGCGCATTAAGCGTAGTGTAACAGCAGGGCGAGCCATAATACCACCTCCGCACCTTCAATATATGCCCCGAATAAATCGCCTGACATACCGCCAAAATTACGTAGTGTAAAGCTGCGGTACAACACGACAGTCGCGAGTAAAATAATGGCTAAAATAACAGGCACGGTACTCGTTAAAGTGACCGCAAATAAAATGATGATGACGTTTAACTGTATCAGCGCAAAATACGGCGTGCTTTTATGCAACTTCTGCAAGAAAAAATGCGCAATCCCTGTATCTTTGGCGGGCTTTGTCGTCAACACAAACAGCAACATACCGCTGCGGGTCATAAATGGTACGAGCACAAAAAGCGCCCAGTGCATCACGCCTAATGTGATGAGCTCATACAAAATGACGATTTTACTTAAAATTAAAAACACGAAAGCCATCACGCCAAATGCACCGACGCGCGGGTCGTCTAAAATGGCATGGCGTTTTTTAATGTCGCGGTAAGAGAAAAACGCGTCACTCGTATCGATAAAGCCGTCTAAATGCAAACCACCCGTTAACAGCGCACTCGTTAAGACGAGAGCCACCGCGATAAATAACGGGGTTAACGTAAAATCTGATAGCACCACAAACACGCCATACTGCAAGGCGCCAATGCCGAGCCCAATCCAGGCGAGCATTAAAAACATACCCGTTACGGTGCGTTTGGTGAGCGGGATCTCACGCCGAATAGGAATTACTGTAAAAAACTGTAGCGCTGCGAGTATACTATGCCACATCGTCATCCTCCTACTTCCATTTTTTTGCGATACCCTCCGTCAATTCATACGCCGCTGTCGCCTGCTCGACAAGCCACTGGTGAATATCGCCAAGCACTTTGCGGTAATGATTAAGTTCGTTATGACGTAAATCAGGCTCATCAAACAGCTCATTAGAGACGACAAAAAACGTAATATTTTTGTGCTGAATCGTTGCGAATGCTTGCTGAATAATCATGCGAGCTTCCTCGAGACGCTCGCTGCTATTAATTGTTTTGTTTTCCATTGGCATATACATCATATTCGTTAGCCATGTCGTGACGCAGTCCCAAAGTACGACGTCTCCTTCTCGCAAGGTGTTCATAATCGCACCGATGCGTAGCGGGGCTTCAATCGTATGCCATGCGATGGGCTGTGTGGCACGGTCTTTTTGGTGACGTGCAATGCGCTGTTTCATTTCGCTATCCATCGCCACGCCTGACGCCATATAAACGAGACGTCCGTCTCCTTTGTAGGCGCTGAGTGCTAAGTTTTCGGCAAAAGCCGATTTGCCGCTTCTCACACCACCTGCGATAAATGTTAATTCCATCCTAATCCCTCCCAAAAATAATGTAGCAAAAGTAATAGCGCTACGCCGATAATCGTAAAGCTATACGTAGCGACGTGCATTTGCGCAATCGTTTGACGAATATGAGCGCGCGTTAATGACACGAGTGGCTCGCCCATCACTTGGCGATAGCTGACGACGCCTTCGTACTGATTGTAGCCGCCGAGTTGTACGCCGAGCTGTACAGCGGTTGCCGCTTCTAAATAACCGCTATTTGGGCTTGGGTGCACTTTTGCGTCGCGTAAAAAACGGCGCATGCGCTTGCCTAGTGAATGCGGGGTAGCGTTATGCGTAAATAATACGATTAAAAAGCCTGTAATGCGGCTTGGCACATAGTTCACGACGTCATCGAGCTTGGCTGAAAATCGTCCGAAATCGCGGTATTTATCATTTTGATAACCGACCATCGAATCGAGCGTATTGATCGCTTTATACGCCCAGACGCCGACTGCGCCAAATAATAGCGCATAAAAAAGCGGCGCTGTTACGCCATCGCTCGTATTTTCAGATACGGTTTCAACGACGCCACGCACGATGTCGGGTTCTTGTAAATGCATCGTATCGCGTCCGACAATCCACGACAGCTTCGTGCGCGCTTCTTGTAAATCGCCCGCAACAAGTGGCGTATACACCGCCATTGCCGCTTGACGCAAACTCGTTTTAGCGAGCGCTGCCCCGATCAGTAGCGCTTCGATCGTAAAGCCGAGGGCAATATGTACGCGGTAGGCTAGCCATAGTATGCTGCTGACGACTAACACGGTAACACCGACCGTTACGACGGTAAGCACGACCCCTTTTAATCGGCGATGGTTGCCGTGGTTTAAGCGCTTCGTTAGCCAAGCAATGAGGTTGCCGATAAAGCGTACAGGGTGCGGTAGCTTCGGTGGGTCGCCGATGATAGCATCAAGCAATAACCCTACGAGGGAAGCGGCAATAAAAATTAACGCCACGTGCCGTCACCTACTTCTTTTTTATAATTTTGAAACGCCTCGCGCATCGTTTCGTAAACGCCGTGCCCAATCACTTTGCCAAGTAACGTAATCGGCCCAGCATAATTGTAAGTTTCGCCGCGTTCAGTGCTCGCTACTAACACGCTATCTGTCGAGGTGCCTGTCGCAAGCGTCCCGGTCGTAGGGTCGATAATATTTTCGGCAAATAGCGCTTTCGCCTTCGCTTCAGTCGTGGAAATGAGCGCTTGCAGTAGCGCTTCGTCTGAAAGTTTGCCTTCAATCATAACCCAGCAATTGATCGTACCTGGTGCATAATGCTCTTTTCGTAAGTTAGCGCGCGTAATGTCTACCGCATTGCCTAAGCCTGCCGTCACCATGACCGTAATATGCGTCTGTTGTTCACAAAAGGTACGAATGAGCGCATGACGGGCTGGCACAGCAGTCATCATGCCGACCGTTGCAGCAACGTCAAAGCCATGTGCGTGTAAGTACGCTGTGTATTCTTCGTGCGGTGTACGATTATCGTACGTCTTTGGTACGGAACGGTTCACAAAGTTCTGAAAATAACCGATACCCGCGTTAATCATCGCAGAGGACACGACTTTCATAGGGGTAGCCGACTGAAAGACAACCCGGTCCTCTGTAATTGTTATGGTCATCGTGACACCTCCATCGTTTCTTTGCTAAGTTTACCATGATTTTTAGCGAAACGACAGACGCCCTGCTTTGACATTTGCTCGAATGTGTGAAAAACTATAAAAAACTGACGAACGTTCGTAAAGGAGTGACGATAATGAATAAATATTGGTTGATGGTCGTGTTAGCGGGGCTCGTGGAAATTATTTGGGTCGTCGGCTTAAAGCATGCCGCTTCATTCGGTACGTGGAGCATTACGATTATTGCGATTATCGCAAGCTTTTATTTTTTACTAACGGCGATGGCGCACCTGCCTTCTAGCACGGTGTATGCGATGTTTACCGGCATCGGCACAGTCGGTACGGTACTTACCGAAATCATCGTCTTTGGCGAAGCGGTACACGCGTTAAAGCTCGTTTTACTCGGCACATTAGTGCTCGGTATTATCGGCTTACATCGCATTACAGAGGAGGTGGCGTAATGGCTTGGTTTGCACTGCTTATCGCAGGTTTATGTGAAGTAGGTGCCGTCTACGGTATGAACCGTGCTGCGCATAAAAAAATAGACGGCTACTTTTTAATGACTTTCTTTTTTGGGGCTTCGCTCGCGTTATTATCATTTGCGATGAATACCATCCCTATGGGCACAGCGTACGCGGTGTGGACAGGTATCGGCACAGCAGGCGCGACCATTATGGGCATGTTGCTATTTGGCGAAGCGCGCGACTGGCGACGTTTCGTATGCATCGCCGTTATTATCGCCTCAGTCGTAGGCTTAAAATTACTCGGCTAAAGGAGAGTAGCAGATGAAAAAACAACATATTACTGAAGCGGCGCTTGCATGCTTTGTCGCCGATGGCTATGCGGGTACGTCCCTCGCACAAATTGCCGATGCAGTCGGCTTAAAAAAACAATCGCTGTACGCTCATTTTGCGGATAAGGACGCCATTTTTTTAGAGGCGCTACGCTATGCGAAAGCACAGGAAATCGCCTTTTACGACCGCTTCTTTACGCAGGCAACAGGCAATACTAAAGAGGTGTTACGCACATTTTTACAAGCGCTCGACCAACATTTTAGCACCTCGCACAGCCAGCGCTTTTGGCTGCGTGTTAACTTTTACCCACCCGCGCATTTAGCGGCGCGCGTGGCGGCGGAAGTGAGCGGGCTTTACGCCTTATATGAAGCTCATTTGCACGCGCTTTTTGCTAAGACGCCCTTGCAAGTTGATGTTCAAGTTGCGGTGGATGCATTTAGCGGCGTAACGAATGCGCTACTTGCTGATTTACTGTACGCGACGCCACCATCTGTTATGGCGCGTAAAATTGACGCAAGCTTTGCGGTTTTCTGGCAAGGCGTGTACTAAAAAAGGAGATGCTCACTTTGGCATCTCCTTGTTTTGATTTTCTTTCCATTCTTTATGCTGCTTCGTTACAGCTTTGTAGCGCATCACCGAGCCAATAATAATAAACACCCAGCTCACAGCGACTAATAACAGTTGTGTATTTTTCGTATCGACGGGGATGATTTTTAGCACCGTTAATGCGAAAAGCACAATCCCCACAGCCGAAATCGAAAACCCAATTAACATTTTATTCAACGGCCTAACCTCCCTCCGTAGTGTAACGCAAAACGCACATGCCGACAACTGCCGCATGTGCGCAATCACTTATACAGGAACGTTTGTGAAAAATTCGTCGTATAACGCTTTTAAAATTTGGTTTTCGTACATTTGCATAACGCCAAACACTAAACTTACTTCAGAAGAACCTTGGTTGATCATTTCGATATTAGCGCCCGTTTTCGAAATCGCAGCCGCCGCACGTGCCGCAAGCCCTGTGTTATGACGCATGCCCTCACCTACGATAACAATCATAGAGAAACCGTGACGGAACGCAACATCATCCGCATGTAACTCCTCTTTAACGCGGCGTAAAATGCGCGCTTCCATATCATCTGTTAACTGGTCTGAACGCATAATAACCGAAATATCATCTAAGCCTGATGGTGTATGTTCATATGAAATATGCTCATCTTCTAAAATATGCAGTAACTTACGACCGAAGCCTACTTCGCGGTTCATTAAATACTTCGATACGTATAAAATCGAGAAGCCGTTATCTGCCGAAATCCCTGTCACCGGACGACCGCTTGATGCGCGTTTTGACACGATGCGTGTGCCTGGTGCTGTTGGGTTATTGGTATTTTTAATATTTACCGGTACGCCTACTTTAAAGACAGGCATTAACGCCTCGTCATGGAATACCGAGAAGCCCGCGTACGATAATTCACGCATTTCGCGGTACGTAATTTCTTTAATTTCTACCGGGCAATTAACAACTTTCGGGTTAGCTGAAAATACGCAGTCTACGTCCGTAAAGTTTTCGTACATATCCGCACGTACGGCCGCCGCAATAATGGAACCTGTAATGTCTGAACCACCGCGGTCAAATGTGCGCAGTGTGCCGTCCTTTGTATAGCCAAAGAAGCCAGGGTACACAATAATTTCGTCCGTATCAGCAAGCTTTGCTAAGTTGTCATACGCTTCAGGCAACGCATAGGTGCGCTCAGGTAAATCGTTTACGACTAATGAATTTAGCGGGCTCTCATAGCGCGCTTTCATGCCAATACTTGAGAAGTACGCAGCGATTAATTTTGCGTTATTGTCTTCCCCGCTCGCTTTAATATTATCAATGAAGAGCTCCGTGTTCGTTTGGTCCACTTTTACACGCTCATATAAATCTGCTTTAATCACTTCACAAATGGCTTCGTCTAAACCTAATCCTTCAGCAATCGCACGGTAACGCGCTACGACCGCTTCGATTTTTTCGTCGACAGCAACGTCTTTTAATGTAGCATCCGCAAGATCGATCAGTAAGTCTGTAACTTTAACATCATCACCCGTACGCTTACCTGGTGCTGATACAACAACAATTTTGCGATTAGGATCGCTTTTTACGATGTCGGCTACCTTTTTAATTTGTGTGGCACTTGCGACTGAAGTTCCTCCGAATTTACATACAATCATCATTATCATTTCCTTACTTTTTAATTTAGTGTACGCCTAAGAAAAACACTTGCTTTTACACAGTGTACAAACTATCTGTTTTTTCGTCAATAGCATTTGTGTAACTGTTCACAATTTAGGCGTAAATTCTGTATATTTGTACTATTATAGTAGGAATGTGCGCAATAGTTAAGGCTTTTTTGAAAATTTAGTATAGTCATGCATAAGTCGTAGATGATACAATGCCTTTGTAGATGGGAGGGGTTTGTATGGGGAAATTAACGAAGCGTAATATTTTATGGATTATACCCATTGGCATTATGATTACGTTCTTTTTTATGTTTGGACCTAAAAAACAAATTCAAGACAATGCATACATTCAATATGTACAGGCGAGCACACTCGACGACTTTGGCACGCAAAAGCTCGGCACATTAGCCGATGCCTGCGAACCTGTAAAATGGATTTATTTCGAAACATCGAAAAACCAAGACGTGGTGGAGCTCCAAGGCGACTGCGCGTTTGCGGATCATAAAGACACGAAAATCCAATTTTTAGTCGACAATGAGCGCACTACCATCCGCCCTGGCGCTATGCTACTCGACAATAAACAGCTAACACCTGACGAACGAGATGCCAAACTAGCGCAATTACTGCACTAATCTGCATAGAAACACTCAAGTGCGCACGTTTCGACAAGTTATCTGCATAGAAACACTCAAGTGCGCACGTTTCGACAAGTTATCTGCATAGAAACACTCAAGTGCGCACGTTTAGCAAAATTATCTGCATAGCAGCGAGCTTTTTTCGCATAGTACGCTCTTCTTTAACGCATAAACCCATTTCCTGACCTTTGGAAATGGGTTTTATCATGTGATGCCTTTATTTTTTGACGTAACACGCATGTTTTCACGAGTTACCTGCATAGAACTAGACTTGTGCGCACGTTTCAACAAATTACTTGCATAGAAACGGACTTGTGCGCACGTTTCAACAAATTACCTGCATAGAAACACCAAAGTGCGCACGTTTAGCAAAATTAGCCGCATAGCAAGCAACTTACACGCACGGTTGAGATGCATAAAAAAACGTCGCTTTAGGCGACGGTTGAATGGTTAAGTTAGCTTACACTTTGGCAATCAAAGAGTAAGATATTGCGCTCATAGATGCGGATGGCGACTTCTGTTGTCTCGATTTTCTCTTCTAGCTTATTGTAACGCATCAAGGAATCTTGGGTTAAGCCATTTTTCGTTATTGTAGCAGCGAGTATTTTTTTTGTTTCAATTAATTGTTCTAGTTGCTCGGCTTGCTCTAAATAACGACGGCAATTGGATTGGGGCATACGAAAACCTCCTCAGTTAAAAATTCACAAGAATGAAGGACACTGTTCTACTTATAGTTTAGCCATATTACAAGTTTGTTAAACCATCTTTACAATACTATTTTTTATAGCCTATACTACATCTTTAGTAATAATTTTCTGTCTATTTTCTATGTTACTATACTAAATAACCAACTAAAAAACGAGGCTGCATAACCTCGTTTTACAATCGTTTGCGCCATTTGCGTGAATAGATGAAGCCTGCACCGATAAAAAATACGAGCGCTAAAGCCTTCATTGCTGGCACAATTATAATTTTAGTAATGAGTGTAATCCCTATAATATAGTACAGCGCCATGGCTAAAAAGAAAAGAAATACTTTAGGCATTCGCGTCTTCCTTTTGCCATGCGAGCCCTCGGCGTGCAAGCTCGGCCGTAATGGTTTTGAGTGCTTTGTCGCCCACACCATGCAATTTAGCAATGTCAGCATAACGCTGATTATGGAGCGCATCAATGGAGTCAAAGCCCGCAATACGCAAGGCTCGAATCGCAGGTTTTGCGAGTTCTTTAGGGAACGGCATAGTTATCCCTTCTTTCTGTGCTTTGTTACTTCTACCCCAATTAGCCCTACCAGTAAAATGAGGATGGATGGGAGTTGGAGGTCAAAAAACAATGAGGTGGTTTGGATGCCACTGCGCAGTAATAGCGCTGTTACTAAGCGACCTAGCATCATCAGTAAACCGATGGCTAGACATAGTTGCCATAAACGCTGCATTAGAAATAATCAATGAACGACGGAATGCCCATAGGGATAATGTCTTCTAACATCCCAATTGACATCGCATTGCCATGCAGTCGCTCAACCTTTTCTAAATAGTGGGCACGTTTATAGCCTAAAAATAGCGTCGCAAACGTTTGGATATTCATGTGGACAGCGTGCTCGTCTGTTGGATCAACCGTGTCGCTTAAACGATTGACAATAACGGCGCCGTCTTGTGCGATAATTTCAAACATGCCATTATTCCATTCTACTACGCTATCTGTAATGGCTAGCTGCATATGAAAGGCGGAGCGGTTAAACGGAAACTGCTCTAAAAAGCCTTTGACGTCAACGACACGCGCCATAAAATACGGCGTCACTTTTTGAATGATTTCGCTGTCTTCTAATAAAAAGGCGACAGGTTCATTGCCTGTTGTTTTGCCATACACTTTATAAATCATCGAGCTATGCGCCGCTACGAAATTCCATAAGCCTTTGCGCGCATTTTCGCATAAATAGACCATCTCATCGATATAAAAATTGTCTTCCATAATACGATAAAATAAATAGCCTTGAGGTTGTTCCTGCTCATTAAAATAAATCGCGGCTTGCAGTTGCACGTCTGTATCGATAAATTTTTCTTCCCAGAAGTCTTCGTAGTATTTTTCGTTCCACGCAATTTGGTTGCGCACCATCACCCCGTGTGTCACTTTAGCCCATTGCTCGTACACGTCATATAAATCGGTATCTCGAATGTCCACGCGGCGCATTTTGCCCGGTACGTCTTTATAATACGGCAGTTGTGAGTCATTAATTTCAAACTCCACAATGTCGCTCATAATCTCCCAGCCTTTTTTGCGGTAATACGGAATGGAATACGGGAATAAATACGAAATGTATTTGCCTTCATTACGCATACGCAGTAAACATTCTTCGAGTAATTGTTGCATTAAGCCGTAGCCTGAGTACTCGGGGTACGTGCCGACTGCGGTAATGCCGCCCATCTCGTAAACGGTGCCGTGGATATTCACTTGAAACGGTAAGCTTAGCACTTGCGATACGAGTTGCTCCTTGTCATACCAGCCGAGCGCATGCCCAACGTCAAATTGTTTACTTTTAACATTGACAAAGAAGCGGTCCTTTTGCATCGATACCGACGCTTGGAACACATAGTTTAATAAGTCAATGGACTGCGCCATATCTTGCTGCGCGATTTCTTTCATAATTAAGCCTTTCCTCTGGCTAATCATACAAAATCCCCTCAATCTTCAAATAGTTGTGCAAGCACAATTTCGCGCGCCTCTAAAAAGCGTCGCGTGATGCTGTAATGCATCGTCTGTTCATATTGTACCGTGTTAATACCGGTTTCATCAAATTCGTAGATGGTAGCATTTGGGTAGCCGAGTAAAATCGGTGAGTGCGTCGCAATGATAAACTGTGCCTCGTGCTCTAAATCTTTCATAATACGTAGTAAACTTAGTTGACGTTGCGGGGACAACGCTGCCTCTGGCTCATCAAGTAAATAGAGCGCTTTGCCGCTGAATTTATACATAAATAAGTTTAAAAAGGACTCGCCGTGCGATTGCTCAAGCAAAGACTTGCCGCCGTAGGGCTCATATTTAGACGGTGATTCGAGCTTATCAATCTGCTCGGCAAATTGGTAAAAGGTTTCGGCACGTAAAAAGAAGCCGTTGCTCACCTTTTGCCCCCATGCAAGGCGCAAATGCTCGCCCATTACCGCCTCTGCTTTATGCACCTCGTATAAATGATTGCGCCCACCGCCTGCTGTGTTAAAGTCACAGCGATCCGCAATGCCCTCAAGTAACGTGGATTTACCTGAGCCATTTTCGCCTACAAAAAACGTAACATTTGTAGGAAATTCGAGCCGCTCAAAATGCGCAAGGCTCGGTATAGTAAAGGGAAAACGCGGTGTACGCTCCCCTTCTAAACGACAATGTTGTAAATACATTTAACTCCTCCTCACATCCTCGGTACGTGCATAATCCCATGTGACATCACGCAAGGTAGCGTGGCGCACGGATGCACCTCGCCCTGTCATAGAAATGCTCGCTAAACCAAAAGATTGTTTGATTTCGACCTCAATCAGTTTTGCGCGTGCGTACACTAGTTGTACCTTGATAAATTTAGGTGAAAGCTTTGTTGTTGGTTGTACATATCCTCACCTCTTTCCTCTATTATAACAAGCTGAGCTTAAAGTTACTTTTTTAGCAAGACACGCTATAGGGTGATAAACAGTTGTCGGCGGAAGTACACTAAATAAGAAAACCTATTTTACGTAAATTACATGTAAAATAGGTTAGCTAAAGTGACATATGTCAAAAACCGTTCTTTTCCTTGCGCTTAATAACGATAAAACAAGAGCAAGGATAATCGATTTATCTCCCAAGCGCTTTGTCATATACAATGCGCCCATCCACAACGGTTTTGCATGCGTGGATGCGCGTTAAGTCTGCGCTAAAAATGTCGCCCGTAAAGACCGAAAAATCGGCATCAAAGCCCGGTGCGATTTTGCCTCGCTCACGCTCGTGAATGGCGTGTGCGGCATTGGTCGTTACTAATTGCACTGCTTCGTAACGTGTAAGGCGCTCACTCGGATTTGGATGCGTGATGGCGGCTTCGATCATACGAAGCGGATCAGGATGCTCAATGGGTGCATCACTGCCACCTGCTACACAAATACCTGCGCGTAGTAAACTACCAAGTGGGTGCACATACGGCATGCGCGCCTCACCTAAACGTTCGGTTAATAACGCGCGCGATTCATGCGCAAATTGCGGCTGCATATCGACAATAATCGGCATACGTGCTAAGCGCGCAAGAAGTGCCTCGTTAATTAACGAGCAGTGAATGATGCGGTCACGTTGCCCCTTTTGTGGTGGCAATGCCTCAAAAACATCTAAAATCGTTGCGATGGCTCGGTCGCCAATCACATGCACCGCAACCTCGCGCCCTGCCACACGCGCCTCACGTACGAGTGCCGTAAGCTCTGCTGTCGTATGCACTAACATACCCGTTGATGCTTTATCCGCATACGGCTCACTAAGTGCCGCTGTGTGCCCACCAAAAGCACCGTCCACAAAAATCTTCATTGCGCCAAGTGCCACGTAGCGGGTTGCTTGAAAGGTATTACTCACCGCAAACGTTGCATGGTGCTGCAGTAAATGTGCTTTAAAACGCCCTTGTGCTAAGCGCGTAAACACCTCAAATGGTTGACTAGGCGGACCATAATAACTTAAATCTTCACTATGCCCACCTGTAACACCCATCGCTAGGAGTGAATCTAGCGCTAACGTTAACGCCCGCTCTATGTAAGCAGGGGTAATATGCGGCATATGATTAACGATTAAATAAAGCGCCGCATCTTTTAATACGCCCTTGTCCGCTTCAACTACACCACCCGCAACAGTCGTCGCCTCAGTAATACCCGCAAACGCTAGCGCCTTACTATTGGCGATAATTAAATGGTGGCATTGGCGTTTAATAATTAGGTGTGCGTCGCCGAGGGCATCAAGCTCAGCAAGCGTTGGGTATGCCGAATCATCAAACTGCGCCTCGTTATAACCAATGGCAATGACCCAATCATCAGGCTGTGCCTGTTGCATACGTTCAGCGAGTGCCTCGAGTAGTGCGCTACGCTTAGTAAACGCTGATACATCAAGGTGCAGTAGTTTTTCGCCGTAGCCAATGGTATGCAAATGACTATCAACAAAGCCGGGGTAAACGTACGCCCCGGCTAAGTCAATGTGTTCAGTTGCGTGTTGCGCCTTGGCATCTTCACCAAGCGCAATAATTTTATGTCCGTCTGTTAATACGGCGTCCGTCGTATGACCAGGCGCCTGCATCGTATAAAATGTGCCCCCAAACCACAAAGTTGTCATTTATGCCACCTCTGACAGTAAGCGCGCTGATTTTAAACGATTGCGTACGAGTACACCAATCCAAGCGGCTGCAACTGCCTTAGCAATGCCAAGTGGAATGAATGGATACACGCCGCCTGCCATCGCTGCTTGCCAGCTTAAGCCTGCCGCGATTTTTAGCCATACTGTACCGAACGCTAATGTCACGACCATACCGATTAAGTTAGCAATGATCGCATTGACGTACGTATAGCCGAGTTTATCCATATAGTAGCCCATAATAATAGCAGTTGGTAAGAAGCCGACAATATAGCCGCCTGTTGGGCCGACAAGTACGCCAAAGCCGCCTGACATGCCACTAAATACTGGCGCGCCTACTGCCCCAAGTAAAATATAAACGAGCACAGATAGCGAGCCTAAGCGCATCCCTAAAATGGTAACGATTAAACCAATCGCAAATGTTTGACCTGTTATCGGAACTGGCGAAAACGGCAATGGAATCGTTACTTGTGCAAGCACTGCGATAATCGCAGCACCGAGCGCCGCCATCGCATAGCCAGTTGTTTTTGAATGTTGCATACTACTCTCTCCTTTAGTAACCTTTTATTTTTTATAGGTTTACTCAAATCTATCCTAAGGGAGAATACTTGTCAATTAGTTTTTAGAATTTTCGCCCAGCTTATCACGTCTTACGCAAACGAGCATATACAAAATAAAGCCGAGCACGACTGCCGCTAGTAGCGTTAACGTAAGTGTTGTTGCGGGGAATATGTTGGTGCTAAGCGCAATCGTAAATAAAAATAATACAAACTGTACGTTGCGCTCACCACTCTTCACAAAGCTAAACGCTGCCACCCAAAAGAGTGGCAACACCACAACGACGCCAATTACTAAAGCGGCAATGCCCCATGCATTCATATGACTTCCTCCTACCATAATGGTTTAATTGGTTCTTGATTGGGATCGTCTTCTTGTAACTCAATTGCTTGATAAACCGTTGACACAAGCAGTAGCGCCCCAACAAATCCAACAAGCAAACCAACCGCTAAATTTGGGAAAATATTCGCTGGCACGAAGATGGCTAAATACGTCAGCGGATACGTCGCCGCTGTGCGCTGCGTACTTTTGCGCGTAATATAATAACGCACCTCACAAGATGTACACTTTTTGCCGTACATTGTGCCGTATAGCCATAATTTCATACGCTCACGCTTCGTTAGCACATGCCCACAATGCGGACAAGTTACCACCGCTGTCGCTCGCTTGCGCTCATAAAAACGAATTTGCGCATAACGGATTGCGAGTACGATACCAAAATAGAGGATGATGAGTACATACGTATTGCCAAGCAGTTGCAGTGCGGTATTTTCCGAACGTTGCATCGCCGTTTGTAAGCTTTTGCCGTTACCCACAAAGGTTGCAGTAAAAAATAGCGTGAGTAGCGCAAATGTGACAAGCACCGTGCGATATTGCCAGTTGGCTTTTTTCGCTTTTGGCTTTGTCGCTTCTATTACGTGTTGTTGCCGTGTAAAACGAATGTGCGTAAGTTCTTTTGTTAGCTTGTCTTTCATACCTCATCCCCCCATTCCATATCAGTCAGTACCTTGCGCAGTGCCTCACGCGCCCGCTTCAGCCGCATACGTACCGTAGACTCGCTAATACCAAGTAGCTCGGCAATTTCGACGCTCGTCATTTCTTCGTAGTAATAAAAAATAATCGCCTCACGCTGTGCGAGCGGTAGATTGAGCAAAGCTGTCGTCACTTCGCCCATCTCGGTTTTTGCAACCGCCATACTCTCTGGCGTTTGATCCGTACGCCTAAAAATTTTAGCGAAAAAACTTTCTTTTTTGCGCTGTTGTTTACGCAACTCGTCATAGCACCGATTAATGGTCATCCGCACCAAATAGGTTTTTAGCGACGCGCGCCCTTCAAACTGTGCGCTTTGATAAAATTTAACGAACACATCTTGCACTACATCCTCAGCAAGCATTTCGTCTTTCATATATAAGTACGCCACGCGCGTTAAATAATCGCCGTACGTTTGCATTACATCCTCAATGTGCACGCTATCGCCTCTCTTTCTTACCTTATAGACGTTGCTACTTTACTATCCGTCACATTAATTTTAAAAAGTTTTAGTGGTGCTAAGCAGGTCACTCCCGCAAACATGATAAAACCCATTTCTGACAAGCAAGAAATGGGTTTATGTGTTAAAGAAGTGGCCGCTATGCCGAAAATCTAGTAAATCATGCGCACAATCGATTCCCTATGCGGCGAACTGCCGTTTCTATGCAGATAATTTAGAGAAACCTGCGCGTTTGGTGCTTTCTATGCAAATAACTCGTGAAAATGTGTGCACAAGCACCTCGCTATACAAGGCGAGGGTTAGCTTTCGAGTTTATTAGCAAACGCAATGATTTGTTGCTGCGTCGCTTCGCTCGTTGGCATAATGCTGTAGCGCAAGCCGTCTTTCGCAAAGTTGAGTAGCTTAAAGTCACCAAGTTCTGTATATTGCGCTTTTTGACCGAGCACGTCAACTTCTGTATCCCCTGGGATTGCCGTGTCTTCTTCTGTAGTTGTATCTTTAAAAATGCTAACGGACATGCCGGCTTGCTCGTACTCAAACGTAATTTCAGGCTCGCCTTTCGCGCTAGTAAGCTTTGTAATGCGCGCTGCCGCTTCTTCTTTTACCGTTAATAATTGCGGGTAAATGGCTTGTGCTTCTGCAAGCGTGATCGTTTCTTCTGGCTCTTCTTCAATGACTTCGACTTTCGCATCTTTAGGAATATCAATGGTAAAT
The DNA here is from genome assembly GCF_003057615.1 of Metalysinibacillus jejuensis. GTDB lineage: Bacteria > Bacillota > Bacilli > Bacillales_A > Planococcaceae > Metalysinibacillus > Metalysinibacillus jejuensis. The sequence goes on from NZ_QAFW01000008.1 coordinate 80,056, forward strand.
AAGTCGTCGCTCATTTTTGGCTTCGTATCAAACTTCGTATATACCGTCGTTGTTTCGGTATCGCCTGTTTGTGATTTTGCTTGTAAAATGACCCATGTTTCTTTATCAATCCAAAAGTCTTGGTTGCCAAATAACGTTTCTTTCGTTTCGCGCGCTTGAATGTGGTAGGTGTCGCGTCCGATTACTTGTTCTTCCCCAATCAGTTTAACCTCATGGGTATCTTTAATAATATTTAACATATTTTCAGCCGTTTGTTGCGGCGATGGCAATGTCTCGGCGTCTTCTCCCATCGAAAACGTATAGACGCTATTTGATTTTTTATCGTAAGTTGTCATTTTGCCGTCCGCTAATACGCTAATCGCTTCTTCACCGTCGCCCGTTACTTCGACGCGGCGATTTTCGCCATCATGCCATTCTTTAATATGCATCGTCGTATCATTTAATGTAAGCGTGGCTTCACCGTAATAGCGCGACGCTTTTTCGGTTTGCTGAAGCGCATTTTCAATGACTTGTTCAGGTGAATAGTTATTGACGTCTCCTTCGCTACATGCGCCTAATGCGACAGAAGCGGCGAGTAATAAACTTGCGGTTTGTGAACTACCCACCACTTATTGACCTTGCTGTCTAATTGAAGTGGGGGCTTCTCGACTTATCGTTGCTTTTACTAGCCAACGAAAACTGACCGAGCTAACCCTCTTGTTCCAAGAGTTTTTGTTTCTATGCTAATGCCAATAGGCGAATGCCTTCATTTTTGATATTGATGGCTGAATTATAGTCACGATATGCCACATACCCACATGAACAACGGTAAGTACGTTCAGATAGCTTCATAGGTTTTTCTGCACCACAA
>NZ_QAFW01000090.1 GCF_003057615.1 Metalysinibacillus jejuensis
ATGCTATCGGTAAAACAATATGTGTCGTCAAGCAAAAGACGCTAAAACATATGACGAACCAAAAGCTGTACACTATGGTAACAGTAGTGTAGCCCTATCTGCTATAGGCACTGGATAGGGAGGGGCAATGAGATGCCCTTATCTTGAGGATTGTTCAAAGCAGAAATGAATTGCGAACGGTACATCACTCAAGAATCCCACCCGTACATCGCAAGGTGAAGGGCTTGCGGCTTTAGCCGTGGGAGTCTCAATTATTCCCATCCTGATTATGATGTTAGATCAATAGCAATAGACGTTGATAATGACAGAATTGTAGATGGTTATTATCATGCAGTATTTTTTGATTCGGATGTGAAAATACAAAGTGGTTCTTCTGAATTGTACAAGTTTAGATCAATTTCAAGAAATTACCCTTGGAATACTATGGAAACGTCTATAAATATTCCCCATTTATAAGTTTACAGGAGGAGTCAGTAATGCAAGTATCTCAAACGACTATGGATCTTTTTATGATTAGAGGGGCATATGGATATAAAGGATTTTCTGAAAAAGTAGGAGAAAATCTATATAGAAGTGATAGTAAGGCTTTTCGAGAAGCTATTGAAAACTCAACGGAACCGATTGATCCAAGTAAAGTTTCAAGTCTGTCGCCTGGTCAAATTAAAATATTAAATAGTACTTCGAGTGGTAATTCGTTGATTCCTTTGTTAAATCGAATGGGACAGTTAGGAATGATGGATTTACGTGAGGGCTTGGTAAATCCTAAAATTATTGATAGGATTCAAAATAAATCTTATGCTTCAACAATTAATGCTTATAAAAGGTCCATTTAAGTAAAAGGGTGGCAATTGCCATCCTTTTTTCTTTTTTTCCCTTTGTTTTAGGGTTGAGGTGAAGGCGGGTTTAATTGCGTAAATTTACATGGAGTAAGTGAAAAAATTATGATTGGAAGCACTGGCGGTGCTTTTTTTGCTTTTGACCTTGGGGGAGCTGCTTTTGGCTCCCTTGCTTTTAGCCCTCGGCAGAGCCTACACCAATGGAATTGGTATAGTAGGCTATACCAAACTGTTTTGGTTCTCGTCGCCCGATGTGCTATTCTTGCCGTAATGGGTTTCTTTTCTCTAAGAAAAAGGACGGTGAAATCATGGCAAACTACGCCATCATTCGGATGGAGAAATTCAAAATTTCGGACGTGCAAGGGATCCAAAAACACAATCAGCGGCAGGGCAAAAGCAAATCAAATTTGGACATTGATTATGAACGTTCCCACCTGAATGTCGATTTGCTGAACGAGCAAAATTTGCAATATGAACGGCTGATCAAAGACGAAATCAGCGAGCAAGTGAAACGAAAACCCCGAGCGAACTCCGTTGTTCTCTCCGAGTTTTTGGTGACGGCTTCTCCCGACTACATGCAGTCGTTTTCCGAGGAAGAACAAAAACGCTACTTTGAGCGGTCACTGGATTTCATCAAAGAACGCTACGGCGAGCAGAACACGCTCTATGCGGTCATTCATCAAGACGAGGCCAACCCCCATATGCACGTGGGGGTTCTACCGATCACAGAGGACGGCAGGCTGTCTGCGAAGGATATTTATAATCGGACCGAGCTCCAACAGTTGCAGAAGGAGTTTCCAGCTGAAATGCAGCGCCAGGGATTTGAGGTGGCGCGAGGGGAGGAAGGTTCGAAGGAAAAGCACCTTCACCCGAATGAGTACAAGGAAAAAAAGGATTTGGAAAAAGAGGTTCAGTTATTAGAAAAAAAGATTGATGTGCGAAAAGACGAATGGCTCGCCCTTAGTGAAGATGTGCCAGTCGAAGTGAAGGTTAAAGCTAAGAGGGAAATGAAGCAGGTCGAAGTGGAAAGCAAAGAGAAAAATTTATTTGGGAGACCGAAAAAGGAAATGCAGAGTCAGCCGATTTTGTGGAAGTTGAACAGGAAATGCAAAAAATAATTGCCGAGCAAAATGCAGTTTTTGAGATTTCTAAGTATTCAGTGAAAGATACAGATGTGATTCGTGGCAATAAAGTCACGCAGGAAAATATTCAAACGGTCAAGGATATGGACGAAGCGCTGGCTTATAAACGATTGATTTCCTACGGCGGTTTGCTGAAAGAGATACATAAAGAATTGCAACTTGGAGATCCCGAAGATGGCGATCTCATCCATATTGACGAGGATTCGGACGAGGTGGCAAACGGTGCGGTAGACGTGGTGGCGTGCTTTTTATTATCGCTTGGGCACTCGTCATCTTCAATGTAATGTAACAAAAGGCTATGCATTTGCATGGCCTTTTATCGTTGAAGTAACAATATGCAAAGCATCCCATTCTCCATGTGATAATTTTACGATAGGGTATTTCCTAGGAAATAATTGTGTAGTGATTTCCTGAGCACTCCACCCTTGTTCATGTTTTTCTATTATGTTTTGTTGTAGTTGTTGTAAATAGTGTAATTTACGCGTTAAAGCTGTTCGCCCATCGGCAATATAACCCGCATGATTACAAAAGACTTCTGCAAAATCATAACGTAACACTTGCTGAAGAGAAGTAATGACAGTAGGCATACTTTCTTCTCGTAACATTACTTTTGTTTTTTCTCCGCAATAGAGATCACCTGTAAATAGTTGCCCCGTCGTTTCATTCAAATAAGCAACATGATCAAAAGCATGACCTGGTGTTGGTATTGTAAGCCATGAATTGTTTAAACTCGTGAAATTTGTTGGCACTACTTTAGCCGTAAAGGCATGTCGCTTGCCCCAAAATACTTTACGGTAAAGGAGATAATCACCTTTTTTAGCCGCGATATGATGAGAAGCTTCGTTCATATATATAGGTAGCCCTTGTCGTTCAAGTGCAGACGCCAACCCAGAATGGTCTTCATGATAATGCGTAATCATTACTTGCTCAATAGGTAATTCTGAAAAATAATGCATAAATGGCTGGCGTAAAGAATGAGCTCCTGTATCAATTAATACACCGTCCAAAAAATAGCTATAAACATTTAATTTCACTCCACCAAAGGTTAATTTACCATTACCAGCCACTACTCCGCTCTGTTGACTTCGCTCAAATGATTTTTTTACTAACATCCGAACACTCCTTTATACTAAATTTTCTGTCTATTTACAAAATAACATGCTTTCGATAAACTTGCACTATTCTATATCGAGGACGTGATTACAATGGCAGAGTTAGATCCTTCCATTATTAGTATTTTACAGATTTTCCGAACGAGAAGCCCATTGCTTTAGCTATGGGATTAAAGTAAGGTCAGTCAAGGAGTAGCTTTTGCTAGCTCAATTGACTGAAAATAGGGTACACTTGTTCTATAGACAAGTAAAAGTCTCTAAAACATTCTCGTTCGTTGAAAATTAGCTATTGTATAAGGTTCGATAGCCAAATACATGCTATCGGTAAAACAATATGTGTCGTCAAGCAAAAGACGCTAAAACGCTTATACGAACTGTGATTGGTGGTAATAGCCAATCAGCCTAAGAACCTATAGGGTCTGTCTTAGGAGGGGCAATGAGATGCCCTAACCTTGAGGATTGTTCAAAGCAGAAATGAATTGCGAACGGTAAATCACTCAAGAATCCCACCCGTGCACTGTAAGGTGAAGGGCTTGCGGCTTTAGCCGTGGGAGTCTCAATCATCTTTGGCTTTCTAGCCGCCTTTATTGACTCTGTCGTTGGCGGGGGTGGCTTAATCGCATTGCCTGCCCTTTTGTTTACTGGATTACCTCCATCCGCCGCGATTGCTACTAATAAATTAGCAGGTACAATCGGTTCATTTACGAGCACTGTTATTTTTTATCGATCAGGGCAAATTTCTATTCGATCGCTGGCTAAACTATTTCCTATTGTCGTTATTGGTGCAGCGATAGGAGCTTATGCTGTAACATTGATGGATCCTAATTTACTCAAACCGTTAATGCTAGTAATGTTAGCACTTGTAGCTATTTATACTATCTGTGAACTACCCACCACTTATTGACCTTGCGGTCTAATTGAAGTGGGGGCTTCTCGACTTATCGTTGCTTTTACTAGCCAACGAAAACTGACCGAGCTAACCCTCTTGTTCCAAGAGTTTTTGTTTCTATGCTAATGCCAATAGGCGAATGCCTTCATTT
>NZ_QAFW01000091.1 GCF_003057615.1 Metalysinibacillus jejuensis
CAAAATTGGGTGAAGCCATTACATACTGTTTAAATCAGTGGCAGAAACTCGTGGTATTTTTAAAGGATGGTCGTCTAGAATTGGACAACAATCGAGGCGAACGTTCCATTAAACCGTTCGTGATGGGGAGAAAAGCATGGCTATTTTCAGCTTCTCCGAAAGGAGCAAAGGCCAGCGCAATTATCTATAGTATTGTGGAAACAGCAAAAGAGAATCAACTTGATCCACTGAAATATTTAACCTATGTTTTCGAGCAATTACCGTTAATTGATTTAACGGATGAAGCAGTGTTAGATGCGTTGATGCCTTGGTCAGATGCAATTCCGACCAACTGTCACGTGCCTAAACGAACTACATAGATAGCATAACAATAGCACCCCCTGGAAAACAGGTGGGTGCTATTTGACGCTTACGTATCAAATAAATACTGGATGATTTTGGTTAATCAACACGTGTGAGATGAAATTGAAATATTTGATATTAATATGCCTTATGATAGTACAATTCAGGAAGTAAAAGATGTCATTAAACAGGAGGAATTAGAGTCTGAGCAAGAAATAATAGAACACAAGATTCTAAACCCTGTACAAATTCAACCATTTGCTACATATAACCGAACTGCTGCAGCAGAGTATGCTGTTAAATGGCACGATGGAAGAAATAGCTTATATAAGAAACATAGTGCGGATTGTACAAATTTTGTTTCTCAAGCCGTTTTCGCTGGTGGAAAAGAGATGAAAAAACCCTCTACTAGACCAAGTGGGATTACTAGTGATACTAACAATTGGTATAGTGAACGCTACTCTTTACCTGCGTATAATTATGGGTGGAGAGAAACCAGTTCTTGGGTAAATGTAGAAGATTTCAAAACTTTTTGGGCAAAAACTCAATCCGTTGTTACTTCATCATCTAAAAATACAATTATCGCCAATGCTAATGTTGGAGATGTAATCCAATTACAAGCTTCTAGCGGATCTAGATTTTACCATTCTCTTATAGTTCATAAAAAAGCTGACGGAACACTATATTTAGCTGCTCACTCTATTGATAGGGTAAATCTATCAATTAAAGATATATCTGCATATAATTTACGAGTAATTAAATTCTAATTATTTTTTAAGGTAGGGGGCGTATATGAAAAAAAAATTAATAATTATTCTTCTGATTCTAGTCGTCATTCTGGCATGGGTAATTTATTCTTATACTCGCCCTGCAATACTTGTAGGTAAAAGTGAAGATGGCAATTGGATTGCCGAATATGCTCCTGAAACATTCCTTAGTACAAAGGATATTTGGAATGGGCATGCAATCTGGAAGGGGAAAGATTCTATATCTTCAGTTACTCTTATAGAATTTAGAACTGCCGATAGTGTATTAACTTCAAACGATGTAGAAAAAGTAAACATCAAACCGGGAGATGTACTAGAGTTTGTCTCAATAGGAAACAAACCAAATAACGATTCCCATGTATTATATATCGAATGGGTTGAAGATGGGGTTTCAAAGAACGAAACTATACATTTCCAAGAAAAGAAAAGATTTTTTGTCCTTCCTTTTTTTCTATTTTTAAATAAGGGGTTCAACCAACCAAAAGCGCAATACATTCGCTAAGGAATACGTTCAGAAAATCAACGCTATTAAGACAGCAGCGAAAGGAATTCAAATCCAAACGATTCGTACACATCTAATTAAAGTGGCAAGTAAATTAGTGGAATCTGTGCGCTCCCTCCATTTTAAATTATCGTCGATTCGTCTACACTGGCTTCTTTTGGGATGTCCTGATCAGATGCAGCAATTAAAGTTAAACTAAATTGGCCATTTTAAAAAACGAACCCGCACCAAGGGAGAAGTCTGCCCCAAAAATTGATTTTCTCTTCATCCCTTTTCAAAAGTTGTTTTTTATAGCGTTTAGGAATAAATATTAAGAGTTGAGGAAATACGCTGTATAAAAAAGAAAAATTTAGTATAATTATAGGTAAAGGGAGTTAGTATTTTGTTAAGTATAGAAAGATATTTAGAAAGTATTTTAATTAAGGAGGATTATAATGAAGTCGAACGAGAAAAGTTGATTTTTGGAATTAAAATTTTTATGTCTGAGTTATTGAAATTACTAGTTATTTATGGGTTTTCTATGATTTTAAGCTGTCTATGGGAAGTTTTAATTATACATATCGCTTTTTTGTTACTTCGACAGTATTCATTAGGTTATCATTTGCCATCGAATTTTAGATGTATAGTTGGAAGTATTTTGTTATTTCCGGTGCTTTGTAAAATATCCTTGATTTATGAATTAAAGATTACATTTACGATTTTTATAATTGTTATACTAAGCATTTTAATTTTAGGTCCAGTTGGAACTGCTAAAAATAAAGTTTTTAATGAATCTCATCTTAAGTTTTTAAAAAGAAAAAACTTTATGCGAATAGTGTTGATTTTTATTATATATATATTTGTTCCACAAAAAATTCAAATGCTTATTACTTTAGGGGTTATGATACAACTTTTAATGTTGATTATACAATTTACTATTAATAAGAAAGAGGGATTAACATGATTCATTTATCAAATCTAAAAGAATTTTCAACCACTAAATTAGCTGCTATTTTTATTGCGATAGGAGGGTTATTTGTAATGAAAGGATGTACCCTTTTTATGTACGAAGAGGAATTACCAGACGTACTGAAAAAGGAAAATCCTTTTTATGAATAAATGGTTTTATAAGTGACATGATTATTTTGGGAATAGTTCAATTTATTACGATATTTGGTGGGATTGCGTACTTATCTAAGGTTCAATTAAATTTTATTAAAATATTAATTTCATTTTGTATCGTTTTAATCCCTGCACTTTTCGTCTTTATTTTTATATCTCCTTATGTCGGGATTATATTATTTTTAATTTTGATGATTGCTTTATTTTATAAAATTAGCGTAAATAATTGGTTGTTGATTGATACATGTATTGTTTTTATGATTGGTATTTGTGCTGATAATTTAGCTTTAATTATAACTAAAAGCACAGAAAGATTTGATTATATTATTTTGTATATGTTAACAAGCGCTGTTTTAATAGTCATTTATGAATATTTTTTTAAAAGGAAATTAGCGGATTTAAATATATCTTTTATTATTCAAAATTTAATTTTTACGATAGTTGCAATTACATTATCCATTTTTTATGTAAACATTTTTGTTTACGATAACAAATTCTTAAGTTGGATCAATTTAGGCTTACAATTCACTTATATGACATTGATAACTTTTTTCTTCTGGCTAGTAGTCCAAAATACGAAAAAAGAGAACTTAATTCGTCAAAAGGATATTATACATACACATTTTTCTGATTATACTAAATCTTTAGCGAAAGTGAATGAAGAAATGCAGCAATTTAGGCATGATTACTTAAATATCTTATTGTCTTTAAAAGAGTATATTGATGAGGGAGACAATGAAGGCCTAAGAACTTACTTTTATGAGAATATACTACCTTCGGAAGAAAAAACGATATCTAGGAATAAATTATTAGGTTCTTTAGAGAAAATAGAAAGTCTTGAAATTAAAAGTATTGTTGCTTCTAAATTGATGCAAGCTGATAAGAATGGTATTGAAATAAATGTGGAAATTCCCTCAATAATATTAGATATATCAATGAATACTATTGATTTAACTCGCATATTAGGCATTTATTTAGATAATGCAATTGAAGCAAGCTTAAAAGAAAAAAATCCACGAATTAATATAGCTTTAATAGATGTAAAAGGAGAAAATTTAGTCATTGTAATAGAAAATACCACACGTGTTGATTAACCAAAATCACCCAATATCTATTTGATAAAGTTCACGGTGGAATTCGACTATTTCTTTCAATCCAATTCGCCATTCAATCGGCAGGGTATCACAAAGAAGCTGGCGTGTGAAACCAGCGAAAGACAGGCGTTTACAGTGCTTTTTCTTGTGTCCTTCCGTTTGTAAAAATTTCAATAATACGTAGGCAATTAACGCCGCAAATAGTTGGCTATACACCGCATTTTCAGTCGTGCCAAATAAAACAGGCACATTTAAGTTCTGTTTGATCCAACGAAAGAACGATTC
>NZ_QAFW01000092.1 GCF_003057615.1 Metalysinibacillus jejuensis
AAATTAGATAAATACCAAGAAGAAAACGGACTGTCTACAAGAACAGCAACTATTCTCGAATTATTGCGAAAAGGCTTAGAAAAATAACGTTGGCTAAAGCCAACCGAAATTCATCTCCCACCTACTCATTGGTGCTATTCGCACCTTCACATTCCTTGAGGATGGGAGACTTCTTTCGGAAAGCCGTTAAAAAAAGAACATGAATGGCAAAAATCTTTGCTTCTCTATTACAACATTATTATAATTGTGCTTTCTATTATCACGATGTACCAATACTTTATTATTGGTGTTCCAATGGCAGCCCATATTATTCTAGCGTTTTCGATTTCTTTATCGCTCTACTCTACTCATATTGAAGGTACGAGTAGACTCGAAACAGCAGGCATAATAACACAAAATGCACATGCTCTTTCTAGCATACTCAATAACGCACAAATTACTAAAACTAAAGTTTTAAGTAGAGATGAACACCTCGCTACTATTGAACGACTCAGTGAAAAATACGAATCCACAAATGATAATGTACAAAACCACGAAGATATTGACTATGCCTATGTAAAACGCAAAGGATTTAGTTCTACTAAAACGAAGGAATTTGTCTACACAACGACACCTATTATGAGACCAGAGTATACTTCTAAGGCATGTGCTGATGTTATACCATCGCCAACCGCGGAAAGTCCTACAGTAAACCCAAAAAGCTCGAACATTGATGAAGAAATACGTCGTTATGAAAAAAGAGAGACCACCAAAAAGGTATTGGGCTACTTATTGGGTGCATTAATCGCTTTTGGAACACTCTTCTATCCTAGACTCTCCTTACTTTTCAAGTTATTATTCCCTTAAAAATGAAGCTGATACCTAACTAATTGTCAGCAAAAAAAGAGAAATTGAGTGCGCTCAGTTTCTCTTTTTTATCTCGTAAGGTAAGCGTCAAATAGCACCCACCTGTTTTCCAGGGGGTGCTATTTGACGCTTACGTATATAGACCTAGTAAAGTTGGAGTATGAACCTCGTACTCAAAATATATTACTCCTCTTAACTTAAGCTACTACATTAGCTTTTCTCTGCTTAAACCATGCGAGTAAAATCGTTACTATTAACGCAAAGCCTAAGTATCCCATTGTGGCATATACTTTTCCGACTAAAGTTGTAAAACCAACCAAGCTTGCGATAAATCCTACAATACCCACTACGACTACTGCAGGCTTAAAAGACTTAGCTTCTGGTGCGAAAAATCGTACCGTGAATGAGTAAAACATGCCAACCGCCGTATTATACATCATGCCTAATAACGCAATAGACATTAAGATTCCCACTACTGGGTGAATTTGCTTAGCTAGTTCAAGCGTTGGCATATCCATACCTGCCACACGGTCGATTTTTACAAACATCGAAAGGTTAATCAAGATAATAAGCGCACCTAACATTAAGCCGCCAAATACGCCACCAAGCCCCGCTACTTTACGATTTTTCTCTGTACCACCCATTACAATAAGTAATGCTGCACCGGCAGCGAGGTTATAGGAAACATACAGTAATGCACCCATCAGCCAGTTGCTTGCTGCAGAAGGTTGTTGCTTCGCTAACACATCGGCCTCTGCCCATGAAATATCCATTGTAAAAAGTGAATACAGTAAGATAACAAAAATAATAGCCATTAAATACGGCGTTACCATCGCAATTAAGTTAATAATATTTTTTACATTTAATAGTAATGTGGTAATTGTTAACACCACCATAATAATGCTACCGACCATTGGGCTAATGCCAAACATTTGGTTAAACGTTGAGCCCGCTCCAGCAAACATTACAACCGCAACCCCAAATAAGAAGAACGTAATTAATACATCAAGGATTAAACCAACATAACGACCACCGATATGATAAATTACTCCTTTATGAGATGAAGTTTGTAAATCTGAACCTAATTGCGCTAGCGTCATACCTAAAAAGGCAAAAACGATAGCCGCGATTAGCCCACCAATTATACCCATCGCACCGAAGCTTGTAAAGTACTGTAAAATTTCTTGCCCTGAAGCAAACCCCGCCCCGATAATTAAACCGACAAACGCCCCACCAATTTGTAAACTTCTTTTCATTATTTCACCTGTCCTCACAGTGTTAGAATTTTCTGAAAATATAAGGAAAATAGAACCTTAAGCATTTAGTTAAATGCTTAAGGAAGGGTATTACTTATACGTTTTTTTGTCTACTGTGTATGATTCTACTGTTGCCATATTCACTTTGTAGCCAATACCTGGTGTTTGTGGTACTTCAATGTAACCATCTTGTGCTACAACCTCTGGCTCAATAATATCTTTTTCCCAGTAGCGATTTGAGCTCGCTGTATCACCAGGTAAAATAAAGTTAGATAGTGTGGTTAGTGCTATGTTATGGGCACGACCTACGCCTGATTCCAACATACCGCCGCACCATACAGGTATACCTTGTTGCGCACAATAATCATGGATTTTTTTCGCTTCAGTTAAGCCACCTACACGACCAATTTTAATATTAATGATTTTAGTAGCCCCTAGTTCTACTGCTTTACGTGCATCCTCTAATGAATGGATACTCTCATCTAAACAAATAGGTGTAGTCATTTGTTTTTGTAATGTCGCGTGATCGATAATATCATCTGACGCTAGGGGCTGTTCTACCATTGTTAAATTAAATGCATCAAGTTGTTGTAATAACGCTACATCTTCTAAGCGGTACGCTGAGTTAGCGTCTGCCATAATTGCTACATTAGGAAATTTTTCACGTAATGTACGCATCACATCAACGTCCCAGCCTGGCTTAATTTTTACTTTAATGCGTTTATAACCTTCTGCTACATAGCCTTCTACAAGCTCTACTAATTCTTCGAGAGAATTTTGGATGCCAATACTAATGCCAACTTCGATTTGCTTTTTAGTACCGCCTAGTGCTTGCGCAAGTGACTGATTCGTTTGTTGAGCATAAATATCCCAAATGGCACCTTCAATCGTTGACTTTGCCATATTATTTTTACGGATTGGCTCAAATAATGTATTCACCTCATCAGGGTGATTGATTTCTTTATTTAAAATTAATGGAATTAAATAGTCTTCAAGCATATGCCAGTTTGTTTTTAATGTCTCTTCGTTATACCAAGGAGAGTGGAATGCTACTGACTCACCAAAACCTACTGTTCCCTGTTCATCCTTTGCTTCTAGTAGTAAAAAATCACGTGTCGTAAATGTGCCAAAGCTCGTTGTAAAAGGTGCTTTTAAATCCATCTGTAAATGTCGTATTGTCACTTCTGTTATCTTCATGTTAGTTGCCTCCGAGTGGTAGTGTTTGTTTTTTTACGAAAATATATGTGTTCCATTGTTCATGTTGCTCTAAGCGAATGGCTGCATAACCTGCGGTAAATAATTGTGTAAAGCATTCACGTGTTGCAAAACGCCATTCTCTAGCTAATGCGGCATCTTGCGTTTTTAATTGTTGAAAATCTTTAGGTACAGGTAAACTGTATGCCGCTTCTGTCAGTGACTTAGTGGGTAGTTTTTTAAGATGCGGTAATCCTTGCTCATCAAACGTAACTTCGGCTAATGGCACAGCGTTAGTATACGTAATCGCCGGCTTATGCTTCACATAATCAGAGTTAATGTACCAGTGGATTTCAAAACGGTCAGAAGGTAACCCTTTATTAAAACCGTCTTCCATTTCGCCGTAACAATTTTCTACATATGTATCACATATGCCATTAAGCTTAGTTAAATTTAAATACCCATTACGTGTTTCAAGGGGATCGTACGTCCACACCATTAAATCGTACCCTTTAGCAAGGGCGATATCTCGTTGCGCAAACTTTAACTTTTCACCAATGCGCTGCGAACGATACTGTTCGTCAATACCAAGCATATGTGAGCAAAGATAAGGTTTACCTTCTTTAAAAGCAGAGAAGCCATAGCTAAACCGTAAGCCCGAATTATAAAAAATAGCGCACCTGTACGGTACGCACGACGAATAGCCAACTGACCGGTATTTTTTTCGGCTAGTTGGCTTATTTTGCACATGTGGCCTGGATATTTTCAGACCATGGTA
>NZ_QAFW01000093.1 GCF_003057615.1 Metalysinibacillus jejuensis
AGTGACACCTGAGAATATTCAAACAGTGAAAGATTTAGATAAGGCGCTCGCCTACAAAAGATTAATTTCCTATGGTGGTCTGCTGAAAGAAATACACAAAGAATTAAATTTAGATGACGCTGAAGATGGCGACTTGGTACACGTTGATGATGAGACAGATGAGATAGCAAATGGTGCTGTTGAAGTGATGGCATATTGGCATGTTGGTTTAAACAATTATGTAATTAAAAAATTTGATGATTAATGGAGTAGCTGCGGCTACTCTTTTTTTATTTTCTGATAATAAAAGTTACTTTAATTGTTGAGTTTAAGTAACTTAAATGTTATAATATAAGTAACTTATAAAACAGGGGGAATAAAAATGAAATGTATGAATTGCGGTAGTAAAAAAGATGTCATTGATTTTGTTGCAGGAAATGAAAAGTTAATTCTATGCGTTGATTGTCGCGTAAAATTAGTAAACGGTGAACTTGGTAAAGTTGGTCGCCCGGCAATTGGAGTTACAAAAAAGGTTTCTCTTACGTTAACGGAAGAAAATTGGGATTGGCTAGATGAAAAAGCGGAAGGAAACCGTTCAAAATTTTTACGTGAAATTGTTTTGAATGCACTAGGGAATGAATCGGAATGGAGCAATTATGCTTGCTTAGGCTACGCAATCAAAGGTTTAGAAGATTTAAATTATCCAGCTGATGAAATCAAAAAAATTGTACGAGCAATTTACAGCACATTTGATATGACAAGTGTTAAAGATGCTGAAAAAATTTATACAAAATCACCTTATTAATACTTGTAAAATTTGATAAGAGGAAATACCTAAATCTATGCATATTGGAATTGGGAACGTGAAAATTATTTTATAAAAAATAATTTATGAGAGTAGCGAAAGCTGCTCTTTTTTTGTTTTTAACTCGCTTGAGGGAGAAGGTGAAACGTGGCAATTGTCAACGATAAATCGCAACGGAAAAGGTCAGCGTTCTTTGCTGATCTTTGCAGTGAGAATTTAAGGAGTTGACAATTTCACTACACCCAAACCCTCTTGCTGTCTTCAAAAGGTCACACCTTTTGGAGCTGCCTACCGGCGAGGGAGCCCCCTCAAAAAAGTGAGGGGGATGGGGGAGATTTTTAAAGGGGGGTCAAGGGGAAACTTTCCCCTTTGTGGGTTTGGGCAAGGCCCATGAACTTAATCTTTTCTGTGCGCTAAAGCGTACAGTCAGCGACAGCTGCAAGCCCTCGGCAGAGCGTTGTATAGTGAAATCGAGCGTAGCGAAAATGTCACTATACGCAAAACGTTACTTTGACAAAGTAACAAACCTTCTGTCATGATTGACTTAACGAGGTGATTTGTATGGGAGCAATGAGTGCGTCATTAAAATTGGATACTGGCAAAACAAATATAGCCCACAATAACAGAACAATGAGTGATAAAGAAAAAGAGCTAAATCCACATATTGACGAAAGCCGTTCTAGTGAAAATAAATATTTAGTCGAGAAGGATATTAAAGAAGTTTACAAAGAGGAATTTGGTGAAGCGTTAGAAAAATATAATGCTAAACAAAAACGAAACGATAGAAAAATTAAAGATTATTACAAAAATATTTGCGCCAGTAAGAAAACAAAACCCCAACAAGAAATGATTATTCAAGTTGGAAATAAGGACGATTTTTCTAGTCGAGAAGATTATGAAAAAGCTAATCAAATTTTAGAGGAATGGTTTAATGGTTTTGCAGAACGAAATCCTAACTTAAAAGTTTATAATGCGGTGATTCATAATGACGAAGCTACTCCACATTTACACTTAAATTTTGTGCCAGTTGCGGAAGATTATAAGCGAGGGTTAGAAAAACAAGTATCGTTTAATAAAGCTATAGCAAGTCAGGATGAAAATTTTAATCAAGAACGACCATTTGAGAACTGGCGAGAGAAAGAAATGGCTGTGCTTGAAAATTTGATGAAAGAGCGTGGGATTGAGCGCAAGCTAGTTGGTACGAATGATTACAAGGACGTGAACGACTACAAAGAGAAAAAACAGCTAGAGAGTGAAATTCAGGAGCTTGAAGCAGAAAAAGAAACGGTGCTGTCAGATTTAAGGGCATTTAAAAAGCCGAAGGAAATTGTCGAACGAATAGAACAATCAGCAAAGAGTGCTATATTTACGGACAAGGTTACTTTACCTTCCAGTGAATATAAAAAATTAATAGATGTTGCAAAATCGAGTGTAAAAATCAAATATCATAGTGAGAAAAAAATGAGTGCTGCAAGCGAAGAAATTCAAAATTTAAAAGCGAGTGTTCAGCGTGCTGATCAACGAGCGGATAAATTTGAAAATCGAGCGAATGAGTTAGAAAAGCAACTGGAAGGAACAAAGGGGAAACTCATTGAAGTTACAAAAAACGAAGTTATTTTTAAGAGCAAGCTCCAAGATACCAATCAAGATTTGAATATTAGTGAGTTAGAAAAGAAAGGTCGTCTTATTATGTTCAACTTAGAGAATGGGCATAATCCTAGAAACGCACAGGAAGGTGAGGAATGGCTTTCCGTACTTCAAGAGAATAAGAAAGCTAAGACAATCCCTGAGAATCGTTTAGAGGGCTTTTTAGGGCTTTTAAAAGCCTTTCTCGATAGATTGCTAGAGAAAAGCCAACAATTCTCTATGGACGGCTTAAAACGTCAGCAAGAGCGCATTAATAATCAAAATTCGACTAAGAAGAAAAATAAATCGAAATCGTATGATATGGAATTATAAAAAGCCACCCTTCCAGGTGGCTTTGTTTTTTGGTTTTGAACTTGGGTTTGAGCGCAGCGAAAACCTCGCATTTGAGCGTAGCGAAAATGAGTTCTTTCTTGTCTTGATACATATAGAAACAACTAGACTGCTCTAAAATAGGGTTGCGCCTTACAGCCACATGGGTTTGAGTGCCTTTTGACATGTAAAAACCCACTGTGCTATGATTTAAGTGTCAAATTCAAATCAAACAGTGGGGTTTTTGTATTTCCTCACCGCAAAGGGAGAGGTGTATTCACTTGAATAATCAACAAAATGATAGCACAACTACAAGTGTACTTGCAAGTGGTGAAATGCTAAAAGATATCGACAGTCGAGGGAAAGAACGTGACTGGAAAGGAAAGAAGAAACGTTCAATTTTGATGGCAGAACATCATGCAGCAGTCGAAGGACTGGAAAAAAAAGCAGAACGTATGCAAGAATGCGGCAATGTATTGAAGTTTAAGTTGATGAATAATCGTTTGAAGTTGTACCAAGCGTATTTTTGTAAAGCGAGGTTATGTCCGATGTGCAACTGGCGCAGGTCGCTGAAAATTGCTTTTCAAAATAAAAAAATTATTGCAGCAGTCAATGAGAGAGAAAAAGTTCGTTGGATATTTCTGACGCTTACAGTGCGAAATGTTGAAGGACATGATTTAAAAAATACAATGGATCAGATGACACAAGCGTTTAACCGTTTTACGAAATACGCTCGTTTTAAAAAGTCGGTACGTGGGTATTTTCGCGCCATGGAAGTAACTCGGAATTGGGATAAAGAAAGTGAATGGTATGGTACATATCATCCGCATTTTCATGTGTTACTGGCTGTACCAAATGATTATTTCGGACGTAATTATATCAAGCAGTCAGAATGGACTGATTTATGGCAGCGTGCCATGAAATTAGATTATGTCCCGATTGTGCATGTACAACGAGTGAAGCCAAAAAAAGATACGACGAATTTTGTCGAACTGGAAGACGAAGTGAAAAAATCCATTGCTGAACAGAACGCCATTTTTGAAGTATCGAAGTATCCAGTAAAAGATACGGATGTGATTCGAGGGAATCAAGTGACACCTGAGAATATTCAAACAGTGAAAGATTTAGATAAGGCGCTCGCCTACAAAAGATTAATTTCCTATGGTGGTCTGCTGAAAGAAATACACAAAGAATTAAATTTAGATGACGCTGAAGAT
>NZ_QAFW01000094.1 GCF_003057615.1 Metalysinibacillus jejuensis
TTTTGCTTGACGACACATATTGTTTTACCGATAGCATGGATTTGGCTATCGAACCTCATACAATATCTAGTTATCAACGAACGAGAATGTTTTAGAGACTTTTACTTGTCTATAGAGCAAGTGTACCCTATTTTCAGTCAATTGAGATAGCAAAAGCTACCCCTTGACTGACCTCGCTTTCATCCCATAGCTAAAGTAATGGGCTTTCTCGCTCGGAAAATCTGTAATACAAAAGAACAACCGAAGCAACCTGTAAATTTAGGTGATGCTGTTCAATTACAAGGAGTTATTATTGCGATTAATCAACAAGGTTTTACACTAAAAATGGCTAAAGGAGAGTTAGCAATCTGTCAGTTGAAAGAGGTGTCGCATCTTTCCGTAGGACAAAATGTAACCGTCTATGCACGTGAAGTTCGCGAGTCAAGTCCAATTCAAGTAAGTGTAGAGAAACTCATAATTGAACAGTAGATTTCGTGCGAATTGGCTGTAAACTGTGTATAGTAAACGTATACTAAATGCGTGAGAGGAAGAGATAAATGAATGGTTGGAAGTATGCATTTTTCACGCTCGTAGTTTTACTCGTTGGTGGCGTAGGTGCTATGTATTTTGCGATTACAGCGTCGAGTGAGCGAGCACCTGTTGTACAACCTAGTACGATTGATGGCTTTGATGTAACGCTTGCTACGTCAAATGAAGAATTAGAACAGGTGGCGACACATTTTATTACTAAAGCTTTAAATGGTCAACAAATACCATTTCAAGTAGAGGTAGATGACTTGTTGCATCTTACGACGGTTGTACCTACATTTTTAGGAGATACAGATATTACAATGAGCTTTGAGCCTAGCGTTAATGAAGCTGGGCAAATCGTCTTAGAGCAACAGGCGTTTAAAGCAGGACGTCTCCTCATTTCGCCTAGCATTGCGATGAGTTTGGTAGAGCGTATTTTGACATTGCCAAATTGGCTTGCGATGTACCCACGAGATGAACAAATTATTATCGACTTAGAAAAAGCACCGATTGATAATGCGGTCCATGCGCGTGCAAAATCAATTGAGTTAAAAGACGGTGCTGTACATTTTGATATTACCATTCCTAAGGAGGACTAACATGAAACAAATAGCAATTTTTGCAGGTGGGTGTTTTTGGTGTATGGTAGAGCCATTTGAAGAAAGAGCGGGTGTAATTTCGGTGCGCTCGGGATATACGGGCGGCAAGCTTGAAAACCCGTCTTATGCTCAAGTATGCACTAATACAACAGGTCATGTAGAAGCGGTAGAAGTCATATTCGATGACGAGCAGCTGAGTTATCGGGAACTCGTTGATTTATATTGGCAAACACTAGACCCAACAGATGCAGGGGGTCAATTTTATGATCGAGGTGCTTCGTATGCGCCTGCTATCTTTTATACGGATGATAAACAGCGTGACATAGCAGAACAATCGAAGGCCGATTTAGCTGCGAGTGGTCGCTTTAGCAAGCCTATTGTAGTACCGATTTTACCTGCACAACCATTTTATGAAGCAGAAGCCTATCATCAAGGGTATTATAAAAAAAATCCAGCACATTATACACGTTACGCGCTAGGCTCAGGGCGCAAAGCGTTTATAGCAAAGCATTGGGAGGATAAATAATGAAAAAACTTGATCATTTAACAGAGATGCAACATTACGTAACACAACAAAACGGTACAGAGCCACCATTTCGCAATGAATATGATAGTCATTTTGAAGATGGTATTTATGTAGACGTTGTTTCAGGGGAGCCACTGTTTAGCTCACGCGATAAATACGATGCAGGTTGTGGTTGGCCAGCTTTTACAAAGCCAATTACTAAAGTGACAGAGCACTTTGATACAACACATGGTATGCGACGTGTCGAGGTACGAAGTGTAGAGGCAGATTCGCACCTTGGGCATGTTTTTGAAGATGGTCCAAAAGAAACGGGCGGTTTACGCTATTGTATTAATTCTGCCGCATTACGCTTTATTCCAAAAAATCAGCTTGAAGCGGAAGGCTACGGCGCTTATACGTCGTTGTTTGAGGAAGCATGAAGACGTTCTATCAATTTGTAATGACCTTTCGCGGTAGGGATGATAGTTTTGCCTACTTTGCCGAAGCTGCATTTGAAGATCAAAGTTTCCCGAAACAAAGTATCGATTTTAATGAATTAAGTGAATACGTAGAAATGTGTCAAGATGAATATATGACAACAGCTGTGTTTGATGCACTTTGGGCATTATATGTTTAAGTTGTTAGACGTCTGCCATTGTATTTTTAACGAAAAAAACGTATGATAAATGAGATATTATAGAAACGAGGGATTTTACGATGAGCGTACACATTAAAGCACAAAAGGGCGAAATCGCCGATACTATTTTATTACCAGGTGACCCACTGCGCGCGAAATACATCGCAGAAACATTTTTAGAGGACGTTGTTCAATATAACGACGTACGTAATATGTTTGGTTACACAGGCACATATAAAGGCAAGCGTATTTCGGTACAAGGTACAGGTATGGGCGTACCGTCTATTTCGATTTACGTAACAGAATTAATGGCAGAGTATGACGTACAAAAATTAATCCGCGTCGGTACATGCGGTGCGATCCAAAAAGACGTTAAAGTGCGTGACGTTATTATTGCACAAAGCGCATCTACGGATTCAAATATGAATAATATTATTTTTAATGGCATTAACTTTGCGCCAACAGCTGATTTTGATTTATTGCACAAAGCGTATATGGCGAGTAAAGAAGCGGGCTTAAACGTACGTGTAGGTAACGTCTTTACAGCAGATATGTTTTACTCAGAAGAAAACCAAAACGAAAAATTAGCACGTTACGGCGTACTAGGCGTTGAAATGGAAGCGGCAGCCCTTTATACAATTGCAGCGAAATATAATCGTCAAGCATTAGCAGTATTAACAGTGTCTGACCACATCCTAACGGGCGAAATTACAACACCAGAAGAACGCCAAACAACATTCAACGACATGATCGTTGTAGCGCTTGAAGCGGCGATTCAAGAATAAGTTACTAAAGCTCACTTACCAGACGATGGCGAGTGAGCTTTTTGTAACTATGCGCAACTCACTTTTATACCACAACGTTATAGTGGAGAGGAGTTGAGTGAGATGAAAAAAGAAATTAGGATATTGCAGGTAGCTGTTAGTATATTTGGGCTCGCTGTATTATTTGTTGGTGGTGCGCTGTGATTATTGCCTGTCCCGCAAGTGTTAATTGTCTTTTTATATGTAACGATGGTGCCGTTTTATCGCGCCGTTTATCATACCTTAAAAGGGTTACAGCACTTAATAAGAGGGCAACCAATTGATCAACAACTAGTACGTGTAAAGCATAATGCGATTGTATTAGCTATTATGTGTGTGCTAGCGTTACCTGGCGCCTATTATTTGGCGGACATTAATGATGCCCCGGGCATTATTGTACTAAGCCTTATTATTTTAGGCATTACAGTGGCTGTTATTGCGACATCAACGATTTTACGAAAAGTTGTAAGTGTATGAGTTTGCTCATGCACTTTCGTTTTAGTATGTTCAATCCTTGCTGATATTAAGCTAGCAGTGCTGTCGTAAGCGCTTTCGCCTAAATTATGATACAATTGCCATATCGGTGAACTACCCACCACTTAACTTCGTTTGAAGTGGGGGCTTCTCGCTTCCACGAACATCGCTTGCAAGCAAGTCTTATGTGTTCTCCACGAGCGTGAATTCGGGGCATTCCAACCCTACTGATACGC
>NZ_QAFW01000095.1 GCF_003057615.1 Metalysinibacillus jejuensis
CATCAAATTCTATAACAACGAACGTTACCAAGAAACATTAAACGGCTTGAGTCCTTTAGAATTCAGGTCTCAAGCCGCTTAAAGCATTTTTATTATTTCCGCTGTTTACTTGACAGGGAGCAGTTCAGCGTAGGGGAAATCGGCTTTTTTCATGTCGAAATTTGCTTAGCGTATGTTTTGCGGTTTGTTGGTGGTGGGACGCCTATAAAATGTGTGCAGAAATTGAAAAATTGTACAACTTTATTGAAGAAAGCAGCGATGTACACTTCCTTTCTTCAACGTGAACTAGGCATGGTTATTTTGCTGGTGTCTATTCATTTCGAACGCTTGCTCTTCTTCAGCTTTCTCATTCAGTTGCTCTTGAATGGTTAATTCTTCGGACTTTTCTTCGTTAAATGCTTCATTCGCTGGTGTGTTAAATACTTGTTCCATCAATGACTCTTGTACAAAATCCATTTGGTCGTCAATTTCTGTGATCCGATTGGCTTTATATTCACTATAGACACCTCTGGTAGCATCAAGCTTCATTTCACTTTCTAATGAAGCTTTTTCACGTGTTAATGAACGTTCCATTTGCCCGATTGTTTTCGTTTGCTCTAATGAGCGTGCTTGTGAAAAAATGGCTTCTTCTACCGTCTTTGGCTGCTCTTCTTTTTTCTGTTCGTTTGGTGTGGTTTGTTTTTCTTTTTGAGCTTGTGCAATTTGTGCATCGAGGTCTGCGAGTTGCTGCTCAAACTGCTTCATTTGTTCCTTTAAGTTCGAAGGGTTCTCTCCTTTTTCAAGTGTGCGTTCCGTTAGGCTATTTTTCATTTCTAGTAAATTTTCACGTTGCTTCATTAAATTTTCAACGAGTGAATTCTTCGATGATTGCTGATTGAATAAATGACGTGCCTGTTGACCAATCGATAAAGTATCTTTTGACTCATCGTTTCGTTTTACGAATGCTTGTGTTTTTAAAGTCGGTGTATGAAACGCTAGCGCTTGCATCGGTTGCTTAAATTGTATGTTCATCTCGATTCCTCCTAAATGTGATGCTACTTGCTGTTTCGGTCACATTTGAAGGTGTTCGAGTGCTTGGTCACGAATGGTTCATTTCCTGTAATGAATGGTCAAAATTAGAGACGAAAAGGGCTGTTACCGTTAAGAGCCAGTCTTTCTCGTTAAATGTCAAATGACCGCCATACTTTTGTAGTGTCGCTTGCACGTTTAACAGGCCAATGCCATGCAAAGGAGATGCTTTTGTCGAAAGTGGAAGACCCGTTCCTGTATTCAGCTGAAGCCTCGTAGAAATGGGATTCTCGACATAAACCAAAAATACGTCATGCTGGCGTGAGCAATGGATTGAAATCGTTTTTTTATCACTAAGTCTTGTTGCATCGATTGCATTGTCGAGCAAATTATTCAGCACGATGCTCATGTCAAACGGCTCGATTTGTAGCTGCTTTGGAAAGTAAAAGCTCGATTGTAGTTCAATTTGGTGTTGAGCAGCCTGTTGTCGTTTTTGTTGTAGAATGACATCGGTAACAGGATGGCCTGTTGAAAGAGTGGCTAAGCTCGCTGCCTCCTTTTGTATATGCGCCATATAGTGCTGTGCATTTTCCGTGTCATTTTGCTTCATTAGCTGTCCGAGCACCTCAAAATGGTTGCCTAAATCATGTTTTAACCCTTTTAATTCATCATACAGCTCTTCAATATACGTCACATGCTGCTTCATCATTTGCAGCTGTGTGTGTAAGGAAGATTGCTGTGCGAGCGCGACTTTTGCACGCTCCTGTTCCGCATAAATACGCACAAATACAAGAAGAATGCCAAGGAGTGCCACATAATATAAGAAAAGGACAAGCTCTACCTGAGATGTAGGCGGTTCTGTTTTCCAGGTTTTCACTAAAAAATAGCTCATGCTACTGACACATGCAGGAATACATAAAATAAAAGCACTGCGCATCGTCAGTTGAATCGTTGTTAAAGAACGGTGGAGTGTTTTACAAATGATGAAAAAGCAGCAAAATAGGCAAGCGTATTCCACTGTCCAAACGATTACTAAAGCGTATGGGGTACTTTGTGTAAGTTGCCAGTTCAGGACGGTATATGTCTCAATCGTGTTAAAAATACTCGGTAACAGCCAACGAACAGCAAAGAACAAGCTAGAATAAAGAAACTTCGCTGCGATGTTCCCTTTTTCAAGCGTAATCATGGCGATGAATGCGACCACATTACCGAGTAAATAAGCCGTAAAATTCGAAAGCATGTAGGGAATCTGGTCAAGCACAATCATTGTTAAAAAATAACTAATAGCGACAATAAATACAGTCCATTTTTTTATAAATAGAGGGCGAATAAATAGTAAAAACGGTATGGTGATACAAAGCAAATAAATAATGAAATAAACTTCTGCCACAATTTCAAAAATAGCATCGATGTTCATGTGATGCCCTCATGCAAAAAGGCGGTAAAGGCTTGAAGAAACGGCTTGTACCGATTTCTAGCGATATAAGCGATCTTGCCATTCGTGAATGTAATCGTCGTTTGATTGTAGCGCTGAATATACTTGAAATGCACGATGTAGGAGCGATGACTACGGAAAAAAGCCCCTTGTAGCTGCTGCTCTAAGTGCGTCATACGACCAGAATAGGTAAGTATTTGGTCAGCAAGATGAAGCGTGATGTTTCGGCCTTGTACTTCTGCAAAATAAAGGTCAGCGATGTTCAGTACGGTCGTCTCCTGACCAACTTGAATGTTGAATGTTTGTTGTACAGGTGCTTCCTCGCATTTCACAATCGCTCGCTGGACGACGCTCTTTAGCTTCTGTTCATCAATCGGTTTGACTAAATAGTGCAGTGGCTCTACATCAAATGCGTCAAATACATATTGCTCATAAGCAGTAATAAAAATAATTTGTGCATGTGGCTGCTCTGCTCGAATTTGCTTCGCTAGTTCCACACCGTTCGCATCGATAAGTTGTATATCAAGTAAATAAATGTTTGCTTTTTCAGACGTTAATAATGCCTCTCCAGAGGACACACATTGTGTGTTGAGAGAAGGGAATGCCTGGTGAATGATATGTTCTAATTTTTGAGCAATCAGTGGCTCATCTTCACAAATCGTAATTAGCATCGGTAACTCAATTCCTTTCGGTTTACAGCGTAAAGGATGGATGAGGGGGACGTCAATATGAAAACGCCTGCTAAAAAGCACATCGTTACATGAGGTCTACATGATTTAAGAAAATTTGAGTGGATATTAAAACCGATAAAATTCATTAAAAATCACACGTGTTGATTAACAAAAATCACCCAATATCTATTTGATAAAGTTCACGGTGGAATTCGACTATTTCTTTCAATCCAATTCGCCATTCAATCGGCAGGGTATCACAAAGAATCTGGCGTGTGAAACCAGCGAAAGACAGGCGTTTACAGTGCTTTTTCTTGTGTCCTTCCTTTTGTAAAAATTTCAATAATACGTAGGCAATTAACGCCGCAAATAGTTGGCTATACACCGCATTTTCAGTCGTGCCAAATAAAACAGGCACATTTAAGTTCTGTTTGATCCAACGAAAGAACGATTC
>NZ_QAFW01000096.1 GCF_003057615.1 Metalysinibacillus jejuensis
CGATAAGACTTCTAACCGTAGGGGCTACGGGGTTAGCCTACTAAATATCTGTTCGATAGAACGGAGTTCGTAGGAATCCCCCACTTCAAACAACCCGTAAGGTGTTAAGTGGGGGTAGTTCAAAGGGCGAAGTATGGAGGCGTTTAGATGGGATATCAGTCGGAAGCACAATTAGAAAGTAATTTACTACAGCAATTAAAGAAGCAGGGATATGAGACGATAGCGCTTAACGATTACGAAGCGGTAGTAGCGAATTTTAGAGCGCAACTCAATAAATTTAATGAAGCCAAGCTCAATGGGCAGCCACTTAGTGATAAAGAATTTAAGCGTGTGCTCGTTGAAATTGAAGGCAAAAGTATTTATCACTCGGCTAAAATATTGCGAGATAAATTATTGATTGAACGTGAAGATGGAACAATGCTTTACTTAGCGTTAATGAATACGAAAAAATGGTGCAAAAATCACTTCCAAGTCACTACGCAAACGACGGTCGTTGGCAAATATGAAAATCGCTATGATGTAACCATTTTAATCAATGGTTTACCGCTCGTACAGATTGAATTAAAGCGTCGCGGTCTTGATTTTAAAGAAGCGTTTAACCAAATTCAGCGCTATCGCCGCCATTCTTTCCAAGGGTTGTATCACTTTTTACAAATATTTGTGGTGAGTAACGGCGTAGATACGAAATATTTTTCGAATTCGGATTATGATATTCAGTTTGGATTTACGTTCTTTTGGTCAGACGAAGCGAACAACATCATTACTAATTTACAAGACTTCACCACAAGCTTTTTACAGCCATGTCATTTAGCGAAAATGATTAGCCGCTACATGGTCATTAATGATACAGATAAAGCGCTCATGGTGATGCGTCCTTACCAAGTGTATGCGGTAGAGGCGTTAGTTAAGCGCGCCAATGAAACGAATAACAACGGCTATATTTGGCATACGACAGGCTCAGGTAAAACCTTAACCTCGTTTAAAGCAGGGCAAATTTTAGCTAACGAAGAAAGCATTAAAAAGGTGTTCTTCCTCGTAGACCGCCGCGATTTAGACAGCCAAACGACAGCGGAGTTTAATAAATTTGAAAAAGGCTCGGTAGACCGTACGGATAAAACGGATGAACTCATTAAACAAATCCAAGATCCGATGAAGCGCTTTATTGTAACGACCATCCAAAAGATGAGCAATGCGGTTAAAAACCCACGCTATGAAGCGATTATGGCCCCTTATCAACAAGAGCACGTTGTTTTTATTATTGATGAATGCCACCGCAGCCAATTTGGGGATATGCGTAAAGACATCGACCACCATTTCCAAAACGCGCAGTATTTTGGTTTTACCGGCACACCGCGTTTTGAAGAAAATAAGAGCCAAGACGGACGTACAACTGCTGATTTATTTGAAAAATGCTTGCATCATTACTTAATTAAAGATGCCATTCGTGACGGTAACGTACTCGGTTTTTCTGTAGAATATATTAGCACGTTTACCTCAAATGTAGATGAGAGCGACGACACTAAAGTCGAGGCGATTGATACGGATGAAGTATTGTACCATCCAACACGCCTTGAGATGATTACCAATCATATTATCGACAATCATACGCGACGCTCGAAAAGTAAAGGCTACTGTGCCATCTTTGCGGTAGATTCGATCGCGACGCTCGTTCGCTACTATGATTTATTTAAGGCGAGCGACCACAACTTAAAAATCGCCAGCATCTTTTCTTTCGGTGCCAACGAAGAAGGAGACGGCACAACGGAGCACTCACGTGAGGCATTAGAGCGCATCATTCGCGACTATAATCAATTATATGGTACAGATTACAGCACCGACACGTGGGACCGTTACTTTGCAGATGTCTCGAAAAAAATGAAGCATGCGCAAATTGATATTTTACTCGTCGTGAATATGTTTTTAACGGGCTTTGATAGTAAGCCGTTAAACACGCTTTATGTCGATAAAAACTTGCAGTATCATAATTTATTACAGGCGTATAGCCGCACTAACCGCGTCGAAAAAGCGACAAAACCTTATGGCAACATCGTATGCTACCGCAATTTAAAGCAACAAACGGACGACGCCATTCGTTTATTTTCAAAAACGGAAAGCGTAAACGATGTGTTGATGCAAAGCTACGATGCTTACTTACAGGCGTTTAGGGAGGCGCTTACACAATTAGCGCAAGTAGCAGAGACGCCAGAAGCGGTCGACACACTCGAAACAGAAGAGCAGCAACATGCCTTTATTATGGCATTTAAAAATGTAACGAAATTGCTTCAGCGCTTGCAGTCATTTTCTGATTTTGCCTTTAATGAAGAAGAGTTGCAAATTGCCGAGCAAACGTATGAAGATTATAAAAGCAAATACTTTAAAATTTATGACAACCTTAAAAAAGAAGACGTGCGTAAAGAATCCATTTTACAAGACATTGATTTTGAGCTTGAGCTTATGCATACGGACCGCATCAATGTTAGTTATATTATGAATGTCATCGCGCAGCTAACGATGGACGACGAAAAAGTACGCGCCCAAGAAATTGAGCTCATTAAACAAGATTTAGCCCATGCTTCTGATGACAAATTGCGTCTCAAAGTAGAGCTGATCCGCAACTTCTTAGATAAAGTAGTACCACAACTGAGTGCGGAGGCTTCTGTAATGGACGCGTACACCAAATACGAGGAACAAGTGCAAGAGCAAGAAATGAATGATTTTGCGAAAGAAGTTGGCTTAGAACAGTCTGTATTAAAAGAGCAAGTCGCCACGTATGAGTACGCTAATATTATCGAAAACACGACTATTATGGACCGCTTGACTGGCTCATTTTTAAAGAAAAACAAGGCGTTTAAAGCCATCACACGCTTTATCCAAGAGCAAGTCGCAAAGTACGGGGCATAATACAAGAGAGGGATACCCCCTCTCTTTTTGTGATATTTTATCAAAAATAGGCGATTCATCTCCCACCTCAAGGAACGTGAAGGGCGTAGCCCAGTGAGTAGGTGGGAGATGAATCGCCTTCGGACAAGGGGTAGCTTACTTGCTATCTCGATTGTCCGACTGTTCGAGTGCTATCTGTAATAGATGAAAAATAGTTTGTGTACGAGTTCCAAAACCCTTTTTCTTTTTGTATGCGTCCACTCTATCTAAAAGAATTTTAGGAAATCGTAATACGACTGATTGTTTTTCCATGTTTTCACCTCCAAAATAATATAAAATGAATATCAACTATGATATAATATGTATATCATAACACACAGGGAGGTGAAAGTCATGTTGGTCAATAAAGCATATAAATTTCGTATCTATCCAAGCAAAGAACAAGAAATACTGATTGCTAAAACAATCGGTTGTTCTCGTTTTGTATTCAATCATTTCCTCGCAAAATGGAACGATACTTATAAGGCAACAGGAAAAGGTTTGACTTACAATTCGTGTTCTTCTCAATTA
>NZ_QAFW01000097.1 GCF_003057615.1 Metalysinibacillus jejuensis
AAATGAAGGCATTCGCCTATTGGCATTAGCATAGAAACAAAAACTCTTGGAACAAGAGGGTTAGCTCGGTCAGTTTTCGTTGGCTAGTAAAAGCAACGATAAGTCGAGAAGCCCCCACTTCAATTAGACCGCAAGGTCAATAAGTGGTGGGTAGTTCACTAATAGGTATGCTCGTTAATAATACGGGCGGTTCTTTTTTATGGCCGTTGAATGCGATTTATATTCACGACCACTTAGGAAAGTCGCTTGTCATTGCGGGCTTAGCATTGACACTCAACTCAGCTGCTGGTATGATTGGTCCTCTTTTAGGTGGTATTTTAGTAGAAGCTTATGGCTTTAGTTTAATGGTAGGAGTTATGGTTATTTGCTTATTTATAGCGATTATACCAAGTTTATGTTACGAATTGCCGCTGAAAAAGCAAGGCGTAGTAAAATAAGTTGCACTCAGTGTAGCTATAGCTTAAAATGAAGGCATACTATATATGGCTAAGATAAGGAATAGTAGGCAAATTGACTTTTTTAGAGAGCTAGCGGTTGGTGTGAGCTAGTAAGGCAATTGTTGAACTCACCTTGGAGTCAGCATTAGTGAAGTAGTAGTAACTAATGCCGTATGTCTGCGTTAAAGATTTTAAGCTGAGTGTCGTCACTAATTTGGGTGGTACCGCGGGAAAACTAATTCTCGTCCCTTTCTATTAAGGAAGGGACGATTTTTTTATTTCCAAAATTTTACGTAGACAAATAAAGGAGGAAAAACGTTGAGTTATAATCATGAGCAAATTGAGAAGAAGTGGCAAAAATATTGGGCAGACAATAAAACATTTAAAACGGTAAATGATGATAGTAAGCCGAAATTTTATGCGCTTGATATGTTCCCGTATCCATCAGGTGTTGGCTTACACGTAGGTCACCCACTAGGTTATATTGCAACAGATATTTTAAGTTCATTTAAACGTAAGCAAGGCTATAATGTGCTTCACCCAATGGGCTGGGATGCCTTTGGTTTACCAGCAGAGCAGTATGCACTTGATACAGGGAATGACCCTGCGGAGTTTACTGCGAAAAATATCGCAACATTTAAACGTCAAATGAACGACCTAGGCTTCTCTTATGACTGGGACCGCGAAATTAATACGACTGACCCGAAATATTATAAATGGACACAATGGATTTTCATTCAACTATATAAAAAGGGCTTAGCTTATGTGGATGAAGTAGCTGTAAACTGGTGCCCAGCACTTGGGACTGTGCTATCGAATGAGGAAGTTATTGACGGTTTATCAGAGCGTGGTAGTCACCCAGTGGAGCGTCGCCCAATGCGTCAATGGGTGCTTAAAATTACAGAGTACGCAGACCGCTTAATCGAAGACTTAGAAGACCTTGACTGGCCTGAAAGTTTAAAAGAAATGCAACGTAACTGGATTGGTCGCTCTGAAGGTGCTAATGTGACGTTCCAAATCGAAGGTACAGATAAAGACTTTACAGTATTTACAACACGCCCAGATACATTATTTGGCGCAACGTATGCCGTACTAGCACCAGAACATAAGCTAGTTGCACAAATTACAACAGCTGAGCAACAAGCAGCAGTAGATGCGTATTTAGATAAGGTTAAAACAAAATCCGATTTAGAGCGTACTGATTTAGCTAAAGAAAAAACAGGCATCTTTACAGGCGCTTACGCCATTAACCCTGTTAACGGCGAAAAAATGCCGATTTGGATTGCTGACTACGTATTAGCGACGTATGGTACAGGCGCAATTATGGCAGTACCTGCTCACGACGAGCGTGATTATGAATTTGCGAAGGAATTTAATTTACCAATCATCCCTGTACTTGAAGGCGGTAATATTGAAGAAGAAGCCTTCACAGGTGACGGTGTTCATATTAACTCTGATTTCCTAAATGGTTTAGGCAAAGAAGACGGCATTGAAAAAGCCATTGCATGGTTAGTAGAAAAAGGCGTAGGTGAAAAGAAAATCTCTTACCGCTTACGTGACTGGTTATTCTCACGCCAACGTTACTGGGGCGAACCAATTCCAATGATTCATTGGGAAGATGGCACAATGACACCAGTGCCAGAAGAAGAACTACCGCTTGAATTACCAAAGACAGATAATATTCACCCATCAGGCACAGGTGAATCACCGCTTGCTAACATTACAGACTGGGTAAAT
Organism: Metalysinibacillus jejuensis; assembly: GCF_003057615.1. Taxonomy (GTDB): domain Bacteria; phylum Bacillota; class Bacilli; order Bacillales_A; family Planococcaceae; genus Metalysinibacillus; species Metalysinibacillus jejuensis. The sequence continues at coordinate 2,175 of NZ_QAFW01000097.1, forward strand.
GTTGTCGACCCTAAAACAGGTATGAAAGGTCGCCGTGAAACAAATACGATGCCACAATGGGCAGGTAGCTGCTGGTATTACCTACGCTATATTGACCCAGACAATGATGAAATGATTATTGACCCTGAACTAGCAAAACGCTGGTTACCAGTTGATATTTATGTTGGTGGTGCAGAGCATGCCGTACTTCACTTATTATATGCACGTTTCTGGCATAAAGTGCTTTATGATTTAGGTGTGGTTCATACAAAAGAGCCTTTCCAAAAATTATTTAACCAAGGTATGATTTTAGGTGAAGGGCATGTGAAGATGTCTAAATCGCTTGGTAATGTTATTAACCCAGATGATATTGTCGCTTCACACGGAGCAGATACATTACGTCTGTATGAAATGTTTATGGGCCCACTTGATGCATCAAAAGAATGGACAACAAACGGAGTAGACGGCGCACGCCGCTTCCTAGATCGTGTATGGCGTTTATTTATGAACGAAGATGGTACATTAAGTGCTAAAGTAAACGGCGAAGAAGGTGGAGAGCTTGAAAAAGTGTATCACCAAACCGTTAAAAAGGTAACAGAAGACTATGAGCATATGCGTAATAACACAGCGATTTCGCAACTGATGGTTTTTGTAAACGAAGCGAATAAAGTTGACCGTATTCCAACGAAATATGCAGAGGGCATCGTGCTATTACTATCACCAATTGCGCCGCATATCGCAGAGGAAATTTGGCAACAGCTTGGTCATACAGAGACATTGACGTATGAACCATGGCCAACATTTGATGAGGCAAAGCTTGAAGATAACGAAATTGAAATGGTTGTACAAATCAACGGTAAAGTTCGTGCTAAGCTTAAAGTAGCAAAAGATATTACGAAAGATGAGCTAGAAAAAGTAGCCCTTGCAGACGAAAAGGTGCAAGAGCAAATGGCTGGCAAAGCATTAGTTAAACTAATCGCAATACCAGGCAAGCTTGTTAATATTGTAGTGAAATAAATGAAAGAACCACGCCTGTTGATTAGCTAATTTTCACCGTAAAAAACTAATAAAAAAGAGAGATTCCATGTAAAATGTAAGTTACCACACAAACTTTTTACGAGGAGGAATCTCTAGGCTCGCGAATACCACGATTTTCACACTACTTCAAAACTTTATTTCACAGGAAGAACTCGCGGGTATTCTTACCGAATTCGGCTTTGAAGATACGGCTCGTAAATGCGATGTCCCTACGCTTTTACGTTATTTA
>NZ_QAFW01000098.1 GCF_003057615.1 Metalysinibacillus jejuensis
TTTGGGTTGTGGAAATGGTGGGTTAGACTGGCGTCAAGTAAGACCAATGATAGTAGAGGCATTCCAAACCTTAGATGTAACAGTTCATTTATATGAGCCAGCAGGTGCACCACCACTAGAAGAAATGCTTGTGCGTACAAAAAAGCCTAAAATGACACTAGGAAGAGCTCAATTATTAGCTGCTATGTCTCGTTATGCTGGTCCAGGTTATCGCATGTCATTGCTAGAAGTACAAAAAATTGCTTACTTTTTGTATGAAATAGGCGCTTTGAATAGGCTTCATTTTGAAAAGCATCACTATGGTCCTTATGCAGAAAATTTAAACCATGTACTTCAAGCACTTGAAGGTCATTACATCAGAGGTTATGGCGATCGAACCCAAGGGGCTGAAATTTATTTACTAGACGGTGCAGCAGAAGAGGCTGAGAATTTCTTAAGTCATGATGGGGAAGCATTAAACAATTTACAGCGGGTAGCTGATTTAATGTATGGTTTTGAAACACCTTATGATTTAGAGTTATTATCAACCGTTGGATGGATTTTGAAAGAACAGCCTTCAAAAGCAAATGACAAATATTTTGTGGTGCAATCGGTTCAAGGGTGGAACGAGCGTAAAAAGAAAATATTTCCTGAAAATCACATCATTCAAGTTTGGGATTACCTTGTCAATGAAGTGAATTTTTCTTAATGGTAAATGTGTGATCGCCCTTAGTTGGCGATCACTTTTTGATCTAGCATGTATAATATCGGTACTAGTGGTATAGCGGTACACAGTTATTGGAATAGAATTTGAAGGTCTATAAGTAAATTTTTTTTACACAATGATATGTAAAAGTGTCATGAGTTTCTTCCTATTATATAGGGCATAAATCACTTAGTGATCAAATGAAAGTAATGTAATTATAGATTAAGCAATTGAACAGCTATTTTTGATTATGTATTGAACTCCTACATATTGGAACATTTACTAGTGATTTTGTATTGAATAACTTTTTTAACAACAAGCAATGCCTAAATTTGTTGGTATCATTCGTTTAATAAGTTTATAAATTTCTCGTTAGCTTTAGGCGAATAACGCTACACAAGTATCAGTAACATTACCAGAAACTACAGAAGTTACTGAAGAAGACTTAGTTGGTAAAACAATCACTGTAACAGCAGGTGAAGAATCATTCACAGGTACGTATGTTGCAGGTTCATTTGACGGTTCAGAAGCTAAATTTGATTTAGCTGAAGACGAAAAATTAACAGACGCAGTAGAATACACAGTAGCAGCTGACTGGGCAACATTAACTGAAACAACATTTGTAGCTAAAGTAGCAGATGCTTACGTAGCTGATTTTGTATTTGTAACATCTGGTATTGCTGCTGATGGAAAAGATGCTAACGGTGTCTTAGAAGAAAACAACACTCAGACTGTAAATATTAAAGCTTTAAACCAATATGGTGAAGAAGTAACGGTAGCTTCAACAGCTACAGACTTTAAAGTAGAAGTTAAACGTGGATCATTCCCATTAAAAGCTACTATTACAGGAACTACAGTAACAATCAATGAAACATTAGCTGAAGGCGAAGTTATCACTGTTACTGTATCAAACAAAGTAGGCGAAAAAACTTACTCAGCTACTCAAGAATATACAGTAGCAGCTTACCAAGGTAAAGTACCTGCTTCAATTTCTAAAATCGAAGCAACTGAAGCTTCTGATTTAGAAGATTTAAAAGCTGGCGATACATTTGCTTTAAAAGCTTCTGTATTAGACCAATTTAGCGAAGCGTATACAAACACTTCTTCAAATTTACGTTGGGTAGTAAGTGATGCTTCAATTATCAAAATTGGCGCAACAGATGGTGCTACTTTCGCTGACGTTGCAATCGGTACTGATGCAACATTCAGAGCTTTAAAAGAAGGTACAGCTACAATTACTGCTTATACTCCAGATGGTAAAGCTTCAAAATCATTTGAAGTAACTGTAGGTAAAGGTAAATTAGCTACAATTACTGCTGAAGCAGTAACAGTAACAAATAAAGATCAATCTTCAGTATTAGTTGATCCAACTGAAAACAAAAAAGACTTAGCAGTAGTTAAATTCGCTAACGCTAACGGTGCTACTGTACCAGTAAAAGCGGATGATATCACTGTAGAAGTTAAAGCTCCAACAGGTGAAGGTTTCGCTGCAACTGACGTAACAGTTGAAAAAGTAGTAGATGCATCAGGTTACTTAACTGGCTTCACAGTTAAATCAAACCGTACTGCACAAACAGCAGCTGAAAAAGCTGGTGACTATGCAGCAGGTGCTAAATATAATGTAACATTAACTTCTTCTGATAAAGAAGTTACACCAGTAACTTTCGATGTTACTTCAAAAATTGATGCTACTGTAGCAACAATTGAAACAGCAGCTTCTGTTGAATACCGTACTGGTAATCAGGTATATGAAGCAATTACTTTCAAAAATGCTAAAGGTGAAACAATTGCAGTTAAATCTGAGGCATTAAAATTCTTACCAGACGCAACTGATGCAGTTACAGCTCAAACAACAGATGCTAAAGGTGAATATAAAGATGCTTCATCTAATGATGTAGTAACTGGCTTAGCATTTAAAGCTAATGCAGCAGTAGGTACACAAGAAATCGTTGCATACGTTGGCTCTAAAACAGCTTCAATTTCTGTGAAAGTAAGTGCAGCTTCTTCAATTGATAAAATTGAATTAGGTGGAAACGTTACTGAAACAGGTGCTGTGATTGCTGGCGATGCAGAAACTAAGCACGTAAAACCTATTACGTTCAAAGATCAAGATGGTAATGCGTTCATTCCATCGACATTAGATTCTAAATTTACTGTTAAGACTCCTGAAGGTGCAGCGTTTAAAGCAGCTAACGCTACATTAGAATACTACACAATTAACGATAAAGGTGAAGTAGTTGTCAATATCGGCTTAAAATTCCCCAAAAATATCGGAATAAAATTCCTCACTTTTCTGTTTTAACCGTGTGAGGCAGCGGGAAAATTCCCGCTTTTTTCTTCTCCTCCATACGGTAAGAATCGCCCT
>NZ_QAFW01000099.1 GCF_003057615.1 Metalysinibacillus jejuensis
TTATGTCTATATTTTACCAAATTCTTTGGCTAAAGCCAACCGAAATTCATCTCCCACCTACTCATTGGTGCTATTCGCACCTTCACACTCCTTGAGGTTGGGAGACTTCTTTCGGAAAGTCGTTAAAAATTAATGAGCATTACGCCCTTAACTTTGTAGGACTTGGTTTTATGGTGCAAAATGCCGAAAATGTAGATGCGGATGCCAAAAGTGCTATTGGTAAATTTAGCTATGTGCTGTCTACACTTAAAACACTCGGTGAAGAAAATGATTTTACCTATAACCTAACAGTAGACGGCAAAACCTATGAAGGCGAAACCTTTATGATGATGATTGCGAGCGGGCTATTTATTGGCGGTAACCGTTTGCCCCTCACAGATTTAAGCCCAAGCGATGGTGTACTCAATGCTTTTATTTTTAACACTAAAACATTAGGCACCTTGCGTGACTTCTTTACACCTAAAGACAGCTTTGACTGGGGCGAACTCGGTCAAAATATTACGGTACTAAGTGGTAAACACTTTACACTTACTACTACACCACCCCAAACGTTAGATATTGATGGCGAAATTATGTTAGAGACGCCGATAGAAGTTAGCGTATTACCACGGCGTGTACGCATTCTCACACATAAAAACACAAACTCGATTCGTTAGTGAATCGAGTTTGTGTTTTAGCCTAGTGCTACATCTAGCACCATCATTAATGTAAAACCAATAATTAATGACAATGAAGCTAAATCTTTATTGCCGTTTTCGTGTGAGCTTGGGATAACTTCCTCAGCTACAACGAAAATCATAGCGCCTGCCGCAAAGCTTAACGCAAAAGGCAACAGTGGTTGCATTACAGTTACTGCGAGTACACCAATGACTGCCGCAATAGGCTCAACAATACCTGATAGTTGCCCATACATAAAACTACGCTTTCGTGACATGCCCTCTCGTCGAAGCGGCATCGCAACTGCTGTACCCTCAGGAAAGTTTTGAATACCAATACCAATCGCAAGCGTTACTGCCGCTGCTAATGAAGCGGACGGGAATCCCGCAGCTACAGCACCAAAAGCAACACCTACAGCTAAACCTTCAGGAATATTATGTAGCGTAATGGCTAGCACTAGTAACGTACTGCGACGTCGACGCTCAGGATGAATCCCCTCAGCTTCTTTCATTTTCATATTAGGATGCAAATGGGGAATGAGCTTATCAATACTCCATAAAAATAATGCGCCCCCTACAAAACCAAGCGCAACTGAAAACCATGCTGGCAGTGTTTTGCCCTCAGACATTTCAAGCGCAGGTGATAGCAAAGACCAGAAACTTGCGGCGATCATCACACCACCCGCAAAACCTAACATGCCATCCATTAATTTTTGATTCATTGTTTTGGTTGTAAATACTAACGCTGCGCCGAGCGCTGTCATCCCCCACGTAAATAACGTAGCGACTAACGCCTGCATAACAGGACTAAGCGTTGCAAAAAATGCTACCATCTTCCATCACTTCCTCTACTGTTTACTTACCCAAACGTTTAGCAATTTTAACCTTCCATTCGTCAGCGAGTGCGGGGATTGTTAACATATGTGCCATCGCTTGTTGATCGTTAGTAAAATAAATTTGGTTGCACTTTAATATGGTTAGTTGACCTTCGCCTTTTGTTTGTAGCGTAATACGATCATCAGCACGCACCACACCCTCTTGCAATACACGTGCTAAATAGCCAGTGTAACCCGTTTGCACAAGACGTTTCATCAGCGAGCTTGCTGACGTATACTTATCAATCGTGCTGCATGGCACACGTCCCTGTGTAATTTCAATTACTGCCTCGCCCACTGCATACACATCACCAATACAAACATCTTGTTCTAGCATGCCACGCACGGTGAGATTTTCACCAAAGGCACTTTTAGGTAGCGGCTTGCCAAACTCTTTTTCCCACTTTTCGTAATGCTCGATAGGATACAAGCAAACAGCACGGTCTGGGCCACCGTGATGCTTTTTGTCTGCTACATCATCATGCATAAAGCCTTGTTTAGTCAGCAATACCTCAGCCACTGCTGATTTTTTAATGCCTGTCACTAGCGTGCGATTTTCATCGTAGCGCATCTCCTTTGGCTTACCCACAGCAAGCGTTACAATCTCTGCCATCTTATATACCCCCTATTTTTCTTTTATCATACTAAAGGAATGTTTAGGAAGGAATACGTTTTAACAAAATAAAAAGAGCCTTCCTTATATATTTGATAAACAAACATACAAAAAAGACTCTTAAAATTATATAGTATAGTTGCACGTGTATGAACTTCATTTTCAGCAGATAATGCTGAAAAGCTAGTAACTCAACGCTTAGAGCAATTTACAACCTAAAATGAATACTCACTCCCACTCTGTTTTAAGCGTAAAATATATAAGCAAAAATGCAGTAATATCAAGAGTTTTAGGATACTATCAAAACATATAAAACATATTAAAAAATATAAAAAGTGCAATTGCACCTAATCAATAGAGCCTGTTATATCTGATTCAAAATTCCAATATTCATGATGCTTTAAACGCCATTTGAACGGTATTTTACCGACAGATGGCGTTTTTAAGTTGTGACCAAATGGGAGGGATAAAAAATGAAAAACGACAGAAAACGCGTTGTAAAAAATTGTTATTCTGCTACCAAGGAGGTCATGATTTGCGGCTTACCTGTTCAAACGGTTTCTGACAAAAAAATCTTTCATGGGCGTCCTCCACCTTTATTTTTGCTTTCCATCTTTAGTTGACGAAAAGGAGTGTGATTATTTTGGAAGGTCATGAATTTGAAGCAGAAGTTATCGGCTGGATTACTGACCATTTCGTTTTATCTGAAATTGAAATTGAGGACTTTCCTTTTTTCCCTTATGGAATGTGAATATCGGTGTTAAAATCCTCAATAATAACGGTTTAAAATTCCCCACCTATCCGAGATAATCTATTTCATAAAGAGATAGATTGGAAGTGTAGGAATGACGTTATTGTTGGAGGATTTTTTGA
>NZ_QAFW01000009.1 GCF_003057615.1 Metalysinibacillus jejuensis
TTATGTCTATATTTTACCAAATTCTTTGGCTAAAGCCAACCGAAATTCATCTCCCACCTACTCATTGGTGCTATTCGCACCTTCACACTCCTTGAGGTTGGGAGACTTCTTTCGGAAAGTCGTTAAAGTGGATATTCCAGATATTGAGCAACAACAGCGGATTGTATCTATTCTAGATAGCTGTATAAGTTTAAAACGAAAACGTCAATCCCAAATAACAGCATTAGATGAATTAACAAAAAGTTTGTTTTTAGAGATGTTTGGTGATCCAAGGATAAATCCTAGAGCATGGGATACAAAAAATTTGACTCAAATAGTTGTAAAAGATAAGAGAGCAATAAAGAGGGGACCTTTTGGCGGAGCGTTAAAAAAAGAAATTTTTGTTGATAGTGGATATTTAGTGTATGAACAATATCATGCGATAAATGATGACTTTACAGTAAACAGATATTTCATTACAGAAGAAAAATATAATGAATTAGAAGCATTTCGAGTAATGCCGGGTGATTTAATAGTGAGTTGCTCAGGGGTAACATTAGGAAGAATTGCTGAAATCCCTGCAAATGCACAAGAAGGAATAATCAATCAAGCATTATTAAAACTTACTTTAGATACAAATGTAATGAATAAGGAATTTTTTAAATTTGTTTTTAGAAGTGAACATATTCAATCGATTTTATTTAGCGTGAGTAGAGGAAGTGGAGTTCCAAATTTGCCTTCAATGTCAGTAATGAAGCAGATAGAGTTTTTATGTCCTCCAATTCAGATGCAGAATATTTTCGAGGAAAAAATCTCTTATATTAATATTGAAATTTTCAAATTGAAAGAATCTTTAATTGAAATGGAAAATCTATATAATTCACTTCTTCAAAAAGCCTTCAAAGGCGAATTATTCCAAGATTAATCCTATTATAAGGAGCTGATGACTATTGACCTTTGATTTTCTAAAAGATAAACAAACCTTCAGTAGCTTCTCTAATGCCTGCATCGAGGCGGAGCGTGCGATGCAAATTAGTCCTTCCACGGTTGCGATTTTGTCGCGCCGTGTGTAAGGTAAGTTTCAAAGAAAGGTTGGTGTAAACAGATGTTAAAAATTGACGATGTTGTGCAAAAGTTTGATGCGACACCGATTCTTTTTGTAGGTTCGGGCTTATCGCGTAGATATTTAAATTTACCAGATTGGAAAGGTTTGCTCGAGCATTTTGCGACTATTATTAATCAAGATGATTTTGCCTACAGTGCTTATGAAAATAAAGCGAAGACGTTAGACGTTAAAGCCGGAATCATGCCAAAAGTTGCTGAACTTATTCAAAAGGACTTTGATGAGAAATGGTTTACAGATCCTTTGATTAGAACAGTCGAAGGAGATATGTTAGAACAAATTAAACGAAACGGATTATCACCATTTAAAGCAGAAATAGCTGCGTTGATTCAAAAGAAAACAATTGTAAATCCAGATTATTCAGTAGAAATTAGTAAGCTTGCTCAAATTTCTGAAAAGAGTATTGCAGGTGTTATTACGACAAATTATGACTCATTTCTTGAAGATACATTCAATGGATTCACAAAATATGTCGGACAGTCGCAATTAATCTTTTCGGCAATTCATGGCATTGCTGAAATTTATAAAATTCACGGTTCTGTTGAAAAGCCGGAAAGTATTGTTATTAACGAAAATGACTACGCACTATTTGAACAGAAAAGTGCCTATTTAGCGGCAAAGTTGATGACTATTTTTATGGAGTACCCGATTGTTTTTCTTGGTTATTCTATTAGCGATACGAATATTCAAAACATCTTGAAGGCAATCGTTGATATTTTAGATGAGGAACAAGTGTCTATGCTAGAAAATCGATTTGTATTTGTTGAATACTTACCAGATGCTGTTGGAGCAGAGGTAAGCCCATTTACAATTATGATTGATAATAAGCCTCTAATAATGAAAAAAATCGTCCTTTCAGATTTTATGTTGCTATATAATGCGCTTGGCAAAAAGAAAACAAAGCTACCAGTTAAAATTTTACGTCGGTTTAAAGAAGAACTCTATAATTACACAATTACAAATATGCCAACTACCAATTTACGTGTAGCTGCGTTAGATGATACACGAGTAGACGATGAAGAATTAGTACTAGCAATTGGAAAAGTGTCGGATTTAGGATTAAAAGGGCTAAAAGGAATTGATGGGAATGAATGGTATCGTGATATCGTATTAGGTGATTTAGAGTTTACGGCAGATGAAATGTTAGAATATGCATTTCCCAAGGTTTTAAAGCAAAACTCTGGTAGGCTACCGATTCATAAATATTTAGCTGAATCAACAAAGGATTTTCCAGAGTGTAAGGAATTAGCCGAAAAGTTGAATTTTGATACAATCATCTCACCTTCAATTAAAAAGCAGAGAAAAAGTCGTGGGGAATACATATCCGTAAAACAAATATGGAATCAGGAAAAGGCTTCCTTAGAACGTGCTACAAGGTTAATTGCATATCTTGAAGAGGAACAAATTGAAGTGAGCGCGCTTGAAGAAGTACTTAAAGAAATTTTCTCGGAAGATGTCAATGCACTTCAAAACGTAAAATCAGCAGTAAGAACAAATATTAGAAGACTTATTTCGATATATGATTATTTGAAGTGGGGCAAATAAAAAGAGCTTCCTGACTCAAGCATTTGTAAACAAACACCGTACAGGAAACCCCTTTTCAACTTTACACACCTAACAGACTTAGCATTTATAAATAAACACCTATCTGATCAGCATGGAATTACCGATTGAGTAATTGAAGTCTGTACATACAAAATGTAAATACAGTTTGTATGTACATCTTATAAAAAAACAGCGTTATTGTAAACAGATAAATGGATGTATATTTCACTAGGTCTTTTACATGTGTATAATTGGATAATAAAGTATTTAATGGATGACCTTATGTGAAAGGGATGTGATTACATTGAACTTTGGTTTTTTAAAAGATAAACAGCTTTTTAATAGTTTCTCAAATGCCTGCATCGAAGCGGAGCGTGCGATGCAAATTAGTCCTTCCACGGTTGCGATTCTTTCGCGCCGTGCGTTGGAACTCGCTGTTAAATGGGTGTATCAATTTGATAATGATGTGAAAATTCCTTACCAAGACAATTTATCGAGCCTCATTCATGATCGACATTTTTTAAGCATTATTGATGAACAATTACTTCCGATGATGAAGTACGTGGTGAAGCTTGGAAATGCAGCAGTACATACAAATGTGGCAATTACACGAGATGAAGCGGTGTTGTCATTACATAATTTACATCAGTTTGTCTCTTGGATTGATTATTGCTATGCAGAGGAATATACAGCAACGGATTTTGATGAAAGCATATTATACGATGCGGAATATAAACGTGAGCGTCCGGAAGAGCTAAACAATTTATACGAAAAATTGAGCGAAAAGGACAAGTCGCTTGAAGAACTTCGTAAGCAAAATGAAGCACTACGTATGCAGTTAACGGCTAACCGTGTGGAATCGCAAAATCATTATAACTTTGAAGTCGAAACGATTTCTGAATTTGAAACTCGTAAGCGTTATATCGATTTAGATTTAAAGTTAGCTAGTTGGGAAATGGATAAAAATGTCGATGTAGAGCTTCCGATTGCAGGAATGCCAAACGTTTCAGGGGAAGGGTTTATCGACTATGTACTGCGTGGTACGAACGGCAAAATTTTAGCTATCGTGGAAGCGAAGCGTACATCACGCGATCCAAAGGAAGGACGTAATCAAGCGAGATTATATGCGGATTGTGTGGAACAGGCACAAGGTATTCGTCCGATTATTTTCTATACGAATGGTTTTGAAACGTATATTTGGCATGACGAGTACGCAGCTCGTCGTGTGTCAGGCTTCTACACGCAAGATGAACTTCAGTTATTAATTGACCGCCGCAAGATGAAAAAACCACTGACGAATATTGTTATTAATGATGACATTACAAATCGTTATTACCAAAAAGAAGCGATTCTTGCCGTTTGCGATTCGTTTAGCAATAATCAACGGAAAGCGCTACTTGTCATGGCGACAGGCAGTGGGAAAACACGTACAGCGATTTCATTAGTCGATGTGTTAACGAAGCATCATTGGATTAAAAACGTGCTATTTTTAGCTGACCGTACGTCACTTGTAAAGCAAGCGTTTCGTAATTTTAATACGTTACTACCAACTTTATCACTGTGCAATATGCTTGAGAAAAAGTCCGATCCAGAGGCGGCGCGTATGGTGTTTTCCACGTATCCAACAATGATGAATGCGATCGATGAAGTGAAAAGCAAGACGGGCGAACGTTTATTTACAGTCGGTCATTTTGATTTAATCATTATTGATGAATCACACCGTTCGATTTATCAAAAGTATAAAAGTATTTTTGATTATTTTGATGGGATGCTCGTTGGTTTGACTGCAACACCAAAGGACGAGCTTGATAAAAATACGTACACAATTTTCGATTTAGAAAACGGTGTCCCGACGTACGCTTATGAATTATCGAAGGCGGTAGAAGATGGTTATCTTGTCGACTATCGCACCCGCGAAACGACGTTAAAAATTTTAGATGACGGTATTCGTTACGATGATTTATCGAAGGAAGAGCAAGAGGAATTCGATGAAATTTTCGAGGACGAGCCACAAGTAAAAGATATCGATAGTTCGGCTATTAACCAATTCGTGTTTAATAAAGATACGATTGATCGAGTACTAAGCGATTTAATGGAACAAGGGTTAAAAGTTGAAGGTGGCGACAAGTTAGGGAAAACAATACTTTTCGCTAAGAATCATAAACATGCGATGGCCATCAAAGAGCGTTTTGATTTAAAGTTCCCTGAGTGTGGTGGCAACTTTGCGGAAGTGATCGATTATAGTGTGGAGTATTACCAATCACTCATTGATGATTTCTCTGATCCAACGAAGATGCCACAAATCGCGATTTCGGTGGATATGTTGGATACAGGAATCGATGTGCCGAACGTCTTAAATCTTGTTTTCTTTAAAAAAGTGCGTTCAAAAACAAAGTTCTGGCAAATGATTGGTCGCGGTACACGTTTGCGCGAAAATTTATTTGGCCCAGGTGAGGATAAGGAGTATTTTTTAATTTTTGATTATTTACGCAACTTCGAGTATTTCCGTGTAAATGAGCGCGGCGATGAAACGAAAATTACGCAATCGTTAACGGAACGACTATTTAATACGAAGGTTGATATTGTACGTGAATTACAAGCAATGCAATATCAAGAACAGCCGTTCATCGTGTATCGTGAAAAGTTATTGAATGAAATTTTAGCGGATGTGCGAGCATTAAATGATGAAAATTTCCGTGTGCGTCAATATTTGCAGTACGTGCATAAATATCAAAATGCGGACAGTTGGCAGGCATTATCGGTTGTGCAAACGAATGAAATAAAAGAAAATGTCTCGCCATTAATTGTTCCGATTGAGGATGACGAGCTGGCAAAACGTTTTGACTTGTTGATGTTAACGATTGAGTTAGCGAACTTGCAATCGAACAATGCAACGAAGCCAATTCGGAAAGTCGTAGATACAGCAGAAGCATTAGCGAAGCTTGGGACAATTCCACAAGTATTAGCGCAGCGTGATGTCATTGAAGAAGTTCGTACGACAGAGTTTTGGGAGCGAGCGAACATTGCAGATTTAGAACGTGTCCGTGTGGCTTTACGTGATTTAATTCGCTATATTGAACGCTCAAATCAAAAAATCTACTATACGAACTTCCAAGACGAAGTGATGATGGTTGCGGAAAATGCATCGATGTTAAACGTAAACGACCTAAAGAGCTATCGGAAAAAGGTCGAGCATTATTTAAAGGAAAACCAAAACGCCGACAATCTAGCCATTTACAAGCTGCGTAACAATAAGCCGTTAACGAAGCAGGATGTTGAATATTTAGAGCGCGTGTTATGGCAAGAACTTGGCTCTAAGGAACAGTACGAAAAGGACTACGGCGACACGCCGGTCACAAAATTAGTCCGCAAAATCGTCGGCCTCGACCGCCAAGCAGCAGTCGAAGCGTTCTCGGAATTCATCACAGCCGAAAATCTAAACTTACAACAAACCAACTTCGTCGAATTAATTATCGATTACATCGTGAAAAACGGCACACTCGAACGCCAAGCTTTACAGCAAGACCCGTTTACTTCGCTAGGTGGCATTACGGTTGTCTTCAAAGACCAATTGCCGAAAGCTAGGAGTGTGTTGGCGATTATTGATCGGATTAACAGGAACCCGGAGGATATATCGTAATTATATTTTGAGAGAACTAAAGTGAATTTATTGGGAATTGAATAAATTATACTATGATTATCATATAGAAACGAACTATATGGAGCCTTCAAATTTTGAAGGTTTGAAATATAGTTCGTTTTTAGTTTTAATATATCTGTCCTTTTCAATTATTTTGTTTAGAGATTAAAAACATGATAATTTGACAATAATAGTATTTGGTAATAACATTAAATATATTCACAGTGTTTTTAATAGTTTGTGAATTGTATTTACAATGTTGTGATATTAAAAGATAGGTTGTGGATAAAATGAATGTTAAAGAAACTGCGGAATTATTAGGTGTTCATGTTAATACAATCTATAATTATATTTCTACTGGTATAATAGAGGCAAATAAAAAAAATGGTTCATGGTTTATACCAGAAAATGAAGTCCTTAAAATAAAAAGGCAGCAGATCATTTCCCCTAAATTAGTTATTGATAGTACAAATATTTTGTTGAATGTCGTAGAAAGTAAATTAAAAGTTAAAGAACAAGAAATTGAATTATTAAAAGGAATAACAAAGTTCAAAGTATATGAAGATTATCTGAAGTTAGAAAATGTATATAAAACTTTGATAGATATAAAATCAGAATGGTATGGGAAAATAAATGATAGCGAAGTGGATTTTAATGAAGAGTTGATACTTAAATCAAAGCTAGATGAGGAAAGTGTCATAAACTTGTATGAGAAATTTTGGATAAACAAAAAACCTCAAGAATAAATTCTTGAGGCTATCTATTCCTTCGGTGCAGAGAACGGGACTATGAGGATTCACAGTATATTTTCGTCTGCACTTTACAGATCAAAAAAATAAGAAAACATTAATTCCTACACTTCAATAGATTGACTATACTTAAAAAAGCATATTGCATTCCAGTGGTTCGTAAGATTTTGGTTTTCTTATTCCCAATAATACCTTCAATAAAGCTGAATGTCAAATTGACACATAGGGTACGTATAGTTAGTTAGAAATTTCATTCGATTATTTTGTGAAATGAATCCAAAGACCTATCTGAGAGGTTGGAAGTAATGAAAAATAATAAGAATCAATTAACCGAAACTTGTAAAGAAAACTTTAAAATTTGGAAGAAAAATTCCTTTGAAAATGATGGTTTTTTTCCTATATTCAATGGGTTTAAAGAAGAGTTTTATTTAAGAGAAATATCTGGTAATGCCTTTAAGCTTTATGTGTATTTAGGTCTACACACTAAAAATGAAACTGGAGAGACTTGGGTTAGTATAAAATCAATGAGTGAATATTTTAAATGTACGGAGAGAAGCATAAGTAATTGGTTAAAAGAACTCGAGGAAAGAAAGTTAATATATAGAAAGCAATTAGAGTTTAATGGACCAGCATACACCTATTTATTGCCATATGCGCAAAGTTCTCTACACAAAAAAACGGAGGAAACACTGTAATGACATTAAACACATATACCCTGTATTTAGATGAAATTCAAGCAAATCCACCCTTTCAATACTTTTGTTTAGCAGGCGTGGTAATAAAGGATTCAGAGTACAACGAAATTAAAACACAAATAAATAAAATTAAAATTGATATTTTTGGAGATGAAAACGTGATACTACATGAGGCTGATATTCGTACGCCTAAAAATATTACTAAAACAGATCCTATGTCAATATTAATTAAAAATACAATGAGTAAAGGGAAAAATAAAAAGAAGTATTTTGATAAGGTAGTAGAGTTTTTTAAAGCAAATGAATTTACTGTTCTATCGGCTTCCTTACATCAAAATAACGTAGCTCAAACATATCCGGGACATAGGGATAAATATTTTATGGCATTACAGATTATTATGGAGAACTTCACTCATTTTTTAATTGAAAATAGAGCCAAGGGTAAAATTGTGATTGAATCACGAATGAGTGAAAGTGACACCAACCTTGATGATCAATTATATACCCATTTTACTCAATTGCGATGTATAACAGGCACCTTATTCTATGAATCTAGTGTTATATCGAAGTATATCAGAAGTATTACATTCATTGAAAAGAGTAAAAATGAGATTGGATTACAAATTGCTGATATGATTCCTAATGCATTAAATAGGCATTTAAGTAGTTATAGACAAGCTACCGAGGGATTGTACGAAGAAATTGAATCGAAGACTTATTGTGGAAATCGTTCAAATATTAAAAGGTTTGGGCAGAAAGTTTTAGTTAAAAGCGTTGATCTTTTAAAAATGAGTGCGGATGTAATAGAGGACAAAGTCAAAAGTGGAGAAATAAAAACCCAAGAACAAGTAGCTGTTATAAGTGGTAAAGATTAATAGGTTTATAAAATTGGTTAAGAATTTATAAAGTTATAAAACGTAATCAAAGGTGATTCTACCACATCTTTAAAAATTTTCTGTCCACGCTCAGCACTCATGGCACTGCGAGGCAGTTGCTTGGCTGACGTTAGCAATGTAACCCTGCAAAATAAACGTCCGATTTAAAACAAGCTTTTCCGATTTCTCCGCCCCAATTTTGGAATAAAGATTTCGTAAAAAGCTCGAAAAAAGCCTGGAAACCCCTCCGCCACAACAACTGGAAAAAGATTGGGTTCGGAAATCTTTATTAAAAACTGAGAAAAACGTGAACAAAATGGGAAAAAAAGCGTGAAAAACGATCAAAACATGAAATAAAAAGGGTGAAAATCGGGTTTTGTCGGAAGACTTTATTTTAAAAGGGAACGAAGGAATGCGGGGTGGCGGGGTGTGTTTTCGGAAGTTTATTTAATAAAGGGACATAGTAGGAATGAAAAACGGGAAAAAGTTGAATCTTTTTCTCGTTTTTAAGGTTTAAGGGAAAAGGAAAAGTTTGAATGACTTTTGGATCCTCTTTTTGGGATTGAGGAGAAAATAGTCGTGATGCTGTTTTCGGGAGTTGAAATGACTTACAATATTTTATAGGAAGAAGATAAAGGGGTGGACAGACAATGAAGTCAGTGTGGGTGATTTTTTCTTTGGATAAGGAAGTCATATTTCCAAATTTCTTTCTAATCGGGGCTTATTCGTTGAAAGAGGAAGCGGAAAAACAAATAGCGGTATTGCCCAATGGACAAACGTATCGTCAGATGCTGACAGGTCTAATGGCCAAAGGATATCTGGAACCTGCTCTGTTTAATAAAGAAAAGAATTCACTGGAAGCAGAAAGAGAAAGGATTCTTGTCGAAAAGAATCAACTTACTCGTTCCGTCAATGGGAATTTTACAAAAGTTGAAGAGGTTGACCGTCTGCTTAAGTTTGCCACTAAGTCCAAAATGCTCACAGCTTATGAGGATGAGTTGTTTGAAGATTACGTAGAGAGGATTATTGTCTTTTCACGGGAGGAAGTAGGTTTTGAATTAAAATGTGGAATCACATTGAAGGAAAGGTTGGTGAATTAGATGGGTCACACACCCTATGGATATAGAATTGAAGATGGAAAAGCTGTTGTGGATGAAAAGACTTCTGAGCAGGTAAAAGAATTATTTTCCGGATACTTGGCAGGCCTTTCTTTGAAGGAAGCTGCTAAAAAAGCTGGGATAGATTGTTATCATGCCACAGCAGGTAAGATGTTGCAGAACAAGCACTACCTAGGCGATGAATTTTACCCTCCCATTATTGATGAGGAGACATTTGAAAAAGCCAGAGAAGAAAAACGAAAACGAGCAGAAAAGCTCGGGAGGATAAGGGAACCTAAAGATGAACCGAAAACGGATTACCCTGTAAAGTTCAAAGCAAAACCTCTGGTGCAAAAATATGAAGACCCATACAAGCAGGCGGAATATGCCTACAGTTTGATAGAAAGTGAGGTGTAACAAGTGGCAGTGAGTAGAAATGTCACAGTGATTCCGGCAATTAAACGAGTCGGAAATAATAAAACTAGTGAGAGCAAACCCAAAATACGAGTGGCTGCTTACTGTCGTGTTTCAACGGATAGTGAGGAGCAGGCTTCAAGTTATGAAATTCAGATTGAACATTATACAAACTATATTAAGAAAAACAAGGAATGGGAATTGGCAGGGATTTTTGCGGATGATGGTATCACAGGTACAAATACCAAAAAGCGTGAAGAGTTCAACCGCATGATTGAGGAATGTATGGCAGGAAAAATAGACATGATCATTACAAAATCCATCAGCCGATTTGCCAGAAACACGTTAGACTGCCTTAAATACATCCGTCAGTTAAAAGATAAAAACATCGCTGTATTCTTTGAAAAAGAAAATATCAACACCATGGATTCCAAGGGTGAAATTATGCTGACTATTATGGCTTCCCTTGCCCAACAGGAAAGCCAATCCTTAAGTCAGAACGTTAAGCTGGGCATTCAGTATCGATATCAACAAGGTGAAGTCCAGGTCAACCATAAGCGTTTCCTTGGATACACCAAGGATGAAAACAAGCAACTAGTCATCGACCCCGAGGGTGCAGAGGTTGTTAAACGGATTTATAGAGAGTACCTTGAAGGAGCTAGTCTTTTACAAATATCAAGAGGACTAGAAGCAGACGGTATTCTTACAGCGGCAGGCAAAGCCAAATGGAGACCAGAAACACTAAAAAAGATATTGCAGAATGAAAAGTACATCGGTGATGCCCTTCTACAAAAGACATATACGGTTGATTTCCTTTCTAAAAAGCGGGTCAAGAATAACGGCATCGTTCCCCAGTATTATGTAGAAAACAGCCATGAGCCGATTATTCCAAGGGAGCTTTTTATGCAAGTTCAAGAAGAGATGGTTCGAAGAGCAAATCTTCGTGGCCGCAAAGGCGGTAAAAAGCGAGTCTATAGCAGCAAGTATGCTTTATCGAGTATTGTTTACTGCGGACACTGCGGCGATATTTACCGACGGGTACATTGGAATAACAGAGGCTACAAGTCTATTGTTTGGAGATGTGTTAGCCGATTGGAGGAAAAAGGGTCTGAATGCACTGCTCCTACCATAAACGAGGAAACATTGCAGACAGCAGTGGTCAAGGCTATTAACGAGCTTTTGGCTAACAAAGAACCCTTCCTCTCAACCTTGCAGAAAAACATAGCTACTGTATTTAATGAAGAAAATGATAATGCCACCGATGATATTGATGGCAAATTGGAAGAATTACAACAACAGCTCCTTATACAAGCAAAATCCAAGAATGACTATGAAGATGTGGCTGATGAAATTTACCGCCTTCGAGAATTGAAGCAAAATGCACTTGCAGAGAATGCAGAGCGTGAAGGAAAAAGGCAACGAATCGCTGAAATGACTGATTTCTTAAATGAACAATCCTGCGAGTTGGAGGAATATGATGAGCAATTAGTAAGGCGGCTTATTGAAAAAGTTACGGTATTTGATGATAAGCTCACTGTTGAATTTAAATCAGGTGTTGAAATAGATATTGAGATATAGGATATCAGAAATGGCGACCAATTGAGAGGTGTTACTTCCTTGATTGGTGGCTTTTCTTATTTACGGATTGACTTTGACTGTGAATATACGTATAATAATATCAACAATGTTGTTGATATTATTATTAATAAGGAGTGGACAACATGATTGATGTAAATGAGCTATTGGAAGAAGCTATTAGAGAAACTGAAAATCTAAATGATGGCGAAGTTTTTCTTGTTAAAGATTTATTCAAGGGATATGTGTGGAATAGGATACCCAGAAAGGATCGACTTCTGCTTGGAACGTTATTTTTAAACCATGTTAGCAAAATGAATGGTAATTTAAAGGCTATTGAAAAGACTTCATCTAATCAGCAGAGGTATAAAAAGACAATTGATAAGTTTTAACTATCTTTTGTGAAATTAAAAAAATTATAAATATGTTGAGTAGAAGCAAAAGATTTGGCTTGGAATTTTTACAGCAGTGAATCGATAAAAGGAGCATGCTTGATGGTAGATAATATTATTAAATCAGTAGCAGAGAAATTATCCTCTCTGTCTTATATAGAAGGTATTGTTTTAGGTGGTTCACGTGCAAGGGGCACCCATACAGAGGATTCGGATATAGATATCGGCATCTATTACAATTCAGAATCATTTGACATAAATACTATTAATCAATTCGCTACAAAGCTGGATGATGAGCATAGAAATAACCTTGTTGTACCTCCCGGAGCATGGGGTGATTGGATTAATGGCGGCGGATGGTTAGTCATAAACGGGTATCATGTGGATTTAATTTTACGTGATATTAAACGTGTGGAACAAATAATGAAAGATACAGAGCACGGAATTGTTACTGCCAATTATCAGACTGGGCATCCCCATGGTTATATTAGTGCAATGTATCGAGGAGAATTAGCGATTAGCAAAATACTATATGCTAAGAATGAAAGCTTATGCGAATTAAAAAAACAGGCAGAAACTTATCCCAATGCTTTGCAGAAAAGTTTAGTTAACTTTTTTATGTTTGAAGCAGGGTTCTCTTTAATGTTTGTAAAAGCAAATTCGGGAACAGACGATAAATATTATATTGCGGGTCATGTTTTTCGTATAGTTTCATGTTTAAATCAAGTGTTATTTGCATGTAATAATGCTTATTGTATCAACGAAAAGAAAGCTATAAAACTGCTTGAAACTTTTGAACATAAACCTGAAAAATATACCGAGAAGGTAAATCATATTTTTGAAGTACTCGGTATCTCACTTTTTGAATGCTACGACATGACCGAGAAGCTTTATAATGAAGTGAATGAAATTGTATCGGAGATAAATAACTTTTTAAACGAGGAGAGTTCAGATGAAAGAAAACAAATATGATGATAATATATTTTTTCAAAAATACAGTCAAATGAGTCGCTCGCAGAAAGGACTGGCTGGTGCGGGAGAATGGGAGACTTTGAAAAAGATGCTACCTGATTTTAAGGGTAAGCGTGTGCTTGATTTAGGATGCGGCTATGGATGGCACTGTATATATGCGATGGAAAACGGTGCTTCCTCTGTAGTAGGTGTTGATATTTCTCATAAAATGCTCGAAGTAGCAAAAGGAAAAACCCATTTTCCACAGATTGAATATGAATGCTGTGCCATAGAAGATGTGGATTTCCCAGAGGAGAGCTTTGATGTAATACTAAGTTCGCTTGCGTTTCATTATGTAGCAGACTATGAGAATTTAATAAAAAAGATATATAGGATGCTGAAGGCTGGTGGCAATTTAGTTTTTACAGTTGAACATCCTGTTTTTACTGCTCATGGAACACAAGACTGGTATTATAACGAAAAAGGAGAAATACTGCATTTCCCGGTGGACAATTATTATTATGAGGGCAAACGGACAGCTATGTTTTTGGAAGAAAAGGTTACAAAATATCATAGAACACTGACCACATATCTAAATACACTGCTTTCAAATAGTTTTATAATAAATCAGATTGTGGAGCCACAGCCGCCAGAGAACATGATGGATATTCCGGGGATGGCGGATGAAATGCGACGCCCAATGATGCTGATTGTATCGGCAAAAAAGAAGATGTAATAATATAGAAAAAATAAACGAGGAGTATGTAAATGAGATCAGAAAAAGAAATGATGGATTTAGTACTTTCTTTAGCAGAACAGGATGAACGTATTCGAATTGTGACCCTTGAGGGGTCACGCGCAAATATTAATATACCTAAAGATGAATTTCAGGATTATGATATTACATATTTTGTAAGTGATATAGAACCATTTATATCTAATGATGACTGGCTTAATCAATTTGGGAATATAATAATGATGCAAAAGCCGGAGGATATGGAATTATTCCCACCTGAAGAAAAGGGATTTTCCTATCTTATGCTATTTGATGATTACAATAAAATTGATCTTACCTTATTGCCCTTGGAAGAGTTAGATAATTACCTAAAGGGCGATAAATTAATAAAGGTTCTAATTGATAAAGATTGTAGAATTAAAAGGGACATAGTTCCGACTGATATAGATTATCATGTAAGAAAGCCAAGCGCAAGGGAGTATGATGATTGCTGCAATGAATTTTGGAATGTAACACCTTATGTTATTAAAGGATTGTGCCGCAAAGAGATACTGTTTGCAATCGATCATCTGAACCAGATTCTACGGTTTGAACTACTTAGGATGATGTCGTGGAAGGTTGGGATAAAGACAGAATTTTCATTAAGTGTTGGGAAAAATTATAAGTATATTAACAAATACATTGATGAAGATCTATGGAATAGATTATTATCTACATATCGCATGGATTCCTATGAAAATATTTGGAAGTCATTATTTATATGCCACCAATTGTTCAGGGAAGTGTCCAAAGAGGTAGCAGAACTACTGGGGTTTGATTATCCAGAGTATGGTAAGAACATAACAAGATATACCGAGGACATGTATAAAAAATATGTTGAAAATGACTATTTTTAAAGATTAGCAAAGATTATTAACCATAAGCAAGGGGTGTAAATGTATGGAAAGTACTGATGTTATAAATGAAATTAGAGGTATATTACCTCGTAACTCAATTGGAAAATATGATTTACTAACTATTTTTACACATAAAACCGTTTTTGATAAAATTGTAAAAGTACTATCATTGGATTTTCAAAATAAAGTAGATTATGTGGCTGCCCCAGAAGCAATTGGATGGATACTAGGCACTGCCATAGCCAAAGAACTTGGAGTGGGGTTTATTGGAGTAAGAAAAGGTGATAAGCTGCCATACGCAAAAGAAGAGATTATTTCGACACATTTTACCGACTATTCAGGTCAAGATAAAAGCTTTGAAATATCTAAGAGTTCTATTGTGAGGAACAAAAGAGTTTTGATTGTAGATGATTGGATAGAGACAGGTTCTCAAATGAAGGCTTTAATAGCTTTGTTAGAGAAATTGGATTGCAGCATTATTGGGTTGGCTACTATTGGGATTGATATAAATGAGGTTACTCAAAAATGGATAGACAGCAGTTTTGTAGCTTATATTGGCTCAAACATATAATAAACCGAAAGAAAATCTTGAATCAAAATTTTGGATGGCGTTAATTTACAATACAACGAAAGATGTTTACTCTTTTTTTATAAATTTTAAGAGGCGTTAAAAAACAGTTTTCAGACGAAAGGAGATCGAAGTTGAGTATAGATTTAAGTAACAAAAAAATTCCGAAAGAAGCAATTCAAGCATTAAAAACTATAGCGGAACTACTTGATAATATGTTAATTGGGGTGTATTTGTATGGTTCGGCAGTAATGGGTGGTTTACGTATGAATAGCGATGTAGATATTTTGGTAATAACAAATCAAAGTTTATCTGAAAAAACTCGAAGGAATCTTACAAATAGGTTAATGCTTATATCTAGGAAAATAGGAAACATAAAAGATATGAGGCCTCTTGAAGTTACGGTCATAAATCAAAAGGATATTGTCCCTTGGCATTTCCCCCCCAAATATGAATTTATGTATGGCGAGTGGCTAAGAGAGCAGTTTGAAAAGGGAGAAATTCCTGAGTCGACTTATGATCCGGATTTAGCAATACTTTTAGCACAACTAAGAAAAAATAGTATTAACCTTTTGGGACCAAAGGCAACAGAAGTAATTGAGCCTGTGCCAATGACAGATATTCGAAAAGCAATTAAAGAATCGTTGCCCGGGTTGATAGCTAGCATTAACGGTGACGAACGCAATGTGATTTTAACTTTAGCCAGAATGTGGCTGACAGCATCTACTGGTGAAATTCGCTCAAAAGATCTGGCAGCTGAATGGGCGATACCTCAATTACCCGATGAGCATGCTACTTTACTCAACAAAGCGAGAGAGGCTTATTTAGGAGAGTGTGTTGACAAGTGGGAAGGAATGGAATCTGAGGTGGCTGAACTCGTTAATCATATGAAAAAGTCTATAGAGTCTTCCCTTAATATCCAATTACCTTTTCGAATAGTTTAAATATAACAAAGACTAGTTGTTAATGTGCATTATTGATTGCTTCGATATGTTCCCCCATATATCAGTTTCTTAAAAAATAATCAAAATACCGTTGATACGTTCCCGCGAACGAAAGGGTTAAAAATCAGCTTAAGACATCAATGCCATCAACTCGAGCCACGTTGAGACGTGTGTTTTATTGTCCCACAAAAGTGCAGACGATTTTATCAGTGTAAAAATGGAGTACGCAGACGACCGAAAAATCCAGCCAGATCGTATCACCTACAGGCTTATTCAGGAGTATATCGAAGAAAAGTACGGCTTCAAAGTTCACACTGCAAACATTGCAGAGGTCAAAAGAAACTTAGGCCTGCCGATGTACGACGCACCAAACGCAGTTGAAGAACTAAAACGCCCATATAAACCAGCACCAGAATATAAAGTAGAAGCTATTAAAGACGCATTAAGGCACTTCAAGGTCATAGATTAAAGTAAAGTACCCTTTCAGCAGATCATTACTGTTGAGAGGGTCTTACTTTTTCAGAAGCCGGCCAATGTAAGGATAGCCCTACAAGATTGCGGGTCTTTCTCTTCGAGCCATGTTTCCAGATTGCTTATAGCGATATCCTTTTGAATATGGATGCTCTCTTCAAATCGATATTCGATTGCACATGTAAGGATATCAACAGGTTCATCAAGAACCTTACCGCCAAGAACTGGGTATTCGTCAATTACAATCCAGTCAGGTGGGAGACCATCAAAGAGAGCCTGCGGATACAATTCCCTAAAGTGAATCTCAATTTCCATAGCTTCGATCTCACCTTGTTCTTTATCTGGGTAACAAGTGGCATAAGATACATCGAAGCCTCTAGTGAGCAGCATCTGAACGACATTGATGAGTTCAATATCAACAGGAATGGTCTTATCGGCGCATTTACAACAAGGCTTCGACCAAATTTCACTGTATAGCTCTAAACATCGTGGACACATCGTCATCATACAATCACTTCCTTCACCAGTTTATAGAAAGTAGTTCTTTTAAGATTAAGTGCCTGCATAGTTGCAGTTGCAGTTTGCTCGCCAGTGCGGTGATATTTACCGCCGGGTACACTGGAATAACCGAGGTTACAAGTCTATTGTTTGGAGATGCGTCAGCCGTTTGGAGGAAAAAGGATCTGAATGTACTGCCCCTACCATAAACGAGGAAACATTGCAGACAGCAGTGGTCAAGGCTATTAACGAACTTTTGGCTAACAAAGAACCCTTCCTCCAGGCGTTGCAGAAAAACATAGCTACTATACTTAATGAAGAAAATGATAATGCCACCAATGATATTGATAGCAAATTGGAAGAATTACAACAACAGCTTCTTATCCAAGCAAAATCCAAGAATGACTATGAAGATGTGGCTGATGAAATCTACCACCTTCGAGAATTGAAGCAAAATGCACTTGTTGAAAATGCAGAGCGTGAAGGAAAAAGGCAACGAATCGCTGAAATGACTGATTTCTTTAATGAACAATCCTGTGAGTTAGAGGAATATGATGAGCAGTTAGTAAGGAGGCTTATAGAAAAAGTTACGGTATTTCATGATAAGTTCGCCGTTGAATTCAAATCAGGAGTCGAGATTGATGTAGAAGGGTAATCTTTAGAAAGAGAACAGAAGAATTATATTGGATTTTTAAAGATAATATGATATAATAAAACGACTTGGAGGTGGAAGAATGTATAACTTTTCTTGCTAATTATATGATGCATAATAAGATATTTAAAGAAACGGCTATAGAACCGTTTGTTTTGTTATGCAAATTGCAAGAAAGTTAAGTATTCTACACTCAATAATACATTACAGTAACCTTATGTTATGTATAACAAAAGGTAATAATAGTATTTGTTTTTGAGCCGTAAGAATTTACTTTCTTGCGGCTTTTAATATTTGTAAAAGAAAGGAAGATAAACGTGATAGACAATGATACTATGTCATTCATGACAAAATCCTTGCAGAGTTGGATAACATTATAGAGTAATTAATGCCGAAAACCGACTTTGCTTATAAAATTTTTATAATGTAAAGGAGGAAGAAATATATGTCCTTAATAAATGTTTCAAATCTAACTTTTTCATATGAAGGAAGTTATGACAATATTTTTGAAAATGTAAGTTTTCAGATAGATACAGATTGGAAACTCGGTTTTATTGGAAGAAACGGACGCGGTAAAACTACTTTCTTAAATTTACTGCTTGGCAAATATGCGTATTCCGGCAATATAAGTTCTACAGTTAAGTTTGAGTATTTTCCTTATGATGTGGAAGATAAGAGTCTATATACAATTGAAGTAATGAAGAGTATTTGTACGGAATGTATGGATTGGGAGATTTTTCGTGAAATATCATTGCTTGATGTTCAAGAAGATGCTTTATATCGTCCGTTTAATACATTGTCAAATGGTGAGCAAACGAAGGTCCTTCTTGCAGCTTTATTCCTTACAGCGAGTTGTTTCCTGCTTATTGATGAACCTACAAACCATCTTGACATCGATGCACGTAATGTAGTGCAAAACTATTTGAAACGCAAGAAGGGGTTTATTTTGGTATCTCATGATAGAAGCTTACTTGATCAATGTGTTGACCATATACTATCTATCAATAAAACGAATATCGAAATCCAAAAGGGAAATTTTACTTCTTGGTGGGAGAACAAAACGTTACAAGATAATTTTGAACTGGCAGAAAACAAGAAACTCCTTAAAGAAATAGGAAGGTTGTCTTATGCAGCAAAACGTAGTTCAAACTGGTCAAATAAAGTAGAAAAAAGTAAATATGGAACAACAAATTCTGGTTCAAAACTGGATAAGGGTTATGTTGGACATAAGGCTGCAAAAGCGATGAAACGTGCCAAAAATATTGAGTCAAGACATCAGGAAGCCGTTTTACAAAAATCAGAACTGCTCCACAACATTGAACAATATGATGACTTAAAAATTTCACCACTTGAATTTCACAAAGAGTGCTTAATAGAAGCGAATGATTTATCATTGTCTTATGGAGATAAAGAAGTATGCAGTAATCTTAATTTCAGAGTCAATATTGGTGATAGAGTTGCCATTATCGGAAAAAATGGGAGTGGTAAGTCTAGTATCCTAAAATTGATTAATGGAGATGATATTAAATTTACCGGAAATTTTATGCTAGCAAGTGGACTAAAAATTTCTTATATTTCGCAAGATACTTCATATTTAAAAGGTAATCTATCTGAATTTGCCTATAATAATAAGATCGATGAAACTCTATTTAAAACGATTCTTCGTAAACTGGATTTTAATAGAGAGCAGTTTGATAAGAACATGGTGGATTTTAGTGCTGGTCAGAAAAAGAAAGTACTAATTGCTAAAAGCCTTTGTGAAAGTGCACATTTGTATATATGGGATGAGCCATTGAACTATATTGATATTTTTTCACGTATCCAAATTGAAAAAATGATTTTGGAATATTGTCCTACACTATTGTTTGTGGAGCATGATGATGCTTTTTGCAATAACATTTGTACGAAAAATATTAATTTAGGTTTGTAGAGATTTTGAGTTGCCACAATAACTAAAAGATATTTACATGAAAGGGTGAAGAAATGTTAAAACAAAAAGAATTAATTGCAAACGTTAAGAATCTTACTGAGTCAGATGAACGAATTACAGCTTGTATGATGTATGGATCGTTTACCAAAGGAGAAGGTGACCAATACTCTGATATAGAGTTCTATATATTTTTGAAAGATAGTATAACCTCGAACTTTGATTCATCCAACTGGTTGTTTGACGTAGCTCCGTACTTGATGCTTTATAAAAATGAGTACGGAACAGAGGTAGTTATTTTTGATAATCTTATACGTGGGGAATTTCATTTCCTTTCTGAAAAAGATATGAACATAATCCCCTCGTTTAAAGATTCAGGTTATATTCCTGATACGAAGGCTATGCTTATTTACGATGAAACAGGGCAATTAGAAAATTATTTATCAGAGATAAGTGGTGCAAGACCAAATAGACTTACTGAAGAAAATGCTAATTTTTTGTTGTGTAATTTCTCTAATCTATGGTTGATGGGAATCAACGTTCTAAAAAGAGGAGAATATGCTCGTTCATTAGAACTCTTATCACAACTTCAAAAAAATACACTACAACTTATACGTATGGCAGAAAAAAATGCTGATAATTGGCTAAACATGAGTAAAAACCTTGAAAAAGAAATTAGCCTTGAAAATTATAAAAAATTTGCAAAGACCACTGCTCGATTAGATAAGGTAGAATTATTTGAAGCCTATAAAAATTCTTTGCTATTAGTTATGGATTTGCAAAGTCACCTTATTGAACAATACAACTTAAAAGTTACACATGACATTTTAGAAAGATTGTTGAATTACATTAGTGAATAGGAGAGTAACGTTATTCACAGTATTGGGTACTGAAAATTAACAGCATACCTCAGTTTTTCAAAAAACAGCGAAGCCTATGGATATGTTCCCGTCTACCGATAGTGCAAAAAGTGTCGTGGATATGTTTCCGAGAACGGACATACACAAATGACATTCATTCTGTCCTCTCAATCCACTGCGAGGCAGTTGCTTGGCTGACGTTAGCAAATTAAAATTGTAAGTAAATACAGCCACGATGCTTAAGCATCGTGGCTGTTGTTTTATTTAATGGTACTCAAAGCTATGAAGTTTGAAGCGCCCATTTATATTTTTATACGTTAAGCTGAGTGGGTATCGCTCACCAAAATAACTTTCTACACCGCTAAGTGTAATAAATGCGTCAGTATCTTGTGTAATTTCAAACTCATTAATATACGGGAAGAAGTTACTGTCACAGTTAATACAGAACTGCGGGTCCTCGTAAAAAGCTCTCACTTGTTGTGTCATTTCTGGTGTAGCCAATTCCAAAATGCTGTGCTCAAATTGTGAGAAAGGTAAGAAGTTGTATCCATCCTCTTCTTGAAGGACATTCACATAAAGCACTTGCATAATTTCTTGTGAGATTGGGATTAAGTACATACTCATTTCTTGACGTGATAGACCACTTGTTACAGGTGGCGGTGGCGGCTCTTCCTCAACGACAGGTTCGGTTTGTACGGCTACAGGTTGTGCTTTAGGTTCTTCTTTTTCAACAGGTTTTTCAATAGGCTTTTCAGTAGGTGCTACTGTTGTTTGTTCGCGGATGGGCTCTATGTTTTCAACAGGAGCTTCAGCTTCAGGTTTGACATTGCAAGCTGTAAGTACTAACACAGCTAATACAATTGCTAATTGTTTCATGATATAACCTCCTTTACTGTTAGTATATACCAAAATTATGGGCGTTGTTTGCAAATGTCGGCATTTGGGAAAAGTAGCGTGAGAGGTGAATGGGATGAAAAAAGTTTATGCATGTATAGGGGTGGCAACTTTGCTGTTATTGAGTGCCTGTAATGAAGCTGCTGAAGTAGAGGAAGAACCAGTGGCTGAAGCTAAAGCGTCGCCGCAGGAAGATATACATGATCAGCGTGAGCATATTAAAAGTCAATTGCAACAAGATATACTTTTGCCAAATCCAGCAGTTACTAAAGGTAATTATTTAGCAACAACGGTAAGTGACAATGGGCATGTTGCGCAAATTACGTATTATGAAAGTGATACGCCCTATATAGTAAATGATGATGCAATTCCTGCAGAGGGAAAATTACTTGCGCGCTTGGAGGTTACTTCATTTGCGAGTGAGGCAGAGGTTACTGAGTTAGTCGGTTATGAAGATTATACGCAAGCAGGTGGTCAGCCTGTACAGTTAAATAAAACGATTACTGCTTATCAAGATGCAGGTGCGGGTTCTGTATTTACGAGCTGGAATGAAGGGAACTGGGCAATGTCAGTACGTGCCCTAACAGCCAACCCAGAAAAAGGCGCGGCACTAGCGAAAGAAATTGTAGATTATTTAGATACTCATTTATTACAGATTTCCCGAACGAGAAAGCCCTTGCCTTTAGGCTTGGGATGAAAGTGAGGTCAGATAAGGAACACCTACTAGGGTGTTCTAATTATCTGAATTTTTCTATGTCTTTTTATTGTAGTTAGAGTGATTAACCGATATAATCTGTAGTATGAAAAACGGTTTTGGCATGAGCCGATGCGAACGCTAATGATGGCAATGGTCGTCTTGTTCGTTAAAGTCTAAAGGAAATAAGATAGTGTCTTTGTGTTGTACCCAACCAGTAACATCGGTTGATGGGAGAGCAAAGAAGAAATCTTTTGTACTTTAGAACCCCACTTATTTATGAGTGGGAGTGTCAGTTGCAGTAGCTACAAGTGCTACCCAATAAAAATAGAGACCGCCCACGATGGCGGTCTCTATTTGGTTATAGCTTAAAGTAATTGACTTGGTGATTTAATTCTTCGGCGCGTGTAGCAAGGTGATCTGTGCCACGAGCTACTTCGTCGAGTGTACTCGCTGTTTCTTGTACTGTAGCACTCGTCTCTTCTACGCCAGCTGCGGCTTGCTGCGAGATAGCAGCGATATCATCAATAGCTCGGTTAATTTGTGAAGTTGTATTTGAGATACCTTCAAGATTAGTAGTAATAGTTTGTATGTTGGTTGACATCCCATTCACTTCTTCAGAAATTTGTCTGAACGTAGCATCGGTTTCTGTAATTTGTGCTGTACCTTTTTTCACTTCAGCGTAGCCAGCTTGTAGTGATTTTGTAACATCTGCTGTTTCATCTTGAATGCGTGTGACAATAGAAGAAATATCTGTCACAGATAGTGAGACTTGCTCAGCTAATTTACGCACTTCGTCTGCGACTACAGCAAAGCCTTTACCTTGTTCGCCAGCACGAGCTGCTTCAATGGCTGCATTTAAAGCGAGTAGGTTTGTTTGATCAGCAATAGAGTCAATAACTAAAACAAGTTCAGAAATTTCTTTAGATTGTTCGTTTAAGCCCTCTACTTTTTGCACAGCAATTTGTACAATATCATCAATGTCATTCATTTGCTGTGTAGAGTCATTCATATAGCGTTGTCCAGTTAAAGTTAAATCACGAACACTTTGCGAATGTGCCATTAACTGTTCGCCTTCTTGTGTAGCGATACCAACAGTTGATGAGAAATTATCCATGATTTGTGCTAAATCTGTGGCACTGCTCGCTTGTTGTTCGGCACCTTCTGCTAGTTCTTGCATCGTACGCGCTACTTGTTCAGCACCAGAGCGAACTTCGTTTGAAGACTGCGCAATCTCTTCACTATTAGCAGCGACGGTTTCCGCTACATCACTAATTACTGTTAAAGTACTACGCAGTTGATTATTCATCGTGTTTGTCGCATCTACAAGTGTACGTAGCTCATCTTGATTGTTAATAGTGAGTGGTTCTTGACGCAAATCACCATTAGCTAAATTTTGCATATATGTTACGACCATACGAATTGGTTTAGTGATGATATTTGCAGTGACAATACCAACAATAATTGCAGCAATAATTACAATCAATCCAACTGTTAAGCCAATAATTTTTGCACTTTTTGCTTGATTCATCATTTTTATACTACGGTTTATAATATTCTGACTACTTATAGTTGCCAAATTTTGATAAGATTCGCTCACTTCCGCTCCAAGGGTTACCGTTTTTTCGGCATTAGCCATCGCTTTTTCAGGGTCTTTATCATAAACTGCAAACACCCCTTTTTGTACTTGCTCACGCCATGTACGTGCTCTGTCTGCTAATTTATTAAGTGCATCCGCATCCTCTTTGCTTGTTAGTTCGTTTAAAATAACTACTTGTTGCTCTGCTACTTCAATATACTGATTAAAAGTTTCGATATGTATAGGGTCACCGGTTAATAAATAATTAGCTACAGCTGCTGTACGTATATTAATCGAGGTAGCTAATTCTTTATTAGCCATAAGAAGAAGTAAATCTTTTTCTGCAATAGTTTTGCTTTCAGATGCCATAGTTGTATTTGTGTTAAAACTATAAATACTATAAGCTGCGACAAATACAACGATAATGGCAAAAGCGCTTAATAATTTCATTTTAATTGATTTCAATGAATAAACCTCCTATATTTCTTAGTTATTGTCATTAACAATTTTACCAATAGTATACTATCATAACAAGTTCGTTATAAAAATGTAGTGATTCCTAAGCTTAAAGCAGTAAAAAGTAGTTTTTATCATATAAAAAGGTGTTTGGCATTGTTAGTCATTAGTCCTAGTGCCGAAGTTGGGAAGATGAGGAAGTTTGAAAAATGTATTGCACAATAAGAAAAGGGAATAATAGGATGAATAAATATACTAATTAAGGTAATAAAAAAACTACTTGCTAAGAGCAAGTAGCTATTGTGATTTATTCATAACGTAACGCTTCGATAGGGCTAAGTTTAGAGGCTTTATTTGCAGGTAGAATGCCGAAGACAATCCCGATTAAAGATGAGAAAGCTACACCTATTAAAATAACGATAGGATTCATCACCGCAGCAAATGGTAGGAATTGTGAAGCAATCATTGTGACGATTGTCGCAAAAGCAATACCAATCAACCCACCTAACGAGGTTAGTGTTACAGATTCAATTAAAAATTGGAGCAAAATTTGTCCACGTGTTGCCCCTAATGCTTTACGTAAACCGATCTCTCGTGTACGTTCAGTGACAGATACTAACATAATATTCATAACGCCAATACCACCTACAAGTAAGGAAATACCTGCAATGCTACTAATAAATAACGTAATAGTAGAGTAAAATTTATCAAATTCCTCAAGGAACTCTGTCATGTCATTCGCTTGATAATAGCCATCTTCACTGCCTACGATTGCTGTTAATTTCTCTGCAGCAGCATTACCTGTCTCGCCTAATGTTTCGGGATTATCTGCAATTACTTCGATATCTTCAATTTCACGGCTCCCAAACATAAGGGAAATTAATGTGCGCGGCATCAACATTTCACCGCTTGAAAAACCGTCAAATTGGAGGAACTCCTCAGGCAGAGTGGATTTATAAACCCCTACAATTTTATAAGGGTTGTCATCAATTTCAACGATAGCACCGATTACATCTTCATCTGCTTTAAATAATTTTTCGCGCGTTACGGAGTCAATCATAGCTACGCGTGAGTAACTATCATTATCTCGCGTATTTAAGCGACGACCTTCTAGTAGTTGA
The DNA here is from genome assembly GCF_003057615.1 of Metalysinibacillus jejuensis. Lineage (GTDB taxonomy): Bacteria > Bacillota > Bacilli > Bacillales_A > Planococcaceae > Metalysinibacillus > Metalysinibacillus jejuensis. The sequence continues at coordinate 25,332 of NZ_QAFW01000009.1, forward strand.
ATGTCCTTAGCGATAAAGTATTGATTATCAATACCTTTAATTTGCATTTCAGCTGTTTTGTCATTATTAACTAAGTTACCCCAGCCGCTATTTGTCCCAATTACTGTTTTAACTCCTGAGATTTCTTTTAGTTGTAGCAATTGCTCAGACGTTACTTCAGGCGGTTCAATCCATTCCATCTCACCTGTTTCATCAAACGAGGTTTGTTCGAAGTGCAAGGAGATGGCATTGTCATCTGCATTAAACATATCATCGGTTAATTGTTTTTTTGCGCCTTCGCCAATGGCTACGACGATAATAACAGCGCCTACACCGATAATAATGCCGAGCATCGTTAAAATAGAGCGTACTTTATGGTTCCAAATGGAGGATAAAGCGAGTATGAAACTTTCCCAAATATTCACTTCATCACCTTCTTGTCTTCTACAATAAGTCCGTCTCGTAGCACGATAATACGATCGGTATAAGCGGCAATTTCTTCTTCGTGTGTAACGATAATAACGGTCTTACCTTCTTGATTTAATGCGGTTAGCAGTTCCATAATTTGCACACCCGTTTTAGAGTCAAGTGCACCTGTAGGCTCATCCGCTAAAATAATAGAAGGATTGTTGACAAGCGCACGTGCGATTGCGACACGTTGTTTTTGTCCGCCAGATAGCTCGCTCGGTAAATGTCCCATACGCTCAGCTAAACCGACTTTATCGAGTAATTCTTTTGCACGCTCAGCGCGTTCCTTCTTAGAAACACCTGCATAAATTAACGGTGTTTCTACATTTTTTTGCGCATTGAGACGAGGTAATAAAAAGAATTGCTGGAAAACAAATCCGATATGTTCATTACGTAGTTTAGCTAAATCCTTTTCCTTAGCACTTCCGACATCATTACCATGTAAAAAGTATGTGCCCTCTGTTTGTTTATCGAGAAAACCTATAATGTTCATTAAAGTTGATTTACCAGAGCCAGAAGGCCCCATAATCGCTACAAACTCACCGTCTGTAATAGTTAAGTCAATACCATGAAGTACGGGGACTCGTAATTCACCAGAGCCGTATACTTTTGTAATATTAGTTAGCTTCATCTTTGGTTGCCTCCTCTGTTGGTACTTCTTGAGGCTCCATTTCTTCAGTTGGCTCAGTCATATCTTCTTCTAACATTTCGTCGTCCATCATATCGTCTGCGGGCATTAAGTCTTTTTCTTTAACTTCTTTTCCAACTTCTAACCCTTTTTGCGCAACGATATAAGGATTAACGACAACACGTTCGCCCTCTTCTAAACCTTCCAAAATACCAGCGAACTCATCGCTTGAGTCACCTAAAACAATTGCGCGTTTTTCTAAAATATTGTCTGACGTTAAGACGTAGACAAACTCTTCACCTGTTTCATCAATATCAATTGCTAAATGAGGGATTGCGAGCTGTTTACTTTGTGCTAGATCAGATACATTAATTTCAAGCGATACATGGAAACCTTGACGAAGCTCAGAAGTATCATCTGTGATAGCTACTTTAAACGGATACATCGTAACGTTGCCCCCGCCCATTTCGTCGCCACCTTCACCACCAGGGAAGTGAGACACTGACTCAATTACACCGTTCCATGTACGGTCTTTAAACACTTTAGGGCGAATAATTACAGGTTGATCTTTTTTAATTTTTACCGTATCAAACTCACTCATAGAGCCGATAACTTTAAATGGCCCACTCGAAATGATATGTACGATAGGTTCACTACTACCATTTTCACTCGGCTCTACATTTTTATTAATTTTAACGATGATGCCATCGATTTTACTTTTAACGACCATTTTTTCTTTAGTGGCAGCTAAATCGTTGATTGTTTCTTGAAGAGACGAAACTTCACCTTTAATATTTTCTATGTCCATTTCAAGCGATACGATATCTTTAGCAGCAGCATTCAGCTCTTCTTTAGACAGCTCAGGATTTTTTTTCATATCGGTTAGCTGCTTACGAGCCGCTGCTAATTCGTTAATTGTAATATTTAAGCGATTATTCGTTAAATCGCGTGCGCGTACAGCTTTGCTATATTCATTCGACACTTTTGTAGTGTCATAAGCAAATAAAGGGGCACCCGCTTTAATTTGTTGGTTTTCTTTAACGAAAAACTCTTTAATTTCTCCGCTCTCACCTTCAGCAAATACTTTTTGTTCATCTGTCGGAATGATTTTACCTGTGACTAAAATTGTTTCGCCTAACTCTTGCATGGCAACAGGTTCAGTCATTAAAGGTTCATCAAAAGCTTCCATATCGCCTTCAGTAGCTGTAAATTTCATAATTGCAAAAACAACGGCTACAACGAGTGCGATACTAATTACGCTAATTACTACTATCTTTTTCTTTTTATTCATTACTTACCTCCATCATTTGTAGTGCATAAAAATGCCTCTACTTTAATACGAAATGAAACGTATTATGTTTCATAAATCAATAGACGTATAATTTATGGAAAAAGTTGAGTACCATAACAAAAACCATAGTATACTACTAGTAAGAAATGAAATTAATTGAAAAATGAACGTCTTTGGAGTGACTAACCTTGTTATTTAAAAAGAAAAAAATTGATTTATATGCTTATTTTAATAAAAGTACAGATTCAGATATTGCTACTAATGAACGCTTTCAAGAAAAGCTCGATTTTTTAGCATTTTCTCGTATTCGCCGTGAGTCGGTAATGTTTTTAAAAGATTTATATGCCGAAAACCGCGTAGCAATTTTGGATAACTTTTACGACCGCTTATTAGAAATTCCTGATTTTGCGAAGGTCATTAAAGATAACACGACAGTCGAGCGGCTAAAGAAAACATTTGACGCCCATTTCGTTAGTTTATTTGAAGATGAACTTGACTTGAATTATGTGTTTAAACGTAGAAGAATCGCCTATACTCATGCGCGTCTAGGGGTCTTACCGAACTGGATGATTTCAGCATATACATTAGTAAATCAGCTAATTATACCTTTAATCGTAGATCGTTTTGCTAAGGACCCACAAAATATGCTAGACGTTTTGCTTGCGTATGATAGCTTAGTGACAATTGACGAACAAATTATTGTGGAAACGTATATTGAAATTCAGGCAGGTTCAGTCGTTAATGGTCTAGGTGAAATCATTATGTACAATACCCAACTCGACCAAATAAAAGAGCTAATGGCATTTCAAGACGGCCAAGAGCAAGACATTTTAGCTGCCAATGACTCGATGCAACAGTTAGATGAAAGTATTGAGGAAGTTACAGGCACAATTGGTAACATCGCATTGACGACGCGTGAAACGCTTGGCGCGCTTAATAAAGATTTAGCATCTTTAGAGCATGTTACTAGCATTTTGCACACAACAGATGAAGGTCAACAAACGATGCAACAGCATACTTCACAACTTGTGGAACGAGTGACGAGTGTGACGTCACTTATGGAGTTAATTAAAGGCATTGCGGATCAAACTAATCTATTAGCTCTTAATGCATCGATTGAGGCAGCGCGTGCTGGTGAAGCTGGTAAAGGCTTTGCTGTAGTAGCAGAGGAAGTGCGTAAATTGGCAGATGATACGAAGACATCTGTGCAATCGATTCAGGAAGATATTAGTGAACTATTAGCAATTACAAATCATATTGATTCATTAACGCGTCAATTTGCGACTGACTTACATGAAGGGGTAGTTGAGACATCTCGTATTTCAGCTACACTGTCTGAAGTAAATACGAGCTTGCAACATCAAGGAGATCGCTTTGATGAAATTGCACGGACGACACAAGCGCAAAATGAAGCGGCTACAGCGATTACAGCACGTAACGCAAACATTAAAGAAACGATGGAGCAAAGCCGTAATATTGTCTTTACTACCGGTGCAACGATTTATAAGTTGAGTCAAATGATTGATGAGTATCGTTCTTCTACGATTTCAAAAAACTTTATTATTAGCCATGAAGATGTTATCTCATTAGCCATCACGGACCATTTATTATGGCGTTGGCGCATTTATAACTTGTTGCTAGGTTTCGATGAAATGACCCTTGAAGAAGTTGGTACAGCGAAAGAATCACGCCTTGGTACGTGGTACTATGGCAAAGGACAAGAGACGCTTGGGGATAAGCAAGTGTTTAAAGATTTAGAGCGCCCATACTTACGAATGCAAGAGCTCGCACGTTTAGCTGTGAAATCTTATAATGATGGCAATAAGGCGAAAGCAGAGGAAGTGTTAGTAGACTTAACCGAAGTATCACATGAAGTAGTAGATAAATTACAACAATTGCGTGCATTAATTGTGCAAGATAAAACAAAGTTTAATTAATAATAAAACCGAATGGAGGCGTGAAGTTACTGCACCATTCGGTTTATCAATTTGCCTTGTCTTCCGATACTGATAGTAGCGCTTAGGCTTTCATAAATTGTACATAATGTTTTTCACTATCATACAAGCACCATTCACGATGAAATACTACAGCGCCCACGTTAATCATTAACTGTTTATTAGTAACGTCTAAGCGTGCATTCGGTGGCATCGGCATGCGTTTATTTCCTACATAGTATGCTGCACGATGGCTATGACCAAAAAAGACGAGTGGTGTTGAAAACGATGGAAATGTAGGTTGCCAGTGCTCATCCCATGCAAATTGATGCCCATGAATAAGCGTAGCGTTTTCAATTGTTAAAGTAGCTGGCCATCGTTGAAAGTGTCGATTTCCAGTAACTTTTGCAATGCGTTCTTCCTGATTTCCGATGACAGAAGGAAACGTTAGGAGCGCCTCAAAGGACGAGCTGACGTGTACAGCTTTTTGTAGAGCGATCGTTTGTTTTTTAGCCGCTTTCTTTTTGCTAACGAGGCATTCATACAAATCGCCGAGGGCAACGACTTTTGCATCCGGAAAAAGGGTAGTAATTTGTGTAAGAACAGCGTAAGTATCTGCTTCATTACTATGCAAATCACTAATAATAGCGTAGCGCATAAATTTCTCCTTTACTTACAATGTTGTTATTTGATATGTAAAATGCATACATGCTATTCTGTAGAAAGCGAATAAAGCCGAATAGGTGTATTAATCGTGATTATATCGTTAGTCGGGTATAGTAATAAAGTAAAAGGGTAAAATCGAGAGGAGTTTTGTACGGTGAGTGGATTTACAGGATTTATAGGGAAAAATAACGATAGTGAGAAGATTGTACAAGACATGTTAACAAAAATTAAGCACCGTGGTCCTGATGAACAAGGTACGTTTATTACAGAGGACATCGCTTTAGGTTTTTGTAGCACACATCTTGTCAATGACGAAAAAGGTCATCAATCTTTTACAAGTGACGATGGTATGAAAGAGATTATTTTTATCGGTGAAATTTATAATCAGAACGAATTACGTGCTTCGTTAGAGCAAGAAGGCGTAAAATGCGCGACAAAAGCCACAAGTGAAGTTGTGTTAAAAGCCTATGAACAGTGGGGAGCAGACGTAGTTAAAAAATTACGCGGTGCTTTCGTTATTTTAATTTGGCATAAAGATACTAAAACGATGTTTGCAGCACGCGATATGTTCGGTGTTCAACCATTTTATTATAGCCAAGTAGGCGACACGCTTCTATTATCTTCAGAAATTAAAAGCTTCTTAGCATATCCACATTTTAAAAAGGAATTGAACGAACAAGCATTAAAGCCATATTTAACTTTCCAATTTCCTGTTTTACAAGAGACATTCTTCAAAAATGTCTTTAAATTTCCTGCAGCACATTATGCGTTTATTAAAGATAATACAATCGAAACAACACGCTACTGGTCTGTGAAATTTGAGCCTGTTGATTTACCTTTAGAACATTTTGTAAGTGAAATTGATGAGACAGTACGTGAATCAGTAGCTGCACATAGTAAAGCAGATGTACCGATTGGTTCCTTCTTATCAAGTGGGGTAGACTCAAGCTATGTAGTGGCTGTAGCGAAGCCAGAGAAAACATTTACTGTAGGGTTTGACAGCAAAATCTTCTCTGAAATTGAAAGTGCCGAAGCTTTATCGCAAGAAGTAGGTGTGGAGCATGTGAGCACGATTATGGACGGTCAAACGTGCATTGATGCGTTAGGTGATATTCAATACATGATGGATGAGCCTCACTCTAACCCTTCGATTGTGCCGTTATACTTTTTAGCTAAATTAGCAAAAGAGCATGTGAAGGTCGTATACTCAGGAGAAGGAGCCGATGAGTTTTTCGGTGGTTATGCTGAGTATAATGATTCAAATGTGATGCGCAAATACAAAAAAGTACCGAAAGCACTGCGCGGTTTAGCGGCAAATGTCGCAAAGAAAATGCCGGCGGGAGCTAAAGGTAAGAGCTTTTTAATGCGTGGCGGTTTACCTGTTGAACAAACTTTCCATGGACAAGCTCATATTTTTGATGAGGAAGAAGCAGCGGATATTTTACGACCAAAATTCCAAAATGCGCCTTCTGTACGAGATATTACAAAGCCTATCTATGATACGCTAAAAGGCGAAGATGATACGACAAAAAAACAAGTGCTTGATTTCCATTTATGGATGGTGGATGATATTTTATTAAAAGCAGATAAAATGACGATGGCACATGGTTTAGAAGTGCGTACACCATTGCTAGATGGCGAATTATTAAAGGTAGCAGAACGCTTACCCCTTAACTATCGTGTTAATGAAATCGATACGAAATATGCTTTCCGTGAAGCGTCACGCAATGCGCTACCAGAAGAGTGGGTAAAGCGTAAAAAGTTAGGGTTCCCGGTGCCAATCCGCGTTTGGTTACAGGAGGAAGCTTTCTTTACCACTGTTAAAAAAGCATTTGAAAGCGAATATGCGGCGCAATTTTTTGATCAAAATAAAATTATGAAGTTACTTGTTGACCATTATAAAGGTGTGGCGCAAAACCAACGTAAGATTTGGTCTGTGTATATGTTCCTTGTATGGTACGAACAATATTTTTTAAAAAACTAACAGAGATTCATTATGTTGAAAGGTAGTGGAGGAAAAAGTGTACGATTTTTTACCCGTTTTATTAGGCTCTGATATGAATGCCTACGGTATGGCACGAGCTTTTTATGAGGAGTATGGTATCAAGCCATTAGTGCTAGGTCGCTCACAATTATCAGCAACTGAGCATAGCTCAATTTTACATTTTACAGAAGTCGAAAACTTGAATGAACAAGCTGTGTTTTTAGCCGCATTACGACAGGTGGCGAAAGTTTATGGTCAAGACAAACGCTTATTATTATTAGCATGTGGCGATGACTATGCTAAGTTAATCATTAAAAATAAACCCGTACTACAGCAATACTTTACGGTGCCATATATTGATGAGTCATTGATGGATCGTATCTTATTAAAAGAAAACTTTTATAAAATGTGTGAAACGTATAACTTTGCTTATCCTAAAACTACCCTATGTACGTATGATGATTATGAAACATTTGAAGTACCATTTCAGTACCCTATCATCATTAAAGCATCTAACTCTGTTGCTTATTGGGCATGCTCATTTCCAGGCAAAAAGAAAGTGTTCGTAGCGCATGATGAAGCAGAGAAACAAGCGATTTTGCAAGCGATTTATGCGTCAACATATAAAGATACGCTAGTCATACAAGAGTTTATCCCTGGCGATGACTCTTATATGCGCGTATTAAACGCCTACGTTAATAAAGATGGAAAAGTAAAGTTGATGTGTTTAGGCAATCCAATATTAGAAGAACATTCACCAGAAGGTATTGGGAGCTACGCTGCAATTATTACGACGTATGATAAAGAGCTAATGGATAAAATTAAGTTTTTCCTTGAGGATATTGGTTATACAGGTTTTGCAAATTTTGATATGAAGTATGATGAGCGTGATGGCCAGTACAAGCTATTTGAAATTAACTTGCGTAACGGACGTTCAAGTTACTATGTAACAGCTAGTGGTCATAACTTAATGAAATATGTAGCAGATGACCATATGTTAAATAAGCCACAAGACGTCGTTTATGTGCAAGACGAACATTTATGGACGGTCATTCCACATGGTGTGCTATTTAAATATGCGGATAATCAACAGATGATTAACAAGGCTAAGCAATTAATTAAAGCGGGAAAAGTAACAAACTCGTTATTTTATAAAAAGGATTTAAACCCAAAACGCTGGGTTAAATTACAGTTGCATACGTTAAATCATTATCGTAAATATAAAAAATACTTTAATAAAAAAGGTTTGTCAGAATAAATGAAGAAGGTTGGTATTATCGGTGGTGTCGGACCATTAGCGACGATGTTTTTAGGAGAAATGATCGTTCGTCTAACCGATGCACAAACCGATCAACAACATATCCATACAATCATTAATAATGATACGACAATTCCAGATCGCACAGCCTATGTGCTAGACAATACAGCACCTAACCCTATACCTTATTTACAGCGAGCGGCACAAGTGTTAACAGTAGCAGGTGCTGACTTGTTGTTATTGCCGTGTAATACAGCGCATACTTTTTATCAAGCGATTACAGAAGCTATTGATATTCCGCTTGTGCATATGATTAATGAGACAGTCGCGTATGCACAAGCCAAACAGGCGAAGCGCGTTGGCATACTTGCAACAGACGGCACAATAGCTGCTGGTGTGTACCAGCAAGCATTAGTCGCGCAAGGTATGGAGGCAATTGTGCCGCCTGCTACCGTACAAAAGCAAGTGATGGCAATGATTTATCATAAAGTAAAAGCAGGGCAATCTGTTACGAGTGAAGAATGGCAGCCGATTGAAACAGCAATGGTAGCATTAGGATGCGATGCCCTTATTTTAGGGTGTACGGAGTTATCTATTATTAATCGTGATTTGCAACTTGGATCATGCTATATTGACTCACTGGTTGTATTAGCGCAACGTGCAATTCAGCTAAGTGGTTATCAAAGTAAAAAAGAAATGTACTGAGTAACAGCAGTGCATTTCTTTTTTTACAATCGCTTAATCAAACAATGGTATAATAAATTATTATAATTTAAGGTGGGGCAAACCATGTCAGTAATTGATTTGTTAAAAGAAGACTTACAACAGAAGTGGATGTTTGATCGTCCAATGAAAATACAAGAAGAAATGATTCCAGCGATGATTGAAGGCAAAGATATCGTTGCAGAATCACCAACGGGCTCAGGTAAAACCCTTGCTTACGTATTGCCAATTTTACATAAAGTTGACGGCAATCGTAAAGCTACACAAGCATTAATTGTAGCACCTTCACAAGAGCTAGGTATGCAAATTGTAGAAGTAATTCGCACGTGGATTGCAGGTACAGATATTACGGTACAGCAATTAATTGGTGGTGCTAACATGGCACGTCAAGTTGAGAAATTAAAAAAGAAACCTACAATTGTCGTAGGTACGCCTGGTCGATTAAACGAGCTTGTTCGTTCAGGGAAGTTAAAATTAAAAGATATTGACACTGTAGTACTAGATGAATGTGATCAGCTATTAAGTCGTGATTACCGTGTAGTAGTAAAATCGTTTATTGATGGAGCAAAATTTGGCCGTCAAGTTATCGTTGTGTCTGCAACAATTACAGAAGAAATTGAGCTTGTAGCAACACGTATGATGTTTGAGCCAGTGCGTATTTTTATTAAGCCTGAAGATATGGTTCATACGAGTAAAGTAGCGCATACTTTCGTAAAAGTAGATGAGCGTGAAAAAACAGAGTTTTTACGTCGTTTAGCTCATACAGAAGGTATTCATGCGTTAGCTTTTGTTAATAATATTGATCAAGTATTAATGAAAGAAACAAAGCTATCTTACCGCAATGCACCAATTGTAACATTACATTCTGATATGAAAAAAGAAGAGCGGAAAAAAGCACTTGATAGCTTCCGAAAAGGAGAAGCTAGCATTCTAATCGCGACGGATATTGCGGCACGTGGTTTAGATATTGAAGGTTTAACACATGTTATTCATGTCGATGTACCACGCACGATTGAACAGTATTTGCATCGCTCGGGACGTACAGGTCGTGCAGGTAAGGATGGTAAAGTAATTACATTGCTGTCGTACCGTGAAGAGCGTGACTTCCGTCGTTTAACGAAACAAATTCCACAAAAACCGGTACAGCAAGTATGGCATAATGGTGGATTAATTGATGGCAACGCTACCACAATTGCAAAGAAGGGGCGAAAATAATATGACATTTGAAGAAAAGTTAGCGCAGTATGCGGAGTTAGCGGTTAAGGTTGGCGTTAACATTCAAAAAGGGCAGTACTTACTCATTAATACGAGCGTTGAAGCGCTTGATTTTGCACGCATTGTAGTCGAGAAAGCTTATGAAGCAGGGGCAGGGCGCGTACATGTACAACTAACGGACGATGTAGTGGTCCGTGCATTTTATGAACATGCAAGTGAAGAAGAAATTTCACAGTATCCTAAATGGGCAGCGTTACAGCGTGATGAACTTATCGAAAAACAAGGCGCCTTGTTATGGATAGATGCGGATAATCCAGATTTATTAACGGGTATTCCAGTAGAGCGTCTAACAGCGCAACAAAAAGCGAGTGGTAAAGCATTAGCCAACTACCGAGCAGCTGCTATGAAGGATGAGATTGCATGGTCAATTGTAGCTGTGCCTTCCTTACCTTGGGCAACGAAAATTTTCCCTGATTTGCCAGAACAACAGCGTGTAGCGGCTTTGTGGGAAGCGATTTTTGCAACAGTGCGCATCGGTGAAGGTGATGCAGTTGAAAAATGGCGTCAACATATTACAGGTCTTGAAGCGAGAGCTACTAAATTAAATGAAAAACACTATACAAAGTTGCACTATAAAGCACCGGGTACAAATTTAACGATTGAGTTAGCGCCGGAGCATTTATGGTTAGCGGCAAGTAGTAAGACGCCGCAAAATGTAACATTTGTGGCAAATATGCCAACAGAAGAAGTGTATACATTACCAAAGAAAACAGGTGTCAATGGCTATGTTAGCAATACGAAGCCACTCGTTTACCAAGGCAATATCATTGATGATTTTACATTGACATTTGAACAAGGTGAAATTGTAAAGGCCGAAGCGGGTGTTGGCAATGCTTTATTGCAACAGTTAATGAGCGTAGATGAAGGTTCGCGCTATTTAGGTGAAGTTGCTTTAGTGCCACATGAATCACCGATTTCAGCTTCAAATATTTTATTTTACAACACGTTATTTGATGAAAATGCCTCTAACCATTTAGCGATTGGTGAAGCCTACCCTACTTGTTTAGCTGGAGGTCGTGAGATGTCAGAACAACAACTCCAGGCAGTAGGTGCAAACGTATCCATCACACATGAGGACTTTATGGTGGGCAGTGCAAATATGGACATTGATGGTGTTTTAGCAGACGGAACGACAGAACCTATTTTCCGTAAAGGTAGCTGGGCGTTCTAAAAGGTGGGACGGTAATGAAGCGTATACTTTGTAGTATGCTGGCATTTTGGCTAGTAGCTATACCTGCTAATGCTAGTGAAAATTATATTGCGATTGGCGACTCTTTAGCAGCAGGTCAAACACCGTATCAAGAAATTGATTATGGCTATGCAGGACTCATTGCCAATCAGCTGAGCATTGCTGGACAACTATCATTTTTTTCGAAAGAGCTAGCTTTTCCTGGCTTCACGACAACCGATGTCATTGAGCGAATACAGGAGCCAGTTGCGCAGCCTTTATTAGAGCAGGCTACGCTTATTACAATATCAGCGGGAGCCAATGATGTCTTACCACTCGTGGCAAGAGATGTAGCGGCTGGTATGATTAGCTATAATCAAATAAGCGCTGATTTTGCACTGAATCGTGTACGCAAACAGATGATTGTTTTACTCGATGAGCTAAAAGCGCGTGCTCCGCAAGCTAAAGTGTATGTGATGGGGTATTATTTTGCTTACCCTTATGTACACGCTAATCAAAAACAGGGAGCTGCTGAGCAAATTAGTAAGTTGAACGCGATTCTCGAACAACAAGCACATCAAGCTGGTGCTATTTTTGTGCCACTTTACGATGACTTTGGTTTAGACGCAACAACTTATTTGCCCAACCCTAGCGACATTCATCCCAATTTAGAAGGATACCGCGTAATGGCGAATGCCTTTTTGCGCACCTACACAGGCGGTCAAATGAGTATAATGCATATGCCACGTGCTAATCCGCTTAGTTTTGAAGAGATTATTGCTAATCAACAAACGATAGAGCAGGACGTAGCAACAGCGCGTGTAGCATTAGCAACTGTCGTTACATTATTTGAAGGTTATGATAAATTTTTATAAAAGTTACTGCTACAATCATTTGGCTAAAGCATTCGATTGTAGCAGTATTTTTTTGTAATTTGTGCTACAATATAGGAACACACGTTTTCTTTTGGAGGTTTTAATGATGAAAATTGTTCACACAGCCGATTGGCATTTAGGAAAAATTGTACAAGGTGTTTATATGACGGAAGATCAGCGCTATATTTTACAACAGTTTATCGCACATATGCGTAGCGAACGACCTGACGTTATTATTATTGCAGGTGATTTATATGATCGTGCGCTTCCACCAGTAGAAGCTATACAATTATTAAACGAAACATTGCGTATTCTAATTAATGACTTAGAAATTCCCGTGATTTGTGTAGCGGGTAACCATGATAGTCCGAGTCGTTTAGCTTTCGGCAGTGAGTTGTTAGCAAAAAGCGGCTATTACATCGCAGGTGAATACCAAAAAGATGTAATGCGCGTTATATTACCTGATGCGTTTGGCGAAGTGCATTTTCATTTAGTGCCTTTTGCAGAGCCGAGCATTGTACGTCTTGCACATAAAGACGATACGATTACAACACATCAAGACGCTATGCAAAAAACGATTGATACAATTACAGCAACTATGGATGAACGAGCGCGCCATGTATTTGTTGGCCATGCTTTTGTTACGAAAAATGGCGCAAGTGATGAAGAAAACACGAGTGATTCGGAGCGTCCTTTAACTGTAGGTGGCGTAGCTTATGTTGATGCAGCACTATTTGAACCATTTCACTACACTGCGCTAGGTCATTTACATAAGGCGCATAAAGTTGGCAATGATACGGTGCGCTATGCAGGCACACCACTCAAATACTCCTTATCAGAACGCCATCATCAAAAAGGCTATTATGTTGTAGAGTTAGATGCACAAGGCGCTGCTAGTGTCACAAAGCGAACGCTCACGCCTCGTTATGATTTGCGTCAAATTGAAGGTACTCTTGAAGAAATATTACAGCATGAGCCGTGCAACGATTATGTTTTTGTACGCTTAACGAATGAATACCCTGTAGCCTCGCCAATGGAGCGCGTGCGTACGGTATATCCGAACGCTATGCACGTTGTACGCGTTGCAGCAACGACTGTGACGAAAAATACAACTACGGCAAAAGTAGAGGAGATGAATGATTTGCAACTCTTTGAAAGTTTCTATCAAGAAGTTTTAGGTAAATTGCCACCTGATGAAACAGCGGATTTATTTTTGCAAGCATTAGATGAGTTAGCGCAAGGAGGGCGACACATATGAAACCACTACATTTAACAATGACAGCCTTTGGCCCTTATAAAAATACCGAAACTATTGATTTTACGAAGTTGCATGAGCAAGGCATTTTTGCAATAGCAGGGGCAACGGGTGCAGGAAAGACGACTATTTTTGATGCGATTAGTTTTGCGCTTTATGATAGTGCGAGTGGCGAAGATCGCAGTGGGAAAAATGATGGTTTACGTAGTGACTTTGCCGAAGATACAAGCTATACAGCCGTAACATTACAATTTGAAATGCATGAACGTGTTTATCAAATTACGCGCCAACTAGGTCATATTAAAAAGGGCAATAAAACAAAAACCGGAGATAAAGTCGAACTCTTTGAGCTTGTTAATCAACAACAAGTGCTGTGTACAGAAAAACAAAATAAAAGCACCATCGACCCTAAAATTGTAGAAATTATCGGTTTGGATGCAGACCAATTTCGACAAATCGTTATGTTACCACAAGGGGAATTTCGTAAATTATTAACTTCTAATTCATTAGATAAAGAAGCAATTTTGCGTAAAATTTTTACGACGGAGCGCTATCAACAAATTGCCCAGCATTTTAATGAACAAAAAAAGCTACTAGACACAAGGTATAAAGAAAGTAAGCAAGAACTTACTTTCTTTATGAAGCAACTACCAGAAACGCTCTATATACGTGAGGATTCGAAGTTAGCGAGTATTGTTAATCAAGAGGAAGTAAATAGTTATCAGCTCAATACAGCATTACAAGAAGAGCTTCTGTACTATCAACAAGCAGTAGGTGAGGTAGAACAAGCCTATCAACATGCAGAGCAAGAGGTAAGCAAGGCAAGAGAGAACTTTGACCGTGTACTTAAACATAATGAAAAGGTTGAATCTTATCAACAAATCGCAGTAGCTTACGATGATATGCGACAACAGAAAGAGCAAATACAACTAAAGCGTGAGAAGTTAGCTATAGCGACAAAAGCGCAACTTATTGAGCCTTATATGGATGCTTTAGATGAAGCAGTAGTAGCAAATGCTCAAGCTGTGCAACAGTTACACGAGGCTGAGGCGAGCTATGAAGAAATAAAAATGCAATATGAACAGCTAATTAAAGCTTTGGCACAAGTTCAAAAAACCTTACCGCAAATTGAGTCGTTACGTACTACACTCAAAGAGGATGAAACACAACATCTACCTCGTCTTAAACAGTTAACGCAATTGACAGCTGAAGAACAAACGCTTACGCTACAGCTCGAAACTGCGCAAGCCGCGTTAGCAACGCAACAACGCATAGACCAAAAATTACAGCAGCAAGTAAATAAACTACAACAAGAAGTTAATGAACTGCAACAACAAATTGATGAAGCGCCTAATTATCAAGTTAAATTAATGCAATTACAACAAGAACAACGTCACCAAACCATTTATACTAATGTGCAAAAAAAACATAAAGCATTTGAAGAAACCCAAGCGCTTTGTCAACAAGCATTACATCGTATACAAACTGAATTTGATAAAGCGGAAGCACAGCGTGAACAACAACGCGCTGCAGAGTTAGCGGCACATTTACATGATGGAGATACTTGCCCCGTTTGCGCAAATCGTGTGAGTGAAGCACAGTTGGCTACATATCCTAAAGATTTTAATCTTCAACACTATGCGCTAATAAAGCAACAGTATCAAGAGGCTAAAGATGAACTAGCTGCAGCTAAGAGTGATGTTGCGCACAGCGCCACAAGATTAGCAGAGTTAGAAATACCAAAGCGGGAATTAGCCGATATTGAAACGGAACAACAGCGACTTGGTCAACAATATGAAGCTCATATGAGCCAGCGTAAAAATCTAGCAGCAATGCGCTCAAATCTTCAACAGTTAACAGAACAAGTAGCATTAAATACTGATCAACTTCAACAAGCGAGAATAGCTTACGATAAAAGTCAGCAAGCTTTGCAGCAAACCCAAATCACAATGACGTTATTACAAAGCAGTGTAGGAGAGCGTAGTGAGCAACAAGTAAACGAAGCAATTGCTACTAACACGAAGCAATTACAAGAGTTAACGACAGCTTATGAGGAAGTAACCGCTCAGTATGAGAAAGTTGCTAAACATTATCAGCAACAAGATATTGCTTTACACGTTGCCAAAGAGCGAGCGGAACAAACGACAAGTCAATTACAAGCAACCGAGAATAAGGCGCTAATAGCACAACAGCAAGCTGGCTTTACTAATACTGCAGCTTACGAACAAGGTAAACTTGCACCCGCAATACAACAACAATTGGCGCAACTTGTTCAAGCATATGATACGGAATTTTATAATCTTACACAGCAACGCGCTGCTTTAGCGAGCTATAAGGACCAAACAATACAGGCGACAGAGCCGTTAGCGCAAGCGATTCAACAAGCTGAACATACTGCGCGTGAGGCGTATAAACAACGGGATGTCGTAGCGCAATATATTGCATTATGTACGAATTTATTGAAACAACTCGACATCTTAATTGAACGGATTGGAGAGTTAGAGCATGAACGCGCTCAAATGGTGCATATTGCGGATGTGTTAATGGGGAAAAACGAATTAAACCTTTCATTTGAGCGCTATGTACAAACGTATTACTTGCAACAGATTATCGAAGCGGCAAATTTACGTTTGCGTGTACTTTCTAATGAACAGTATCAACTAGTACGCACCACAGCGTTGACTGATAAGCGTTCACAAACAGGTTTAGACTTAAGCGTATATGACGCCTATGCTGATACAGAGCGTGATGTAAAAACATTGTCAGGCGGCGAAAAATTTAATGCATCTTTAAGTTTAGCTTTGGGCGTTTCAGATGTGATTCAAAGTTTCAACGGTAACGTAGAAATTCATACGATGTTTATCGATGAAGGTTTCGGTTCGTTAGATGAGGAAGCGCTACGCCGTGCGATAACGACTTTAATAGAGCTGCGTAACACCGGCAGAACAATCGCCGTCATTTCACATGTAGCAGAATTAAAGGAAGAAATGCCAGCTATTTTACATGTCACGAAAAAGAAAGAAGGCTACAGTACAACGACTGTAACCTTCACTTAGTAACCGAATGTTATTTTACTTTTTTTACGGTTGTTTATTACTTTACGTACAATTGGAATAATAATTGGTGCATATGTGATGCCAAGGCGAATAATTTTACCTACCTTTGATTCATTGGCTTGTGCTTTTGTTTGACGTTTACTCATGCCTTTTCACTCCTTTATTAGTATTTAGCCTAAAAATGTATGCTTAAAACTTTAAAACGCGGATACCTTGTACGATATTCCATACAAAAAAGCCAAAGGTTACAGCAAGGTATGCCAACATACCGATGACATAGCCGATGGCAATGCCGGTACCGTTACTGTCGTTAAGATCGGCTAGCCATGAACTCGTTAACAGCAAGAAAACGAGAATGAAACCGAAAACGACAGGCACTAAATGAGATAGTAGGGCACGTTTAGCATGTTGTTTAACGAATTCATCCTTCACGATGAAAAATAAAATAATAGGAAATAAAAATGGTGCAAAAAAGATGCTAAAGTAGCTAAGTGAAGCAAGTACGCGTTCATTGTCCATAAATATCACTCCTCAGTTATATATACGTATGTAAATTAGTAAAAGTTTCATACATATTGCGGAGCGAAACACTTTTCACGAAAATAAACTGTGCTATTATTAAAGGTATCTTATGATAGGAAAGGGACGTTTCAGAAATGATTATTAAAACAGAAGAAGAGTTACAAGCATTTAAAAAAGCTGGACGTATTATGGCCCAAATTCGTGAAGCGATGAAAGCAGCTACTAAACCAGGTGTAACAACAAAAGAGCTAGATGATATTGCTGGTCGTATGTTTGAGGAGTTAGGTGCTGTCTCAGGCCCTAAAGCAGAGTATGACTTCCCAGGTTATACATGCATTAGCGTCAATGAAGAAGTAGCGCACGGTATTCCAGGTAGTCGCGTTATTAAAGAAGGCGATATCGTTAATATTGATGTGTCTGGCTCGTGCGACGGTTATTTTGCAGATACAGGAATTTCTTTTGTAGTCGGGGAAGATGAAAAATTACAAAAATTATGTGATGTTGCAGCATCTGCATTCGAAAGAGCGATGACTAAAGTAAAAGCAGGCTCTAAGCTTAACCAAATTGGTAAAGCGGTTGAGCGTGAGGCTTATGCACATGACTTAACTGTTATTATGAATTTAACAGGGCACGGTTTAGGTCGCTCATTACATGAAGAGCCTAATCATGTGCTTAATTATTATGATGCGTGGGACTCAACCATTATGAAAGAAGGTATGGTGCTAGCGGTTGAACCGTTTATTTCAGAAAAAGCCGAGCACATTGTAGAACTCGGTGATGGCTGGACGTTTGTGACACCTGATAAATCACGTGTGGCACAAATCGAGCATTCCATTGTAGTAACAAAAGGAAAACCGATTATCCTAACACAACTTGAAGATTAATATAAAAACATGGCTCGCTTTTAAGCGGCCATGTTTTTTTGTACATATAAAATCCCAGCAACGAGTACGCCGCTTAAAAATAACGCGCACATCGTAACGAGTAACTCGTCTAAACCGAGACGTAAAGCGATGCCGAGGTAAATAATAATAAACGCTATAGAAAAAGCGCGATCATTATAGTGATAACGTAAACGTAAAGCGAGTGCGGTGCTGAATGTTAACAAAATAATGACCCAAAGTTGTTTGCTTAACCCAAAGCCATGAAAGCTATAAAAAACAACTGTTAGTTCAAACATAAAAATCATCGAGAAAGTCACAGAAGCTAAGTATAGCGATATAGGTAAGCGCGCTAGACGGTCTGCAATAGGGTATGTACGATACAGATAATACAGCGTTATCGTTAACAAAACATTGACGATAAACATATAGCGAATATATTCAAGGTGCCATGTAGCAAATAACGCGATTTGAAGTAGCATACTGCCGCTAAAAAGAACAGCCCTTTTAGCAGTAGGCCCTGTTTTTTTAACTTGTACTAACCAATAGGCGAGCGCTAAATATAAGACGAAAATAAAACCGTATAATAGATGGGTTGGTGATAACAGCACGGGATAGCGCGTGATTGTGTTAAAGGTATCAATCGTTGTGATATGCCAAATATAAAAAACAATAGCTGAGGCTAAAGACCCGATGTAGGTAATTAACATCAACGAAAAATATAGCACATAAAACCCCCCTCTCTGTGTGATTAAATTGGAATTTGGTATCATTATCTCTCAAAATTTAGTAAAGTAGAGTTATAAATCATTTAGGAGTGATAAAAATGTCAGGAAGATTACATGACTTAAACTTAAGCGCTAAACTTGATAAAGAAACATACAATCAAAAGCTAGAAGGCCTTCAATACGAAATGTTAAATGCCCAACAATTTTTACACGATAATAAAATCGGTTTAATTTTAGTATTCGAAGGTATGGACGCTGCTGGTAAAGGCGGTGCCATCAAACGTGTTACAGAAAAAATCGACCCACGTGGTTACATAGTACACCCAATTTCAGCACCGCAACCACATGAGTTACGTTACAATTATATGCATCGTTTTTGGCGTAAATTACCACAACACGGACAAATCGGCATTTTTGACCGTTCATGGTATGGTCGCGTGTTAGTAGAGCGTGTTGAAGGCTTCGCTACTAAAAAAGAATGGTCGCGTGCATTCGATGAAATTAATCAATTTGAAAAGGTGCTAACAGATGGTAATTATATCATTGTCAAGTACTGGTTACACGTGTCAAAAGAAGAACAATTGCAACGATTCCTTGACCGTGAGAACGATCCTTATAAAGCATGGAAGTTAACAGATGAGGATTGGCGCAATCGCGATAAGTGGGAGAAGTACGAAGAAGCAGCGGAAGAGATGTTTGAAAAAACAGATACAAAAAATGCGCCATGGGTGCTTGTACCTGGTAATAATAAGCGTTATGCGCGCATTCATGTACTTGAAGAAACACTGCGTCTAATCGAAGAAAAATTAGAGGCTCGCGGTTTAAAGCTAATTGATGCGCTAGGTAATCCACCAGACGGAGAAGAAATGCTAAAAGAAAAAGAAAAGATTAAAAAGAAAAAGAAGAAAAAGAATAAAAAGTAATGATGAATTGGTTAATTCATTTATTGCCACAGCGCTCACTACGTCTCACTCAGACAAGTGAGCGTTGTGTTATTCGTACATTTACAGTTAGGGATGCTGAAGCGCTAGCTAGTTTTTTATGGCGCAATCGTGAAGCATGGTCAGCCTTTGAGCCAATACACGGTCCGTATTACTATACAAAGGAAGCACAACGTAAAAAAATTAGAGAAAGTTATTATCTTATGCGACGCCAGCGAGAATATACATTTGGTATGTTTTTAAATGGTGAGTTAATTGGTCATATCGCATTGTATGCAGTTAAGCGTAAGCCTTACCAAAGTGGTTTTATTGGCTATGCCATTGATCAACATTACGCTAGACAGGGATTAATGACTGAGGCTGTTGAGCAAGTCACTCGCTTTGCTTTTCATCAGCTGCAATTGCATCGTTTAGAAGCGCATGTAGCGCCTGCAAATCTTGCCTCACAAAGGGTATTGCAAAAGGTGGGGTTTGAGCGTGAAGGGTTGTTACGCCAATTATTATGGTTAAATGGCAAGTGGGAAGATCACTATTTATATGCGTTATTAAAAGAAGAAAATAAATAAAAAGCGCTCATTTTCTTTACTAGAAAACGAAGCGCTTTTGTTTATTATAAACGAACAACAGTACCATCTTCGATAATGTCTAGACGGCCTGTATTTGGGTCAATGACTAAACCGTGAACAGGAATTGATTTAATCATCAATGGATGATTACGGATTGTTTCTACGCTTTTCATAACACTTGTCGCTACATCGCCAAAGCCACGTAAGAAATCTTTTAAATCGATGCCCGAAAACTCTACCATATCAATAATTTCTGGATTAATACCGCGCTCAATCATTTTTTGAATCATGCTCTCAGGGTCTACCGCGCTCATACCGCAGTCATAGTGACCTACTACATATACTTCATCCGCTTGTAACTCATACACAGCTACTAGCAAACTACGCATAATGGCACCGAATGGGTGACTTACAAGTGCCCCTGCACTTTTAACGATTTTAACATCGCCATTACGTAAGTTCATTGCCTTTGGTAACAGTTCAACGAGACGAGTATCCATACATGAAAGAACAACGATGCGTTTATCAGGATATTTGGTCGTAATATACGGCTCATACTCCTTATTAGTAACGAAATCTTTATTGAAGCTAAGAATATCTTGTAAAATTGACATGTTTATATCTCCTCTCCCATCTCTTCTATTTTAAAATAATACGAGCAAAATAGAAACAGACAATACTGAATCTTAACAAAATATGAAAAACAGTAGCGAATACGTACATAATTTAGAAAGTTGACAAAAAATCGTAACAAATTGCACACAAAATAATACCGTGCATTTTATTAAGGGATAAAAATCCACTTTTATTTAAAAAAAATGTAATTCAATAGGTATATAGATACAATAAGTGCTACTTTCGATTTATCTTTTTTTAAAAACATAGGAATATAGGGAATAATCCTTTACAATAAGGAAGGAAAAGCACATGAAAAAACCCTAGCTTCCATATAAGCTAAGGTTTTTGGCTAGGTATCAGACTATTTTATTTTCTGGAGCTGGATCAACTTTAGAAGCTGATGAAGAGTCAAGACCGAACATTAAGTATGCGATAAAGAAAACGATAGAAATTAAAATAATTACTGAGAAACCTAGAATAGTTGCTGTAAACATAGAAATAATACTCCTCTCTATTGATTGATTAAAAACTATTATAACTTAAGTATACAATACCCAATGGCCAAAAGTAAGGCTTAAATATGAAATGCTAGTTCACAACTTTGCACATGTAATAAAATGGTCAAGTATCCCTACAAATAGTGATTAATTTGTAACAATTTAATTCGCTACATCATAAGATTTACAAGTAAATCAACCGTTTGATGTAGAAAGTTGTTAAAATATAAGAGTAGTATTGAGTAAAATCCCACAAGGGCTATTATGCATGGAGGTAGAAAAATGGATATATCATCGGTAGTAGGTCTTATATTAGCGTTTGCTTCGCTATTAACCGGGATGGTATTAAAAGGTGTAGGGTTAGATGCACTACTTAACCCAGCTGCTATTTTAATCATCATCTTTGGTACCATTGCAGCAGTAACAATTGCTGTACCTATGAAAGAGCTGAAAAATGTACCAACGCTATTTAAAATTTTACTTACAGAAACAAAGCTTGCAAGTGATGTTGAGCTAATTAAAATGTTCTCAGAATGGGCGGATTTAGCACGTCGAGAAGGTTTACTTGCATTAGAAGGTAAATCAAATGAGGTAGAGGATCCATTTTTAAAGAACGGCTTAACATTAGCAATTGATGGTCAAAGTGCAGATTACATAAGAGATGTATTAACCGAAGAGGTTGAGGCAATGGAAGACCGCCACTCAGCAGGGGCAGCGATATTTACACAAGCTGGTACATACGCTCCGACACTAGGGGTACTTGGTGCCGTAATTGGTCTGATTGCAGCTCTAAAAGATATGAACGATATTGATAAATTAGGGCATGCGATTTCAGCAGCCTTCGTTGCAACACTTCTTGGTATCTTTACAGGTTACGTTTTATGGCACCCATTTGCTAATAAATTAAAACGTAAATCTGCTCTTGAAGTAAAGCAACGTTATATGATGATTGAAGGTATTTTATCAGTGCTTGAAGGGGAAGCACCACGTGTAATTGAGCAGAAGCTATCTTCTTATTTAACGATGGCAGAACGCAAACAAATCATGGGAGAAGGTGGAGGCGGTGGCCAAGAAGCCTAAGCGTAAAAAGCCAGAAGAGCATGTTGACGAATCCTGGCTAGTTCCTTACGCCGACATTTTAACGTTATTATTAGCGCTATTTATTGTACTCTTTGCTTCGAGCTCCGTTGATCAACAAAAATTAGAACGTATGTCAGAAGTCTTTAATCAAGTGTTTGATGGTGGTACAGGCTTTATGGAACATCCATCACCTGTAGATACAATGACACCAACACAGTCGCAAGATTTGGAAGAAATGATGCAGAGCTCTGCCTATATTGAAGATCAGGAAGCGCTAGGTGAAATTAAAGATAGTGTGGACGGTTTCATAGCTAACAATGAGTTAGAGGAGATGTTTGAAACCACACTAACAGACGAGGGTTTACTCGTAACGATTCGTGATTCAATTTTATTTAATATGGGGCAAGCTACGATACGTGCTGAGTACATTCCAGTCGCAAATGAGTTATCACAGCTATTAGTGTTTGACCCCCCACGTAATGTGGTTATTACCGGGCATACAGATAATGTACCAATTAACACCGCACAGTTTCCATCTAACTGGTCACTTTCGGTTATGCGCTCCGTAAACTTTTTGCAACAGTTGATTACGAGTAATGCCCAGTTAGATCCGAAGTATTTTAGTGCTAAAGGTTATGGCGAAAATAAGCCAGTAGATACAAATGATACAGAAGAAGGACGTGCTAAAAACCGTCGAGTTGAAGTATTAATTCAGCCACGTGTATTAGAAGATGGCACGGTAACAATTGAAGAAGAAACACCTTAAATAATAAAGCCCTTTAGTTTTACGTGAAGCGCCCTCAAAATCTACTGATGAGAGAGGCTGCTCGATACGTTGCTAAAGGGCTTTTAAAGGAGGAAGAAGTTATGACAAAAAATAAATACTACGTCGTTATTACTGAAGAAACTGCTGCTATTTATGAGTCGTTAACACAAGCGAGAGAAAAAAGTACTGGTGTAAAAGGTAGCCGCTTATATGGCTTTAAAACAAGAGAGCAGGCAGAGGCCTGTGTAGCGCATAATGCGCCCGCAGTAAAAGAAGAGGTAATACAAGATGTTAAGCCCGATGCTCCTTTTGTACAGCCGAAGCATTGGTATGTAGACGGTGCGTATTTTCCGCTTAATCAAACAGGCTATTACGGCGTCGTTTATGGAGAGTTAAAGGACTATGGTCAAGTGCCTTCTACGTATTTAACACTTGAGAGTTACGGTACAGAGCTATATGCATGTAAGCGTGCTATAGAACTCGCGCTAGCCAATGATGTAACACATTTATATATTTATAGTGATAATACGAGTGTTGTCCATTTTTTTCAAAATCAATGTGTCAAAGCCCGTTATCAACCAGCGGAGCAAGAAGTAAAAGATTTCTTCGATGTTATGCGTCGCTATATTCAAATTGAAGTTGAACATATTCGTGTTGCACCCGACACTTCTATACATAAAAAAGCACATTTATTATGCCAAAACGGGCGGTTATTTTTGCCGATAGCGTAAAAGGTTGCATCGTGTAAGGGTTCAAATCATCTCAAAGTAGCTAGCAAATAAAAAATGTTAGACCAATTGTACCGGTCTAACATTTTTTAGCTTTATTTACGTAGTGAACCGAGTTCAGCAACGATGGCTTGCATTTCACTTGGGCTAAAATTATCGCGTTTCATAACCATCGTATAAAGATCATATAAGTCTTCATAATTGCCTTCACCAAAGTTGTCTGAGCGCATGGCATCGACATTAACCATACGTAATTTATCTTTTAATTGTTCAATTATATATTGCACGTTTTCTTTTGAGGGTGTTGTTAAGTCCATAGTAAACAAAACCGCCTTCCTATATCATTAAATTTATCATTCCATTATGTTGTGAAAAAGTCAACTTTGAAAAATTATCTATAGTCGTGTATTCTTTGGTAAGATAGTAATGTACGAGCGTTTAAGTAAAGCGCAAAAGGGAATACTACACATAAATTAGGAGGAGAGTATTATGGCAAAAAGTAAACTACTACCATCAATTTTATTAGGAGCGCTAGCAGGTGCAGCGGTGAGCATGTTAGACCGTACAACGCGCGAAAAAACAATTGAAAATACAAAAACAGTGATTGGTACAGTGTCATATTACGCCGCTAACCGCGACGAATTGCAAGAAATGATTTCAGAAAAAGTTGAACAAGCACAAAGCTTTTATAATGGTGCAAGTGACGGTATTCAATCTTTAATGGGGCAAGTAGAACAATTTAAAGATATGCCAACTACAATTCAATCTATGGTTAGTGATACAAAAGCTGCTTTTGATAAAGAGGACAGCGCTTCTCACTAAAACATAGGGGGAATTGGTATGGCTCGTGTCGAAAAAAAAGAAAATGAGACATTAACGAAAGTGAAGGCACTCGTTTCGCCTGAAATCGAAGACATTGATGTATTAACAGGTAAAGGATTTTTACAAGATTTAATGTTACGTGTGCAACGTGTGGATATTTCAGCACTGGGTGCGCAATTAGCTTATTTCTTTTTACTATCATTTTTCCCGTTAATTATCTTTTTAGTAACATTATTGCCCTTTTTAAATTTACAAGTAGAACAAATTTATTCTTTTTTGGCGAGCATTATGCCAAATGAAATTTATACAATGATAGAAGGAACGTTAAAAGATGTGCTAACGAATCGTAACGGTGGTTTACTTTCTATCGGTATTTTAGGTACGATTTGGTCAGCCTCTAAAGGTATTAATGCATTAATGAATGCGTTGAATAAAGCCTATGAAACAGAAGCAAAAGCAGGTATGAAGGACCGAGCTTTATCGCTAGTCTTCACGCTAGCATTAGTAATTGTTGTATTGCTAGCTCTTGTGCTACCGGTCTTTGGCCAGCAAATCGTTAGTTTTATTACCTCATTTATTGATATTGAAATGAGCTTTGTCAATTTACTTAATATTTTAAGTTGGGTAATGCCACCTTTACTTATTTTCATCGTGTTAGTTGGTTTATACTGGATTGTACCTAATACTACGCCACGTTTGAAAATTAGAAGTGTGTGGGTTGGTGCTATTTTCGCTACTGCAGCATGGATGGTGCTAACGTATGGCTTTTCATTCTATGTAGATAACTTTGGCAACTTCTCTGCTACATACGGCAGTATTGGTGGGGTTATTATGTTAATGTTGTGGTTATATTTTACTGGTATGATATTAATATTAGGCGGCGTGTTAAATGCTACGATGCAAAAGCGTACACTCGCTAAGCAAGTACGAAAAGCAGAGGTATGAGTCTGACATTGTCAGGCTTATACCTTTTTTTGTTATACTCAACCAAAGGGGGTTAGTTGTATGTTACAACAATCTACGATAGAAAACGTTTTACAAGCCGCGCTAGCTACAGGCGGTGATTTTGCAGAAATCTTTGTGGAAGATCGCTTTGCGAATCATTTGGAGTTACAAACAAGCCATATTGAGCGTGCAGTGTCTGGTCGCGATTTTGGTATAGGCATACGCATTTTTTTAGGGTTACAAAATGTCTATACGTATACGACCGATTTTTCTGAGCAAGGCTTAATAAAAGCAGCAACACGTGCAGCCGCGGCTATTACAAATGGACAAAGTGGTACGATCAAGCCGCTAAGTAAAGAGGAAGTTGCGCTTGTGAACCCTATTTTACAAATGCCTCAAACGGTAGACTATGAGCGCAAAGTGAAAGTGATGCGCCATGCAGATCAAATCGCGCGTAATTATAGCGAGAAAATTAGCCAAGTAAGAGTGCGCTATTTCGAAGAACAGCAACATGTTTTAATTGCAAATAGTGAAGGGAAGTTAGTGGAGGATACAAGGGTGCGTACGCGTCTTAATATCGTACCAACTGCTAAAGATGGGGAGATTATTCAGACGGGATACTATGGCCCTGGCGCTCATGCAGGCTTTGAATTTATCGAAGCGTTAAATTTAGAGCACTACGCTAAAGAAGCGGCGCGCATTGCGGTAACGATGCTTGGAGCTAAGGAGTGTCCAAGTGGGAAATTTCCAGTCATTATTGATAATGAATTTGGCGGTGTTATTTTTCATGAGGCTTGTGGTCATGGTCTCGAAGCAACTGCCGTAGCTAAAAATAACTCTGTGTTTGCCAACCGTATCGGAGAAAAAGTAGCATCAGACTTAGTTACCTATATTGATGACGGTACACTTCCGAATGAATGGGGTTCTTTAAATGTGGATGATGAAGGTGAAAAAACCCGTCGTAATACGTTAATTAAAGACGGTATTTTACAAGGTTATTTAGTAGATAAATTTAATGCGCGTCGCATGAATACAGCGGCGACAGGTTCTTCACGTCGTCAATCCTATCGCTACAATCCAACTTCGCGTATGACTAATACATTTATCGCTAATGGCACGACGAAGCCAGAAGATATTATTAAGGCAACAGCGTATGGAATTTATGCAAAATATATGGGTGGCGGCTCTGTAAATCCTGCAACAGGTGATTATAACTTTGCGGTAATGGAAGGCTATATCGTAGAGAATGGTGAAATTAAAGCGCCAATTAAAGGCGCTACTTTAATTGGTAATGGTGCTGAAACCTTATATAACATTGATCTTGTAGGAAATAATTTAGCGCATGGCGCCGGGATGTGTGGTTCGCTAAGTGGTAGCATACCTGTTAACGTAGGACAACCAATGATTCGCGTTAGCCAAATGACCGTTGGCGGAACGAAGGAGGGGAAATAATGGAGCGCATACAATTTCAACAGCAGCTACTTAAACAAGCGACAGCGCAAGGATTAAGTGATGCTGAAGTATACGCTGAATTTGGTTCAGCGATACGTATTAAAGTAAATGATAATAAATTAGACACGTACGAAACATCGGAAGAAGGTGGCGTTAGTTTTAGAGCGCGTTACCAAGAAAAAATGGGCTATGCCTATACCGAAAAAATCGAACAAGACTCTATTCAGTTTTTAATCGAAGCGGTCAAAAAGAATGCGAGCATCTTAGAAATTGAAGATACAGCGACAAGCTTTGCAGGAAGCGAACATTATGCTAAGGCTAATTTTTATCACGCTTCACTAGAGCAAGTGACACCTCCTATGATGATTGAAACGTTACAGCGTGTAGAACAGCAAATATTAGCTATAGATACGCGCATTAAACGCGTGAGTTATTGCCAGATGCAACTCTTTACGGGTGAGCGTCATTTATTAAATGCTAAAGGATTAGAGCTACACGAAAAGAGTAATGGGCTTATTATTTTTGCTAATGCAGTAGCGATGGCCAACGGCGAAACTAAAACAGGCGGAGAAGTAGCCATCATAGAAGATTTACAAGCGTTTACAAGTGAGAAATTTGCTGAGCGAGTAGCTATGCAAGCTATCACAAGTTTAGGCGGGCAATCCATTCCTTCGGCAAAGTATCCTGTCATTATGGAAAATGAAGCGGCAACATCATTACTTAATGCTTTTACCGGCGCATTCTCAGCTGAGGAGGCACAAAAAGGTATGTCTCGTTTACAGGGGAAAGTGGGACAAAAAATAGCGACAAATAAGTTAACTATTATTGATAACCCTCGCTATCCTACTTCATTAAATAAAACAACTTTTGATGCAGAAGGCGTGGCTACACAACCACTAGCTATTATTAAAGAAGGTGTGTTACAAACGTTATTGCACAATCGTCGCACAGCGCAAGAAGAAGGGATTGAAACGACAGGTCATGCATTTAAACCATCTTATAAGGGGACGATTGCTATTGCACCTCATATGTTTGTCGTAGAGCGAGGATCAGCAACAAAAAATCAACTTATTCAAGGGATGACAAAGGGTGTTATGATTACAAATTTAGCAGGCTTACATGCAGGTGCTAATACGATATCCGGGGATTTTTCGGTTGCAGCGAGCGGCTTTTATATTGAAGACGGAAAAATTATAGGGCCTACTAAGCAAATGACGATTGCGAGTAACTTTTTTGATATGCTTAATAATATTCAAGAAGTTGCAGACGATACGTATAATGGCTTTGGGCGTGTAGCGAGTCCATCCCTTCAAATTGCACCAATAAGAGTAACAGTAGAGTAATAAATAACGAGGTGCTACTTAGCTCCTCGTTATTTTCTTTGCAAAAACGTAAGAACTCGTGTAAAATGAATGACAGTCAGTCAGGAGGGGTGGCATGAGTAAAAAGGATGGAATTGTACAAGCTGCAATCGAAGCTTTTAAGGAAAATGGTGTGCATAAAGCAACCATATCTGATATTGTGCGGCGTGCTGGAATTGCCCAAGGCACTTTTTATTTATATTTTCCATCAAAGTGGTCATTAATGCCTGCTATTGCTGAAGTGATGGTACATAAAACATTAGATGTTGTAAACCAAACAGTAGATGAGCAAGCGACTGCTGAAGTGCAGTTACAGCAAATTATCAAAGCGATTTTTGAAGTAGCACGCAACTATCATGACATTCAGGCTTTAATTTATGCTGGTCTTGCAGCGACTGAGCATTTAAAAGAATGGGAAACGGTTTATGCGCCGATTTATGAGTGGTTGCAAAGCTGGTTGATGAATGCACAAGCAGCAGGTTTTGTAAGATCAACTGTTCAACCAGAAGCCGTATCAAAATTAATGATAGGTGTAATTGAATCAGCGGCAGAGCAAATTTATTTATATGATAGCGATGCACAGCAACACGCGAAAGCACAACAACAACAAGTTTTTGAGTTGTTATATCATGCCCTGAAAAAATAAAGGAGTTTTAGAATGAAAACAGTTAAGGAAAGAGCGTGGTTATATGTAGCCGCCACAAGTTTTTTTGAACTTGTATGGATTTTTGGCTTCAATGTAGCTTCAGCTTGGTGGCATTGGATTTTTATTGTGTTCTTCATTTTTGTGGATTTTCACTTTTTAACGAAGGCATGCGAATGTTTACCAACAGGTACGGTATATGCCATCTTTGCAGGGATTGGCACGGTAGGAGTAGCTTTAATGGATGTTTTATTTTTTGGACAAACGTTAAGCTTAGCAAAAATTTTATTTATTGTAGTTATCGTAATTGGAGTTATGGGGCTCAATATTGCAGATAGTTTAGATGAGAAAAAAGCGAAAGGGGTAGCTTAATATGACGACGATAGAAACAGCAGCTACCTTAGACTTTGTTATAGAGACGGTGCCGGGTTTATCAGCAGCTACACTTGGCTGGATTTTAGTAATACTTGCGGCAGCATTTGAATTTTTAGGTGTAATTGGTTTAAAAAAATACAGTGAACAAAAAAATATGTTCAATGGTTTTATTTATTTACTTGGTTTTGGTGGCGCTTTTGCGTTACTATATTTCTCGTTTGAATATTTACAAGTAAGTATTGCTTATGCTGTTTGGATTGGTATCGGTACAGCAGGTGCTGTAATTATTAATATGATTTTCTTCGGTGAATCTAAAAGTATGGGACGTATAATTAGTGTGATTTTAATTGTTATTGGTGTAGTTGGTCTGAAATTTGTTTCTTAATGAAAGAATGCCATCATTTTTTGAAATAGTTGATGCTTTAGACTCATTTTTTTAGTAATGTTTTATTTTACGATGAAAGTATGAGAGAGGTGCGTAACAATGTCAGAAACAACTAAAGTAAACTATTTAAAAGAACGTCTTGAAAACTTTTTAACAGTATTAGATGAAATGGATCCAGCAACAACTCAAGTTGAAGATATTGATCGTTTAATTTCGATGATGGATGAACTAGAAGAGAAAATGAAAGAAGTGTAAAGTTTAAAGAGCACAAGCCTGTGCTCTTTTTTTCGTACCGAGAAGGTAGTATACTAAGTAAGGATGTAACTATTATTTTTTACAGGGGGAAAATAATCCATGAACTTAGCGACATTGGAAAAAAGTATTTACGATTTAGTGACAGAAACATCAACAAACTTACCGAAAGACGTGCGCCGTGCAATTAAAGCAGCAAAAGAAGCAGAAAACGCAGGCACACGTGCAGCTATGAGTTTAGACACAATCACAAATAATATCGTAATGGCAGAAGATAATGTGTCACCAATCTGTCAAGATACAGGGTTACCAACATTTAAAATTAAAACTCCTGTTGGCGTAAACCAAATGGAAATCACATCGGTAATTAAGAAAGCGATTGCACAAGCAACAAAAGATGCTAAACTTCGACCGAACTCAGTAGATTCACTTACAGGTGAAAATAGCGGTGATAACTTAGGTAACGGTTTACCAGTAATTAAGTATGAACAATGGGAAAAAGATTATGTAGAAGTAAAACTTATCCTTAAAGGTGGCGGCTGTGAGAACAAAAACATTCAATACAGCTTACCAACAGAGCTTGAAGGCTTAGGACGTGCAGGTCGTGATTTAGACGGCATTCGTAAGTGTATTTTACATTCAGTATACCAAGCACAAGGTCAAGGCTGTTCTGCAGGCTTTATCGGTGTAGGTATTGGTGGGGACCGTTCATCTGGTTATGATCTGGCAAAAGAACAATTATTCCGCAGTGTGGATGATACAAACCTTAATGCTGACCTTGCAAAACTAGAAGATTACATTGTTAAAACATCAAATACATTCGGTATTGGTACGATGGGCTTCGGTGGGGAAGCAACTTTATTAGGCTGTAAAATCGGTGTCATGAACCGTATTCCTGCATCATTTTATGTATCAGTAGCATATAACTGCTGGGCTTACCGTCGTATGGCAATTGACATTAATGCTGAAACTGGCGAAATTATGAACTGGCATTATCAAGATGGTGAAAAAATTACATTTAAAGATGATGTAGCTACCGAAAATACAGGCAATAAAGTCGTGAAACTACAAGCACCAATTACGGAAGAACAAATTCGTTCATTAAACGTAGGGGACGTTGTGTCAATCACAGGTCGTATGTACACGGGCCGTGATGCAATTCACCATCATTTAATGGGTGAAGGCGTTGAAGCACCAGTAGATTTAAATGGTCAAATTATTTATCACTGTGGTCCTGTAATGGCAAAAGACGATAATGATAACTGGACAGTAAAAGCTGCTGGTCCAACAACTTCAATTCGTGAGGAGCCGTACCAAGGTGATATTATGAAGCGTTATGGCATTCGTGCTGTTATCGGTAAAGGTGGTATGGGGCCTAAAACATTAAAAGCGCTTGAAGAACATGGTGGTGTGTATTTAAACGCTATCGGTGGCGCTGCACAATATTACGCAGATTGCATTAAATCTGTAGACGGTGTTGACTTAATGGAGTTTGGGATTCCTGAAGCAATGTGGCATTTAGCGGTAGAAGACTTTACTGCAGTAGTAACAATGGATTCTCACGGTAATTCATTGCATGCGGATGTAGATAAATCGTCTTTAGAAAAGCTAGCTATGCACGCTGAACGCGTATTCTAATATTAAAATGATATAAAATAAAAATATTTTTTCGCGCTATCCTTTATGTATCAAGGGATAGCGCTTTTTTGCTGTTCAATGATAATATTTATCGGTATAAAATGGTTGATTGTAACTTTTTCTTTGTTATAATAATTATAAAGTAATGAAAGGGAAATCAGTCTATAAAAAAATTGTTAACATTGTATTTTAAGGCTTTTGAAATTGAAATTCATTATCAAGGAGGATGTTATGAATAAATCTAAACGAGAAAAGTTATCATTAAATGAGAAAATAGTCGAGCATAAGGAATTAATTGCTGCTATTATTTCAGGTATCATTATTTTAATCGCATGGCGTTTAGACACCGTTGGTTTACATACATCAGCTGTTGTAGCTTATCTCACTGCTTTCATTATAGGAGGCTTTGCTAAAGCAAAAGAAGGGATAGAGGATACGCTAGTAGATAAACGTTTAAATGTAGAGTTACTGATGATTTTAGCAGCAGTTGGTTCAGCAATTATCGGTTACTGGGCTGAAGGTGCAGTACTTATCTTTATCTTCGCGATGAGTGGAGCGCTAGAAACGTATGCGATGAATAAAAGTCATCGTGAAATTTCTTCATTAATGGATATGCAACCAGAAGAAGCATGGTTAGTGCGCGGAGGCTTTGAGCCGATGAAAGTTGCAGTTAGCACATTAACAAAAGGAGATCACTTACTTGTAAAGCCAGGTGAACGTGTACCAGCTGACGGTGTAATTATTAAAGGGACGACATCTATAGATGAAGCTGCAATCAGTGGAGAGCCACTGCCTGTATCAAAAGGCATAAATGATGAAGTCTTTGCAGGTACTGTTAACTTGAATGGTGCAATTACGATGGAAATGACTAAATCAAATGACGAGACATTATTCCAAAAAATTATCGCACTAGTGCAATCGGCACAAAGTGAAAAATCGCCTTCTCAACAATTTATTGAAAAATTTGAAGGCACATATGTAAATGTCGTGTTAATTACAGTAATTATCATGATGTTCTTACCCCACTATTTACTAGGTTGGGATTGGACAACAACATTTTATCGAGCGATGGTGTTACTCGTTGTAGCATCGCCTTGTGCGCTTGTCGCATCAATTATGCCAGCAACGCTTGCAGCCATTTCAAATGGTGCAAAAAACGGGATTTTGTTTAAAGGTGGTTTACACCTTGAGCACTTAAGTGTATTAAATGTATTAGCAGTTGATAAAACAGGCACATTAACACAAGGTAAACCAGAAGTAACAGATGTACTTGTACGCGATGGTATAGCATTTGAAGAGGCATTGTTAACACTGGCGAGTATTGAAGCACAGTCCAATCACCCACTTGCGCAAGCAATCACACTGCATGCACGTCAACAAGGTTTAACGGACTTTGTACATCCCGAAATCGAAGACGTACCAGGTTGGGGCATAAAAGCTATAGTTAATAATCATGCTTATACAGTAGGCAAACCAGATTTTGTAGGTAAAGAACGAGCAGAAGCTTTCGCAGACGGTGCAGCTGCTCGCTTAGCAAGTGAAGGTAAAACAGTTATCTTTATGAGTGATGCTGAGGGCATTGTAGCTATGGTAGCACTGAAGGATACAGTGCGTAAGGAAGCACAAGAGGCAATAGCTGCTTTAAAAGAGCTTGGCGTTAAAGTAGTAATGTTAACAGGTGACAATGAAACAACAGCGCGCGTTATTGCTAAAGAGGCAGGCGTGGATGACTACGTTGCTGAGTGCTTACCAGAAACTAAAGTAACACATATTAAAAAGTATTTAGCAGAAGATAAGTTTGTAGGGATGGTTGGTGACGGTATTAATGATGCACCAGCACTAGCTACTGCTACAACAGGTATCGCGATGGGTGAGGGTACGGATGTTGCACTAGAAACAGCAGACGTAGTGTTAATGAAAAACGATTTGTCTAAAATTGCGTATGCAATTAAGCTATCGCGAAAAATGCAACGTATTGTAAAACAAAATATCATTTTCTCTATCACTGTAATTGCGGCACTTATTATCTCAAACTTTTTACAAGTTGTGGATTTACCGCTCGGTGTTATCGGACATGAAGGTAGTACAATTTTAGTAATACTAAATGGTTTACGTATGTTACGTAAACAATAAAATAAGCCCTGATGACAAGCTGTCATCAGGGCTTTAATTCATTAAATTAAAAAGAGCGGGGCTCATCCACCCGCTCATAAAAACAAAGATGCCCAGCTATCCGCGCTGTTATGGCATCTTTGGTTGTAACAAGCTATTGCTCGTTACTAAGGTTTGGCACCTAGATTCCTATTATAAAGCAATAGGTGAAATAAGCAAGCTTTTTTTATCGTAGGCTTAAGCTAACAACAGCTTCAATTTGAGAAGTTTGTGGGAACATATCAACGGGTTGAATATAATCCACTTTATATAACTTAGCTAATTCATTTAAATCCTTCGCCAGTGTCGAAGGGTTACATGAAGTATAGACAAAGCGTTGTGGCTTTAAGCTTTTAACGGTATTAATAAACGAAAGGGCAAGCCCTGTACGTGGTGGGTCAACTGTAATAACGTCAGGTGTAAAGCCTTCTTTCTTCCAACGAGCTAATACATCCTCAGCTGTACCTGTCACATATTTTGTATGTGTAAGACCGTGCTTTTTAGCGTTGTCGCGCGCATTTTGTACGCTGTCTGGAATAACATCCATACCACGCACCTCTTTAGCATCTTTCGCAAGCCATAAGCCAACTGTACCTACGCCGCAATAAGCATCGACAACCGTTTCTTCACCAGTAAGTGCTGCTGCTTTTTTAATTTCATTATACAAATTAACCGTTTGTTTTGGATTCAGTTGGAAGAAGGCGCGTGATGATAAATCAAAGCCAAACTCGCCTAGCTCTTCGTGGATTGTATCTTTACCAAATAAGGTAATCGTTTCTTCACCGAATACTAATGTTGTTTTATCACGATTAATGTTTTGCGTGATAGAGACAATACTATCATCTGCACGTTTCATACGTGTTACAAGCTCTTCTAAATGAGGTACATCTTTACGTGTTGTCACTAACACAACTTGTGTTTGCCCTGTAGCAATACCTGTACGCACAACAATTGTACGGATGATACCGTCTAATGATTTGCCGTCATAAACAGGGATGTTAAGTTTTTGAATAATTTTACGTGTAGCTACAGTAATTTTAGAAGTTACAGGGTGTTGTACAAGACAATCATTAATATTAAGTAATTTATGTGTACCTGAAGCAAATAAGCCAGCGTACACACGCTTACCTTCTTTACGTACTTGGAATTGACTCTTATTACGGTAATGCCAAGGTTCGTCCATACCAATCGTTGGACGAATCTTGGTTGTTTCAGCTAGGCGGCTTGCATAGCGCTCCATAGCTTGCACAATGATATCGCGCTTTTCCACAAGTTGCTTATCATATGTCATGTGCTGTAATTGGCAACCGCCACACTCTTCATATACGACACATGGTGGCGTTTGACGAGCAGGTGATTTTTCACGTAATTTTACAATTTTAGCTTCAGCAAAATTATTTGAGAGCTTTGTTACTTCTGCTGTTACTACTTCACCAGGAATAGCGCCTTTAACAAATACAACATTACGTTTAAAGAAGCCCACACCTTCTCCATTAATACCGAGGCGTTTAATCGTTAAAGGAAAACGCTGTCCAACTTTCATTATGGTTTGTGTCAAAAAATCCACGTCCTTTTTTCATTATCCGTTCATTATAACGAATATCCGCTTAGCCGTAAATGTTTGAGAGTGCTTCATAAGCCGTTTCATAACGGAAATTGAAGCCTTCACGTGCTAATTTACTAGCTAGAACATGTTGTCCCTCTAATACAAGTTTACTTTGTTCACCTAGAGCTAACTTTAAGGGCAATTCAGGTACTGGCAGCCATTCGCTTTCTTCAAGTACAGTACTAAGCACGTAAGAGAAGTCTTTCATGCGAAGTGGCTGAGGTGCTGTGATATTGAAGGAGCCTACTAGTGATGGTGTAATAATGGCAAAGTATAAGGCGCGAGCTACATCCGTAATATGAACCCAAGATAGCCACTGTTCACCTGAGCCTACAACACCCCCCACATGCATTTTATAAGGCAATGCCATCATTGGAAGCGCACCCTCGTCCCGACCTAAAATAACGCCAAAGCGACCTGTAGCTACACGCACACCAAAACGTTCAATCCGGTGCGCCATACGCTCCCAATCGCGGACAGTTTTCCCGAGGAAATCATCTGCTACCGCGTTGCTCGATTCGGTATAAATGGCAGATGTTGAAGTAGGGTAAATACCGACAGCGCTCGCATTTACAAGTACTTCAGGTTTAGTATCTAGTGCCTCAATAATTTCGGCAATCGCAATTGTCGCCTGCATACGACTGTCATAAATCTCAAACTTTCGCTTCTCAGTCCAGCGACCGCTATTAAGTGAAACACCTGCAAGATTAACAAAAGCATCTGCCTGCTTGATTTCAGTAGCAGGGTTGCTAGTCGGCGTTAGCCACTGTACGTACTGTACACCATCCTGCACTTTACTTTCGCTACGCGTTAAAATGATAACGTCGTGACCTTGTTCTTTTAATAATGTTGTAAGTGCTGTCCCGACAAAGCCAGTTCCTCCTGAAATAACAACTTTCATAGTACATCCTCCTTGTAATTAAACTATCGTCTTCACTATACCCGTTATTATAGAAGAGTATGTGTAAAAAATCTGTTAAACTAAATAGAGAGGTGAGGTTATGCGTGTTATTACTAAAATTACCCGACAAAAAAATAATGCCGAGCGTTACAATATTTTTTTAGATGGTGAGTATGCTTTTCCTGTAGATGAGGCAGTGTTAATTAAATTTGAGTTAACAAAGGATAAAGTGCTAACGAATGAAGAAATCGGAGAAATTAATTATGAGGACGAAATTCGGAAGGCATTTAATCGCGCGCTTCACTTTTTATCCTTCCGCATGCGTAGTGAGCATGAGGTAAAGGAGAAATTGAAAGATGACTTTGGCGAGGCTGTAATATTAGAAGCCATCGTGAAATTAAAAGACTATGGCTTTTTAAATGATGAGGCGTTTGCGACAGCCTTTATGAATACGAAAAAAAATGCGGCCAAGCAAGGGCCTCGAGCAATTGCACAAGACTTAAAGCGTAAAGGGGTTAGCGATCAAACGCGTGAAGCGGTCCTTGATGAGTTTGGGTACGCTGAGCAAGTAGAGATTGCTACACAACTCGCTCAAAAGGTTGCGCGTAGTGAGCATAGTAAAACCCCAGCGCAAGTAAAGCAAAAAATTAGGGATAACTTAATGCGTAAAGGTTATAGCTTTGAGGTGATTGCTGATGCGATTGCAGCAACGTCTATTACACGCGATGAGGACGATTGGGATACAATGATTGAAAAACAAGGTGATAAAATTTGGGATAAGTATGCGCGCAAGGCAACAGGCTACGAACTCAAAATGAAAGTCAAGCAGGCATTGTACCAAAAGGGCTTCCCAAGTGATATAATTGATACGTTTATTGAACAAAAGGAGAGTGCGCTATGAGTGAGTTATATGCTGCAATGGACGAGCATGAACTGCGTCAGGAAATTGCTAACTTAAAAGAAAAAGCACGTAAGGCTGAGCAACTAGGCATTGTAAATGAATTTGCGGTGTATGAGCGCAAAGCATTAATGGCAGCTGCGTATTTAATAGATCCAGCAACGATTGTTGTCGGTGAGATGTATCGTTTAGATGGTGCGCCAGGAGAGTTTTTCAAAGTAGACCGTCTAAAAGGACGCTTTGCGTGGGGTTACCGCTTGGGTAGCGATAAATATGAGGAAGCGATTCCGATTTCGATGTTAGCACCAATGAAAGTAGGAAAATAATATGCAACAATTTATTGAGCAATTAACAGCTAAGCTTGCGGGTATGAATCCTGAAATGAGCGAGGAGCGCGCCCGCACGTGGGTCGAGCTATTATGGAGTGACTATGAAGCAAGCTCTGCCAAAGCAGGTTATGAGTATAAAAGTGCCGAGCATACAGCAAAACTAGTGGACCAACTCATTACAAGCTACGGAGATAAGTTGCACTTGTTTGCGAGTAAAAATCCTAAGTTTGCGGCATTACTAGAAAATTAAAATTTGTAACGTTTAGTTTGGGCTACCAGCATTCTACTAATAAAAAAGTGAAATTGAGTACGGCTCAATTTCACTTTTTCTATTGCTATCATTTAGCTAGCGCCAATTTGTAATTTCTTTTGAAGCTTATCTTCACTAAAAATCCAACCTGTGTAAGACGTTACGACATTATTAGCCTCGTCCATATGCGCTACAGCAACGAAAGGGTAGCGATTATCACTACGGTAGCGTAGATCAATTAGGCGTACTTCTGTCAAACCATTTTCTAGTTCACTAATTTCCCAGCGATACAGCGGAGAAAAGGATAAAAAAGAATCAAGGTTACTATCCTTAAGAGCTGCTTGTACCATTGGTGTTTGTGGAATAGGATGAATTTTAAATTTATCATAAATGGTTACAGAGCGACGATATGCACGACCCACATAATAGTGAGTGTCAGAAGCAGCGGCTACTCGCCACTCAAAGAAACGCATAGTAGGCGCTACAATAACAAAATTTTCGTCTTGAATAACAGAATGTACCGCGTGTTTAACCGCTTTTTGAAGTGCAAAACGCACGATGTAATAGCCGATAATAATAACGTACATGATACTAAAAGTAATAACAGGATTAGCCCCAAAAGCCCAAAAAAGTAAGCCGAAGCAATGAATCCCAAAAATAATAGGGTCAAAGGTGTTAATAACGCCTAAGGCAACCCATTTTTTAGAGAACGGACGCAAGGCTTGTGTACCGTAAGCGTTAAAGATGTCGACAAATACATGTAAGAACACGGCTAAAAATGTCCATAACCATAAGTGTAAAACGTTGGCGTCAGGTATAATAAACGATAAAATAATCGTTAGTAAAATCGGCCATAATACTACTGCTGGCATCGAATGTGTAATGCCTCGGTGATGCCTAATATAAACCGCATTATTGCGTAATTTCAAAACGGTATCAATGTCTGGAATTTGCGAACCTATAATCATACCAGCCATGACTGCAGTAAATGTTGCAGGCTCGCTTGCGACGACAGGGTCAACGAGCGCTAAGCCGCCAAGTGAAATACCCATGACTAAGTGTGTACCAGAATCCATAAAAACAACTCCTTATTTACTAACAAGCGTGTATACATATATTGTATACTCTTTTCCTATTAAATTAAATGATTTACAACGGAGGTTACAATGAATTACCCTTATAAGCAACAATTTAAAGAAGCTTTAGTGACTTGGTTTAGTGAAGAGCAACGAGATTTACCTTGGCGTAAGACACGTGATCCTTATAAAATTTGGGTATCCGAAATTATGTTGCAACAAACGAGAGTGGATACAGTAATTCCGTACTACGAACGCTTTATGATGAGCTTTCCTACAATAGAAGCATTGGCTAATGCAGATGAAGAAGAAGTATTAAAGCATTGGGAGGGGTTAGGTTATTACTCACGCGCCCGTAATTTGCAAGCTGCAGTGCGCGAAGTATCTGAAAACTACGGAGGTATTGTACCAAATACACGCCATGATATTGCTAAATTAAAAGGAGTAGGACCTTACACAGCAGGAGCTGTATTGAGTATTGCTTACGGTGTGCCAGAGCACGCAGTCGATGGCAACGTGATGCGCGTCTTAAGCCGGGTGCTTAATATACGTGAGGATATTAGTAAGCCTAAAACGAAAAAGATATTTGAGGATGCTGTAATGGCACTCATTGACGAAGCTAATCCTTCTTATTTTAATCAAGGATTAATGGAACTAGGTGCATTAATTTGTACTAAAGGTAAACCAAGTTGCTTGTTGTGCCCTGTACGTGAGTTTTGCCTTGGTTTTGAAGCGGGTGACCCTGAGGTATTACCGATTAAAACAAAGAAAACTAAAGTAAAGGCATTAAATTACGATGTTGTCGTACATCGACGTGGTGCTACGTATTTTGTACAGCAACGTGCAGCAGATGGATTACTCGCTAATTTATGGCAGTTCCCTATGTATGAGAGCTACAAAACTGGAGAGCCCTTAGTAAACTTTAAGCATGTGTTCTCCCATTTGGTTTGGCATATTGAGAGTTATCTTACAACTGAACTGCCTGTCCAACAAGAAGGGAAATGGTTAACACTTGAAGAAATTGAGCGTTTGCCAATGCCTGTACCAATGCTAAAAGTGCTCGATGCTGTGAAGAAACAAGTAGAATTGTGAACTTCTCCCTACACCTTTACTGCAAGGATTGCTATAATTGAACATGAAGTATAAAAAGAGTGCAACAGTAAAGGTGGGCGTTTTATGGCAATACCAATAGAAGGAGAAACGGTACAAATTCACAGTTACAAGCACAACGGTCATATCCACCGTGTATGGCAAGAGACGATGATTTTAAAAGGTACAAAAAACGTCGTGATTGGTGCTAATGAACGTACACTTGTAACCGAATCTGACGGACGCACCTGGCTAACAAGAGAGCCTTCTATTTGTTATTTTCATGCGGAACATTGGTTTAATGTCATTTGTATGTTGCGAGAAGACGGCGTGTATTACTACTGTAATTTAAGCTCGCCGTTTGTTTTTGATAATGATGCGATTAAGTATATCGATTATGATTTGGATATTAAAGTTTTTCCTAATATGACATACACATTATTAGATGAAGATGAGTATGAACAACATAAAAGAGAAATGGCGTATCCAAATGTAATTGATAAAATTTTAAAGCGCAACGTAGACAAACTAATTAGTTGGATTGAACAAAAAAGAGGACCTTTTGCGCCAGATTTTATTGATGTGTGGACGAGCCGCTATCGTTTACAGCGTGAGATTAAAGAGAATATGGAATAAAAACATTCGTCTCTCGAGTAGAGGCGAATGTTTTTTTATTTCGTTGTTTATGCAAGATAGTTATGCTTTAGGTAATTTTTTGGTATAATGGAATGTACGGCATTTATGCGATGCCCATTTTTATATACTAAGGTCGTGAAAAATTGGATAATATCAAACGCTATATGCGTTTTGTTAAACCGTATACATGGGAAGTTGTCGTGACAATTATCGTCGGTATTGTAAAATTTGCTATCCCATTATTTATTCCGCTACTTATTAAAATTGTTATTGATGATATTATAGGTGCTACGGATTTGACAAGCGCAGAAAAAACAACACAATTATTTTGGTGGCTAGGTGGAACGATTTTCGTGTTCTTTGTTATCCGTCCTCCTATTGAATATTTCCGTCAATATTTAGCGCAGCATGTCAGCAATAAAGTGCTCTATGATATACGGCGCGAAATACATGAGCATTTGCAAAAGCTAAGTTTACGCTTTTATGCCAATTCACGAACAGGCGATATTATTTCGCGCACAATTAATGATGTAGAACAAACAAAAAATTTCGTTGTTACAGGACTTATGAATGTTTGGCTCGATTTAGCGACAATTATTATTGCTGTTTGTATTATGCTAACGCTTAATGTTGAGTTAACTATTGTTGCGCTTATTGTGTTTCCGTTTTATGCGCTAAGTGTGCGTTACTTTTTTGGGAAATTGCGCGCATTAACACGTGAGCGCTCTAAGTCATTAGCGAGTGTACAAAGTTATTTACATGAGCGCGTAGCAGGCATGAGCGTTATTAAAAGTTTTACATTAGAAGAGCGAGAACAACAAAATTTTGCTAAAGTAAATGGTGAGTTTTTAGATGCTTCACTTACACAAACACGGTGGAATGCTAAATCATTCGCTGTAGTTAATACAATTACAGATGTAGCGCCTCTATTAGTAATAGGTTACGCGGGCTACCAAGTCATTAACGGACAGCTATCTGTTGGTACGATGGTAGCGTTTATTGCGTATATTGAACGTCTTTATAGCCCGTTGCGTCGTTTAGTAAGTGCTTCAACAACATTAACACAGGCCATTGCATCAATGGACCGTATGTTTGAGTTAATGGATGAGCCTCATGAAATCCAAGATAAAAAAGGCGCGCACGAGTTAACGCGCGCACGAGGCGATATTGCATTTGAGCATGTGAGCTTTAAGTATGATCCAGATGGCAGCGAAATTTTGCATGACGTTAACTTTACTGTTAACGCAGGAGAAACTGTAGCTTTTGTCGGAATGAGTGGCGGTGGTAAATCAACTATTGTTAATTTAATTCCACGCTTTTATGAAGTGTCTGAAGGCGCAGTGTGTATTGATGGTAAAGATGTGAGAGATATTACAATCCAATCTTTACGTGCACAAATTGGCTTAGTGCTACAAGATACCATTTTATTTAGTGATACGATTCGCGAAAATATTTTAATGGGTCGCCCTGATGCCAATGAAGAGCAGATGATTGCAGCAGCTAAAGCAGCCAACGCTCATGATTTTATTATGAGCTTGCCACAAGGGTACGACACTACTGTTGGAGAACGAGGTGTGAAACTATCAGGTGGTCAAAAGCAACGCGTTGCCATTGCACGTGTATTTTTAAAAAATCCTGCTATTCTCGTGTTAGACGAGGCGACATCTGCGCTTGATTTAGAAAGTGAAGCATTAATTCAAGAGTCGGTAGAGCGACTAGCAGCAGATCGAACGACGATTATTATTGCTCATCGCTTGTCGACGATTACTCATGCGGATCGTATTATCGTTAT
Organism: Metalysinibacillus jejuensis; assembly: GCF_003057615.1. Taxonomy (GTDB): domain Bacteria; phylum Bacillota; class Bacilli; order Bacillales_A; family Planococcaceae; genus Metalysinibacillus; species Metalysinibacillus jejuensis. The sequence goes on from NZ_QAFW01000009.1 coordinate 67,820, forward strand.
TTCACATGGGGAGATTGTAGAGCAAGGAACACATCAGCAACTACTTCATCAACAAGGTGCATATTATGATTTATACAAAATTCAAGATTTAACGATATAAACTAGCTACGCATAATGCGGGCTAGTTTTTTTTATGAAAAAATAAAAGTGAACAAATTATGAAAAAATATAGAAAACACTGAAAACTTAGTATATTATGATTGTTAAGCAGATTTTATTGTTTTGATAGGGGCGGAGCAAATGAGTGAGAGAAAAAAAGTGCTAGACATAATAAATCTTGAGACAACATTTTTCACAGATGATGGTGCTGTCCCAGCTGTAGATCATATTAGCTTTACTATGTATGAAGGAGAGATACTAGGGATTGTAGGTGAATCTGGAAGTGGAAAGAGCGTTACTTCACTATCGATTATGCGCTTAATTCCAAGCCCACCTGGCAAGATTACTGATGGGCAAATTTTGTTTGAGGACCGAGATATTGTGATGCTAACAGATAAGGAGATGCGTCATGTTCGAGGTAAGGATATCGCCATGATTTTTCAAGAACCTATGACATCGCTAAATCCCTTATTTACAATAGGTAACCAATTGATCGAAGCTATTCGGATTCATCATAAAAAGTGGTCACGGCAACAAATGAAAGCGCGTGCAATTGAAATTTTAACTTTAGTAGGCTTGCCGAGAGCGGAGTCACTATTAAAAGATTATCCCCACCAGCTGTCAGGAGGAATGCGGCAACGTGTCATGATTGCAATGGCTTTAGTATGCAATCCTAAAGTATTAATTGCAGATGAGCCGACAACAGCACTAGATGTAACTATTCAAGCACAAATTTTACAGTTAATGAAAAACTTAAACGAACAGCTCAATACAGCTGTTCTGCTCATTACGCACGACCTAGGTGTAGTTGCAGAAACATGTGAACGCGTAATTGTAATGTATGCAGGGCAAATTGTGGAAGAAGCGAGTGTACAAGACTTATTTCATCGTCCTGCTCATCCTTATACACAAGGGTTGCTGCAATCTGTTCCTGATATGCGTTTTAAAAAGGATGCTCTTTACTCCATACCAGGGAATGTACCAAAGCCAGGTACTATAGAGGTCGGCTGTCGCTTTGCAGATCGCTGTCAGTTTGTAATGTCACGTTGTACAGAAGAAACTCCAAAACTATATCTTTCGAAAGAAGGGCAGAAAGCGCGTTGTTTCTTAGTTGAACCTGCGGAGGTGACAATATGAAAAGACCACTTATTAAAGTAGACAATTTACAAAAACATTTCCCTGTTCATTCAGGTATGTTAGGACGTAAAACAGGGGTTATAAAAGCAGTAGACGGAGTAAGTTTTGAAGTTTATGAAGGGGAAACATTAGGTATTGTAGGGGAGTCAGGGTGTGGCAAATCTACAACAGGAAGGCTCATTATGCGTTTGCTTGACTATACAGACGGCAGTATCGAAATCAATGGGCAACAAATTAGCAAACTTTCTAAACAAGAGATGCGGGTTATGCGTAGAGATATTCAAATGGTGTTTCAAGATCCTTATGCTTCGCTTAATCCGCGCCATACTATTGGAAAAATTTTAGAAGAACCTTTAATTGTGCATGGGTTAGGTAATGCAAAAGAACGTAAAGTTAAAGTTTCGGAATTTTTAAACATTGTAGGGTTGAGCGATTATCATAGTAGTCGTTATCCTCATCAGTTTAGTGGTGGGCAGCGGCAACGGATAGGGATTGCAAGAGCATTAATGACGAATCCCAAACTAATTATCGCGGATGAGCCTGTATCAGCGCTCGATGTATCAATCCAAGCTCAAGTGCTAAATCTTATGCAGAAGCTTCAAAAAGATTTAGGGCTTACTTATATATTTATTGCGCATGATCTCGGGGTAGTACGTCATATTAGTAATCGTGTTGGCGTGATGTATTTAGGCAAAATGGTTGAGCTCGCGGTAAGTGAACTGCTTTATGAAGAACCACTACATCCTTATACACAAGCTTTATTAGCATCTGTACCAGTGCCTGATCCTAATTTCTCAAGAGAAATAACACTACTCGAGGGGGATATTCCAAGCGCATCTGATCCACCTAGTGGTTGCGCATTTCATACGCGTTGTCCATTTAAAATGGATCGCTGTGTACAACAAGTACCACAAATGATAACGGTAAAACCAGGTCATTCTGTCGCCTGTCATTTATATGACAGAACGCAATGATATAGATAACAAAGGAGGGGTTAGTTTGAATAAAAAAGTAATGAGAAGGTTAGGGCTATTAGCAATTTTAGCTTTGACGATGATGTTAGCTGCATGTGGAGATAAGGGGAAAGAAACAGGTAGTGACAAAGATGGTTCATCAGATGGTACCGCTAATGGCGAAGGAGGCGGCACGTTAGTCTTTGGTCGTGGCGGTGATTCTGTTGCACTTGACCCTGCTATTGTAACAGATGGTGAATCATATAAGGTACTTGTAAATGTCACTGAAACTTTAGTAGATTTCGGTAAAGACAATATGGAGTTAAATCCGTTGTTAGCAGAGTCTTGGGAGAAAAGTGATGACGGACTAACATACACTTTTAAATTAAAGCAAGGTGTTAAATTCCATGATGATACAGACTTCAATGCAGAAGCTGTTGTAAAAAACGTAGAGCGTTGGAAAAATGGCGATGATAAATTTGCGTATTATCACTCACAGTTTCGTTTAGATGAAAAGGATGTTATTGAATCCGTAACAGCGGAAGATGAACATACGGTTGTCTTTAAACTAAGTACTCCGCAAGCACCATTTTTACGTAATATTGCGATGTCAGCGTTTGCTATGCTAAGTCCAACAGCTTTTGAAGCAGACGAAAAGAAAATGGCAGAAGCACCAGTAGGTACAGGACCATTTAAATTTGTAGAATGGAAGCGTAATGATGCTATTACAATTGAGAAGTTTGACGGTTATCATGTTGAAGGTTTACCTAAGCTAGATAAGATTATTTATCGTGCAATACCAGATAATTCAGCACGTTTAAATGAATTATCAGCTGGTAGTATTGATGTAGCAGATGGTATTAATCCATCAGATGCGGCAGGTGTTAAAGGTAATGATCAACTTCAATTAATCGAGCGCCCATCAATGAATGTCGGCTATTTTGGTTTAACTGTTTCACGCAAACCATTTGACGATAAGTTAGTGCGTCAAGCTGCAAACTATGCTGTGGATAAACAAGCAATTGTAGATGCTTTTTTTGAAGGATATGCGGAAGTAGCTAATACGCCACTACCACCGGTATTAGAAGCTCATAATTCAGATATTAAAGGCTATGGTTATAATCCGGAAAAAGCGAAGGAATTATTAAAAGAAGCAGGCTATAATGGTGAGGAATTTGAACTATGGGCGATGCCAGTACCACGACCATATATGCCGGATGGGCAAAAAATTGCAGAAGCTATTCAAAAAAACTTTGAAGATGTAGGATTGAAGGCTAAAATTGTATCTTTTGAGTGGGCAACTTATTTAGAGAAAGCAACTGCAGGCGACGCGGACTCATTCTTATTAGGGTGGACAGGTGATAATGGTGATGCCGATAATTTCCTTTATACATTATTAGATGAAGATAATATTGGTAGCAATAACTACACATTTTATAAAAATGATGAATTGCATAAACTATTAACAGATGCACAGACTGAAGTAGATGAAGCTAAGCGTAATGAGATGTACAAGAAAGCACAAGAAATAATTCATGAGGACGCACCGTGGATTCCGCTAGCACACTCAACGCCATTACTTGCGGCAACAGCGAAGGTAAGCAACTACGTAGCACATCCAACTAGCTCAGATAAATTGTTAGAAGTAGAGCTGAAATGATAAAAAGAAGGAAGGGAAGCCTCCCTTCCTTCTTTTATTGTATAGGAGTTGCCAACAACAAGAATTTATAAAGAGGTGAGGAGTATGCTTCACTATATTGGAAAACGATTATTACAATTAATCCCTGTCTTGTTCGGAATGTCATTTATCGTATTTCTTATGATTCGTGCTATTCCTGGTGATCCCGCTCAAGTAATATTGGGACAACAAGCAACTGTAGAAGCGAAAGCGGCATTGCGCGCCAGTTTAGGATTAGATAACCCTTGGTATGTACAATATTTTGATTACCTAGGTGGTATTTTAACGGGAGATTTAGGTGATTCAATCCGTACTAAAGTACCGATAACAGAAGAGATTTACCCTTATCTTGCAGCAACAGCAGAGTTAGCTATTTTCGCGATGATTATTGCGATTGTTATTGGTGTTAATGCAGGTATTATTTCAGCTTGGTTTCAAAATTCTTGGTTTGATTATATGGCAATGGTTATTGCGCTAATTGGCGTATCAGTACCGATATTTTGGCTAGGGCTTATGGGACAGTGGGCATTTGGTACAGAACTAGGTTGGCTACCCATTTCTGGTCGAGGCGATGTAAGGGATCCCGTTACTAGCATTACGCACTTTTATTTAATTGACACATTAATACAAGGACGTTTCGATCAGTTTATTACGACAATAAGGCATCTAATTTTACCTGGTGTTGCTTTAGCTACTATTCCAATGGCAATTATTGCACGTATGACTCGTTCAAGTATGTTAGAAGTAATGCGCTCAGACTATGTGCGTACAGCGCGGGCCAAAGGGCAAAAAATGTTTATCGTAGTGTATAAGCACGCATTAAAAAATGCCATTATTCCGGTATTAACTGTAATTGGTTTACAGTCGGGTATGCTCCTAGGTGGCGCAATTTTAACAGAGACGATATTTAGCTGGCCAGGTGTTGGGCGTTATGTCTATGATGCAATTGGTTTTCGAGACTATCCTGTAATTCAATCTGGTGTACTTATTATAGCGTTTTTATTCGTCATGATTAATTTGGTGGTAGATATTCTATATAGTGCGATCGATCCGCGCATCAAGTATAAATGAGGAGGGATGACGAATGTCTGAAGCAATTGTAACACCTAAGAAGCAAGTGAAAGAGCGTAAGTCTGGGCCTTGGCGAGATGGTTGGCGTAGCTTCAAGAAAAATAAAATTGCTCTCATTGGCGCAATGCTCGTATTATTTTTTGTGAGCTTAGCGATATTTGGCCCCCTGCTCGCACCTCAAGGTATCAATGAACAAATGCTTGCGAATAAGCTGCAGCCACCTTCTGCAGAGCATTGGTTTGGTACGGATGATTTAGGCAGAGATGTTTATTCACGTGTTATTTTAGGTGCGCGCATCTCACTATTGGTAGGGTTTCTATCTGTAATTGCCTCTGCAATTGTAGGAAGCTTTCTAGGTATTATGGCGGGCTATTATGGACGTTGGATAGATACTATAATTTCTCGTTTATTCGATATTTTATTAGCATTTCCGAGTATTTTGTTAGCGATTGCAATTGTAGCGGTACTAGGGCCATCCTTACAAAATGCTTTAATTGCGATTGCCATTATTAACGTGCCTAATTTTGGTCGGCTTATTCGTTCAAGGGTACTTAGCATTAAAGAGGAGGAGTATATTACAGCAGCAAAAGCGATTGGCATGTCAGATCGTCGTATTTTATTTTCACATATTTTGCCTAATGCAATGACTCCTATTATTGTACAAGGTACACTAGCTATTGCTACAGCTATTATTGAAGCAGCAGCTTTAGGTTTTTTAGGATTAGGTGCTCAACCACCGCAACCGGAATGGGGTAAAATGTTAGCGGATGCTCGCAGCTATTTCATTACTGCTCCATGGACAATGATTTTCCCGGGACTATCTATTATGTTAGTAGTATTAGGCTTTAATCTAATGGGAGATGGCTTAAGGGATGCTTTTGATCCTAAAATGAAAAATTAGTTACCATATTTAGTGAAATGACCTGTACTGAATAAAGCAAACAGTACAGGTCATTTTAATTTATTTTTTTAATATACTTCATCTTCAAGTTCTAAGTTGATTTCTTCACCATGATAATTTTGATAAGCAACGATTAATGTATCGAGGTGTTCTAAATTTTCTTCATAGTCTAAAATGCGCGATAAAATATAAAGTAAATGATAACTAGAGAACTCTGTCTCTTCCTCCTCATAAGCAATTGAGATTTGTTTGATAAAAATGTCCATTAACTCTGTACGCTGAATATAATCTGTTTTCTCGTACCACTCGCTATGCTCAGGCTTTAGTTTGCCCGTATATTTTAGCAGCAATTGTTCGTGGTAAGTGAGCAAAAAATCAAGACGCTCTTGAATCATTAAATGAAACTGTTCGGGAAGTTGAGCAATTTCGTTTTCGTGCTTATGCAGTCGTTGTAAAAGCTCTAAACTTTTTTTAGATGTAGTAATCATTTGGCGATAGACAACGAGTTTTCGTGCCTTGACATATTTCTTATGCTTAAAATAACTGCGTTCTTCTTTATAAAAGCCATAAAAGGTTTCTACACGGTTCATACGTTCTTTAAATTTAGCGAGTGCTGCTTTGGTTGAAGTGTGTTCAGAAGCTTGGCGAATCGCGAGGCGTGTCCAACGAATAATGTCATCTTGCAAAAAATAAATTTTTTTAAATAGCTTCGTTTCATAGCGAGGCGGGATAAAAATCAAATTAACGACAAATGCGGCGAGCACACCCACTAAAATAGTAGCGAAACGAATGAGGGCGAATGTTAAAAAGTCGTCGCTCTGCACTTCCATAATGGCTACGACGGTTACGAGTGCTAAAGATAGTGATTTTTCTAACCCGAATTTCAGCATTAAACTAATCGTTAAAATAACAGCGATACCGATTGCTACAATTTGGTGACCAAATACTAAACTGAAAATAACAGCAATTGTAGCACCGATCAAGTTCGCTTGCATTTGTTCAATAATCGTTAAATATGAACGATAGATGGAAGGTTGAATGGCAAAAATTGCGGCGATTCCTGCAAAAATAGGAGATGGTAAATTAAAAAGTTCTGCTAAAAACAAAGCAAATACAATAGCAACTCCTGTTTTAAGAACGCGAGCACCTAATTTCATACGGTTAATCCTCTCTGTGCAATGATTACTGTAAATGTAACGTAAAATAAGAGTAGCGGTCAACCGAAGTTAACCGCTACCAAATTATAATTGTGAGAAGGCGTAATCTACGGCTCTCAGTGTTTCGTTAATATCTTCTTCGGTATGTTCTGTCGTTAAAAACCAAGCTTCATAGCGTGAAGGCGCTAAGTTAACACCTTGTTGTAACATCAGTTTAAAGAAGCGACCAAAAATTTCGCCATCTGAGTTTTCAGCTTGCTCGTAGTTTTCGACAACTTCATCTGTAAAGTAAACCGCGAGTGCACCTTTAACACGGTTAACGCTAACTGTAACGCCATGCTTTTTAGCTAGCGCTACAACGCCGTCCCCTAAAATTTTGCCGAGGCGATCCATTTCTTCATAGATGCCAGGTGTTTGTAATACTTCTAGACAAGCGATACCTGCTTGCATTGAAGCAGGGTTGCCAGCCATTGTACCAGCTTGGTAAGCCGGACCGAGTGGAGCAACAGTATCCATAATTTCTTTACGGCCACCGTAAGCACCAATAGGTAGACCGCCACCAATGACTTTACCAAGCGCTGTTAAATCAGGCGTTAAGCCAAGTAAAGTTTGCGCAGCACCATAGTGGAAGCGGAAAGCTGTAATGACTTCATCATGAATCGTTAGTGCTCCGTATTCCTTCGCTAGCTCGTGAACTAGCTCAAGGAAGCCTTTGTTAGGCTCGACAATACCGAAGTTGCCAACGATTGGTTCGATTAAAATTGCAGCCAATTCATTACCCCATTTTTTCATAGCAGCTTTAAATGCCTCTGGGTCATTAAAAGGTACTGTTAAAACTTCAGCTGCTGTTTCCTTCGTTACACCTGCTGAGTCAGGTGTGCCAAGTGTCGCAGGACCAGAGCCAGCGGCAACTAATACTAAGTCAAAGTGACCGTGGTAGCAACCTGCAAATTTCATGATTTTTGTGCGCCCTGTATAAGCCCGAGCGACACGAATTGTTGTCATTACAGCTTCAGTACCTGAATTGTTAAAGCGTACTTTATCCATTGATGGGATAGCTTCTTTTAACATTTTAGCAAACTTCACTTCATGCGTTGTAGCTGTACCAAATAATGTACCTGTCGTTGCTGCGCGTGTAATAGCTTCTGCAATATGTGGGTGTGCATGCCCTGTGACGATAGGACCGTAAGCTGCTAAGTAATCAATATAACGATTGCCATCTATATCATAAAAGTAAGCGCCCTCGCCACGCTCCATTGCTACAGGGGCACCGCCACCGACAGCACGATATGAACGTGATGGACTGTTAACACCACCAACAATATGTTTTTGTGCTTCTTCATATAAAGCTTCTGATTTAGTAAAATTCATGCTAATTCCTCCTAGTTATAACTCTCTTCTATTGTAGACGTAATAAAACAAATTCGCCAAACAATTTGAATGTCAGTGTAATTGTTGGCATAGTTAAAGTAGAATAAGTAAGGAGGAAAATGAAATGAAAAAATTAGCACCAAATTTTACGTTAAATAATCAAAATGGTCAGCCTGTTAGCTTACATGACTTTTTAGGAAAGAATGTTGTTTTATACTTTTATCCTAAGGACATGACACCAGGTTGTACGACGCAAGCTTGTAATTTTCGAGACGACAGTGCGCAGTATGGTGAGTACGATGCTGTAATCTTAGGCGTTAGTGCAGATGATGAGGCACGCCATACAAAGTTTATTGAAAAGCACGCGTTACCATTTACTTTGTTAGCTGATACGACACATGAAGTTTGTGAGCAATACGGTGTGTGGGTGCTTAAAAAAATGTTTGGCAAAGAATATTATGGGATTGAGCGCTCAACTTTTCTAATTGATAAAGAGGGCAATATTGTTGAGGAGTGGCGTAAAGTAAAAGTGAAAAATCACAGTGACGAAGTATTGACAGCTTTACGTGAATTAAACGCTTAAGTGTGCGCTTGGCTATACCCCCCGTAGTTAAAAGTTGACAGCTAATGACACAGTCAGCTAAACTAATTATAACGATTATAAAATAGTAATTGCTATGAAGAGAGGTGTATGGCGATGTCTGAATTGCATTTAACTGAAGCGTTAGACACGCTAAAACAAGCAGGAATCCGTATCACCCCACAGCGCCATGCGATTTTAGAGTATATGATTCAATTTATGTCACACCCAACAGCTGATGAGATTTATAAAGCTTTGGAAGATAAATTTCCAAATATGAGTGTGGCTACAGTATATAATAATTTACGCGTGTTTAAAGATGCGGGGCTAATTAAAGAGTTAAACTACGGGGATGCTTCAAGTCGTTTTGATTTTGTTACGCATGATCATTATCACATTATGTGTGAAGATTGCGGCAAAATCGTAGACTTCCAGTATCCTGGTCTAGATGAGATTGAACATTGTGCTTCTCAAGTAACAGGCTTCCAAGTAAATTCTCACCGTCTTGAATTATACGGTACGTGCCCAGCTTGTTTAGCAGCTAAACAAAAGGTATCAAGTTAATTAAGTAAACCCCATTACCAACAGATTGACGTCGGTAATGGGGTTTTCGTATACTTACGACTTTTTGTTGTAAGATTGATCAAAATCTTTACCTTCAAGTGTAGGATCTAAGGTAAGTGGCTCATTGCAATACATACACATATCTACGCGACCTAGAACTTTTGTATGTTTGCCACAGTTAGGACAGGCTACTTGTACTGCCCGAGTAGAAAGTAGTCCAATCCATAAGTACACAGCTGTACTAGCGAAGATGCATAGTAGGCCAAGTGACATGAAAATCACAACTAGCCAAGGGTTTTCTCTAAAAAAGATTGCGCCATACATTACGACGAAACCGATAAAAATGAGTGAGAGCGCGAATGAACGTATTTTATTGATTTTACTATTATATTTTTTCATACATATTAAGCCTCCAGTCTAAAGTTTACTATAACATAAAAGGCTTGTGAACTACTCACCACATTAGCTAAATCCGATGATTTTTAACGTTCGAATTAGGAACTACTTGACGATAGCGTCTACTTACAGTGGCCAAGCTTAAATAGCCTAATCAATTGTCACACTAGAGTCTCCCACTCCAATCAAATGGTAAGGTCGATAAGTGGTGAGAGAGTTCAAGCTTAAATTGAGTTAAAAAGAAGGGAAATATGAAGGTTTGTCGAAAGTAGCTCTATAGTAATTAAAGGATAAGGAGCGTTAATTTAAAATGGATCACTTATTAAGACCAATTTACCAAGAACGCATCGAAAAAGCGAAAACATTAGGTATTATCCAATATGATATAAAAGAAAATGAGAGTAATATTACGGATACATTTGATTCGATATTGCTTATCGTTGTTAAAAAAGCAAAAGCCCCTATTGTAACGAAACATTACATACTTGGAGAGCAAAAAGTAGCGACACATATTGTAACAGAAAAAATGTTGCGTAAATGGTTACAAAATGGTTCCAATCGTAAAGTAATAAGCTGGGTACTGTTTGGGGAGATTTTATTTGAACGTGAAGATTATTTGCAAAATTTACGTTTACAGATGCAAACATTCCCTTACAACGGACGTAATGTGAAGACAGGCATTCAGTTTGCCAAATTAATTCGACGTTATTTAGAAGGAAAAGAACAATACGCCAAAGGTAACTATTTAGACGCTTATATTCATGTGCTGTCATCTGTACATCATTTAGGACGCCTTTCTGTTATCGATAGTGGAGGATATCCCGAAGTGTCGATTTGGTCGCAAGTAAAAGAAATTGAACCAGCAATCTATAAATTGTATGAAGAACTAGTGCTAAGTGAAGAGTCATTACCTAAAAGGTTAGAATTATTATTTTTAGCGAGTGAATTTTTCATTCATTCACGAACGGAAGACGGCGCTGCGCATATTATAGAAGTTATGAAAGCTCAAGAGTACTGGAAAATTCAAGAGCTACATGAACATCCAGAGTTAGAATTTTATTCTAAGGACTTAGAAGTGTTTGTGGAATACTTAATTCAAAATGAATATATTATAGTAGAACCCTTCATCTCTAAAAGTGGAGAAGTTATGCACCGTTATTACAAAGTAAATCCGTTAAAATAAAACAATGGTAGCCATATAATAGGAAGAAAGGTTTGTTCAAGCCACAATCTATCTTAAAAACAAATCTTTTTTTCTATTTCTGTTGACAATTACAATGAATATGGGTTATGATTCTATTTGTCGTTAGGGCAATGACTTAACGAAAAGAAATAAAAAAGAGTGTTGACAACAAACAACACTTAGTGTTATTATAAAAAAAGTCGCTGAAACAAGCGACGCAAACATGAACCTTGAAAACTGAACAAGCAAAACGTTAATCAATAAATCGTTTCATTAAATTGAAACAAAATTTTGGACATCAAAATTGATGCCAGCAACATGAGCTTAAT